>JBCBOT010000012.1:0-58913 GCA_039821165.1 Planctomycetota bacterium | reverse complement strand
CGAAAGAGGAAGAAGGCGCCTTCTTCCTCTTTCGGAGGATCGGGGGGAAGTTTTCCGCCGTTCGCCGCCGCTCGATCGAAATCAGCACCGAGTTCGCGGATGATCGCATCGTTGATCTGCTTGCCGAGCATTTCACGCGTTTTGGAAAACATGGAGTCGATTTTTTTACGTTCGGCGACGTTTCGAATCCCGATTTCTTGAAGGAAGCCCGCCTGACGACGACCCATCTCGTTGGCCAATTTCTCGTTGGTCGGCTGTTCCCGTAGTTTCTTGTAGAGGTCTTCAGCCTCCTTTGTCTGTCCTTTGCGAAGCCGCTTTCGGATCCGAGCGGCGAGCAATTTGCGGACGGCGACCAAGTCGACAATCGCGTTTCGAACGCCACGAATGTACGCCTCTGCCTGGAGTCGCAGGTCGTCCCCTTTGAGGTCTGCGACCTCTTGTTCAGTCAGGCCGGGAATCAATGGCAGGCGGGCAAGGACAGCGCCGCCATTTTTGACGTACAGCAACCGCATCGGTCTGTCACCCTTCTCCACATTCAGGCGCCCATCCCAGTTGGTCCGAACGACAAACGTCATCGCCTTGCCAGTGCTACTCGAAAGATCTCGTTCGTAGAGTTCGTAGCCGATCAATGGCAAATCTTTTCGGCCCTGAACGTGAAGGCGCAGTTCGGTCGATTCATCGCGTGGGTTGACCTTCATCCCCATGCGGAACGTTCGGCGATTTTGTCTTCCCTGCAAACCACCGTAGCGTCCAGAGTGGTAGTCCATCTTGATTTCGGGACCGGTCTTTTCCATCGTGATCAAGCACGCCCAATCGACGCGCCCCGGCGGCTTGATCGGGTTACCAATCCGATCGTTCTTGCGGATCATCGGTTGCAGCGCGTCGCCGACGTGGACATTGGCGGGAGACTCGGGATCCAGGATGAGTCGCCCGGCGCGAATCAAGCCGACCGCAGTCTTTTGGCCCGCTTCGTCGATACGAACCATCGGCGAAAACGCTCGCGTCACACAGTGGCCGACCACTTGTGGCAAGTCAGCGTTGGAGGCGAAGGGTTCTTCGATCACCGAACCGAAGTGACGCATCAGCGTTTCGAGTTCAATCGCGGCGACGCGTCCCACACCTAGCTCTTCGCGGATGCGGACGATGTAGACCTTGTCGTATTCGTCGAGGGTGTCAAACACGAGGCCACTGATCGGCATCGCGATGAATTTCGCTTTTGGTTCGTCCAGTGCCAACGCTTGACCACGCGTGACAACCAATGCCTCCGTTGAATCGTCCGCCCAGGTCTCCGCCAACGCGAGCGCATCGCCATCGAATGGTGTCAGCAAATCCGAGGTGTTGAACATGCTTGAATCGCCGAAGGCTTCCGCGCGGCGATTGATCACCTCGAGCATTCCCGAAGTCAATCCAACGTTCGATACATGCGGCTTGAGCGTTCGGATCGATTGAATGCGAACCGCATCCTCATGGTTCATTTTGACCGCAATGACCGGATCCGACGCGACAAGTTGCTCGTGCGTCAGCGTTTTCATGGAGCGTGATGCCAACGTGGCAACCGCCGGCGGTGCATCGACGACCGTGGTCCGCCAGATCGAGTTGAAGTCACGGTTCAAATACTCTGACACCGGTTCGCGTAGCGAGTCAGCGTTGTAGCGGGGGTCTTCCGACGCGATCCAGATGAGGACTTTGTACGGTGAATAATCCCAAGGCAACTCTTCTGGTTCATTCGATTCTTCTTCGGTCGAACCGTCGCCGGTTGCCGGTGTTTCGGCAACTGCCGCCGAAGTCTCACCGGTTTTATCGTCGTCCGCCCGTGTGATCGGATGAACGCAAATCCAACCGACGAACAAAGCAAACAGAAAGCGGTTTTGGAGGAAGAAGCGAGTCAAAATTCCAATCTCCAACTGCCGGCGTTTTGATAGAGGGAAACGATACGGCTTCCAATGCCGGAAACGTTGGATCGGTATGCGAACGAGTCCACCATTTGCCATAGCGGCAACACGGGGAGTTCATGGTGCGAAATCGCATGCAGGTCCATCAAGCGTTGGCGAACTTCACGCCAATTACGAGCTTCTTCCAGGCGTCTAAGTCCCAGGCCAATCAGTTGATCTTCCGATTTCGCCAACCCTCGCGGCCCAAGCAAACGTCGTGCATCGATGATGGGTTCCCAAATCGCGGCGGAGACATAGACGATGTCGGCCGTGTCCGGTTCGGGGTAGGACTGACCGACGGGCAACTCCACGAGTTTGACTTCGAGACCGATCAGCTCCCATTGGCTGCGGATCGCTTCGCATGCGACGCGTGAAAGGTTGTCAGCCGGGAATGCCAAGCGGATCGGGCGAAGTTTCGGTTCGGGCTGTTCTTTCTTCTCGGCCTCGTCTGCCATCAGCGATTTGCTGATTTCGACCAGCAACTGACCAAGGCTCGGTTCAAAGGGTCGGGGCGTGATGTTCTGGTCATAGGCGTAACTGAGAGGATCGTCGTCATCCAAACCCGCCGGGAACGGGCCGGAGAGGACTTTGCATCCGGGCGATTCAAGATTCTCGAGTAGCTCGCCCTTGAGGATGTCTTCACGGTTGATCGCGTAGAGCAATCCACGGCGAAAATTCTTGTTGCTCACGAAGACGTGGTCCGAACAGGGAACCAACATGTGAATCGTCGGTAGTGGGTACTGCACGACTTTGACATCCCGCTTTCCGGCGAGCCGTATCGCGTCGGCGGGAAAGAGCTGGTCGAGGACATCGATTTCGCCCTGCAGTAGTTTCGAGACCGCATCGGAACCCGAGCCGCAGCGGATTTCGCTGATCTCGCGTGGCTTTCCGCCGTCACGGTTGGCTCGCTTTGCATCCTCGGTTAACACGAACCTTGTTTCATCGTCGGTCACCGAAGCAATTCGGTAGTCGCCGGTTTGCCCGCCCACTTCTCCGCCGAACCAACTGGCGTCGACGTTGATTTGCAGCAAGCATGTCGGCAGCACGTTGGGGCGTCGGAGCTGACACTGGATTCGCTTCGGTCCGTCGATTCCGATGCCTTGCACCGCGGCGGCCCAGGGTGAAAAGTAGGTCGATTGGCTGGGGTTCGCCCGCATCGCCAGCTGATCGGCCAAGAGATCCACTTCAATTTTGTTGAGAGGACTCGGCAGTTTTTCCTGGCGCAGGACCAACTCGAGCATCATTCGGTCTGGGGTCGTTTCGACGCTTCCGAACAGGAAGTCGTAGTCTCCGCCCTCGGGAGCCGCACCCTGGATTTCAAACAAATTTCGGTAGAGCAAACGACCCGCTCGTCGCGCCGACCAGTTGTCGAGTCGAACCGGGTCGAACACCGATGCACCTTGAAGCACGCCGACGTTCACCATCGGATAGGTCTGTTCGATCCGGCGAAGCAACTCTTCGCCGCCTGCGATATCAGGCTTGAGGTACAAGCTTTCTTTGGCCTTCTGTCTTGCCAAACGAAAGTCCTTCGCTCGAACGGCCGCAACCGCCTCTTCGCGTTTTTCCTGGGCCATCCCCAAAAACTCGCCTTCCCACTTACGGATCGCGGGGAGATCAAACTCTTTGTAGTCCTCTTTGAGCCGAGCCAGCAGGACTTGGGCGTTGTCGAAGTCGCCCTCCTTCATCAATGCGTCCATCAGCGTGCTCGTCGTTCCGCTGATCGCCTTGATCACTTGGGACTGTTTGTAACGCGGCGCAAACCGGTGCAGTTCTTCGAGCATCGCGAGCGATTCCTCCCGCTCACCTCGACCTGCACGCTGAATCGCGTTTTGCCACAAGAATTCAGCACGCAGCTCGGTCAATCCTTTGCGCCGCGGGTAGTCGCGAATCAAGATCGAGAGGAACGGGTACGCACTGACAAAGTCCCCGCGGGCGATGCGTTCGCCGGTCTCTCGTTCGAGTCGCTTTTCCCAAAAATCGATCGTTTCAACATCGACCCATTTCACCACGAATTCGTTGTCCTCGATGCCGAGGACTGAGAAACGCAAGGAGCCGCGAGTCGAGGTCGGCATGTCCCGCATCGGAAGACGTCTTGCCTTGACCCAGCCGCCACCAGCCTCTTCGTTGATGTAGATGATGTCGTGCGGCTCTTCCTGCAGCAGCCCCAAGCCGGTGTCTTCGGGCTTTCCAGATTCCGCGTAGTTCAGGAACTGTGCGTGGAGGCGACCGCTCGTCAGAAAGACCAGCGCGCATCCGATAAAGGTCAGCAGAATTCGATTCAATCTCATTGGTCAACCGAGCTTGGAATCGGAATGATGTAAACAACGCCTTCTTCGCCGGGCACCAGCAAACGTTCTTTCAAGATGATCGGGGTGGCCGAGAGCGGTTGCCCGAGGTCCGTCAGTCCGACCAATTGGCCGGCGACCGGGTCGATGACGGCGACCCAGCCCGACTTGCCGCACAAGATGATGTTGCCATTGTGTTGCAACGGCTGTCCGACGGGGACGCCCTTTGGTAGCGGAATGCTGAACTTGCTCGTTCCATCCACCGACATGCCGCGAAGCGATTGATCGTTGGTCATGACAAGACCCACGTCACCACCGCTTGCGGGGCCCCAGATGACTCGGCCCTCAAGCAGAAGTTGGAATTTCTCCTTGAGCGTGACCAAGTCGAGCCCGACCAAAAAATCGGCCGCCGGACCGCTGGTCGCCGTCATGAGTGTGTTGCCGACCCCGGCGAGTGTGCCCAGGGTTTGGTTCGGAAGTTCGGCCTGCGCGAGTTGATTGACGCGGTCACCGATACGCAGACGGTAGATGGACTTGCGACTGTCGCCGACGACGACTTGACTGGGATCATCGGGCAATCGAACGACGTTGGTCCATTCCACTTTTCCGGTGGGGTTACTCACTGGCTGGAACGGATTGCCCATTTGAGAACCCGTCAAGAAATTCATCGTGACGGCACGACCGGTCGTCAAGGGAACGAAGACGCCACCACCGGCGACCAGTCCTCGGCCCGAGGGCTCGCCCGACAAAATGTTCAGATTGACGAGCCGAATTTTCTCAGCGCCGCGTGACGGGTCGTAAACGGCGACCTGCAATCCGCCGGCGCTGCTGGCACGGTTAATCAACAAGCTGCGCGTCTCATCGATCTGCAGCGGGTCTTCGAATCGCATGATCACGCCGACCTCGCCGCGGTTCTCGATCGGCGCCGTTGTGGCTCCGGTTTGCAGCGCACGCGAATCAAGCTCATACAGCGCGGCTTGGCTGGTCATGGCATGAATGCCTTGGTCCGTTTGGTTGAGCATCACGACGGGCGCGCCGATGTCGTTTCGCCAAAGTTCCTCGCCCGTTTCGGGGACGACTGCGGTGACGCGAATTCCCTTGGTCCCCCGCAACTGTCGCGCGTGGACCAACGCTTCACCGATCGCCAGCGGTTGGCCCACGAACGTGTCGCCTTCGTGTTTAAACCAATCGGGTACGACACGTTCTCGGTTGACCTGCAGTTCGTAGCGACCGAGTCTTGAACCGGTCGTCCACATCTGGCTGCGTCCGACGGCCATCTGGGTCAGCGTCGGGCTGCCGTAGGATGCAAGCTGTTTTGCGACGACCGACACCTTGTCAGATTCAGACGTGTTCTCGACATCGAAAACGAGGATTTCACCGAGGTCACTGAGCACCACGAGTCGCCGCTGTTGGGCGATGATCGGTGGGACCACGACATTGCCGGCGATACGGACCGAGTCTTGGGCACGGCTCACGTTTCGTCCATCGTCGTCCACCGCGAGAATGTGGACCAACGCGTAATCCGATCCTTTGTTTTCAATGACGAACAGGTGCTGAAGCAACGGCGTCGGCGGAACCGCAATCGTTCCCGACGCGTGCCCGGTGTAGTAACTTTCCAGGCTGCTACCGTCGCGACTATTGAGGACGTACAGGTTGCTGTGATCGCCCGGGATGTACGCGATGGAGTTTCGGGCATCGACACCGGGACCCACCTCGAGTACTTGAGGCATTTGTTGCGCCCAGCGGGCGTCGCCGGTAATCGCGTCGATCGAAATCAATCGACCGGATTCAGTCGCAACGAAGATTTCGTCACGGCTCACGACTGGTTGGTTAAACGGTTCGGCGATGCTGGTCCGCCAATCAACTTTACCGCTTCGACCATCACTCCGTTGCAGGGCGTCGGCTTTGGATTCGCTCAGCAGTACCGCCGTTCCTTCGTCGAGACGAACGGGACTGTGGTCTTGTCCGTAGCCGACATAGCGACGCCAAAGGAGTGTTCCGTCTTCACCGTTGAGAGCGAGCACGGAACCTTTCGAGCGAATAAAGATGACTTCGTCCGCGAGATCGGGAACGCGACGTCCGGTACGCGCATTGAGCACGATTGACCGGAGCGCGGCGTCGGGCTCGGCATCAATCAGCGAAGGCAGCTTACCGCTCGAAGCGACGAGCTTCTGCTGGATGCTGCTGGCCCTGGTGATCAGTTGCATCAGCCTTTCGTTATCGGCCAATTCGGGGAAGTCTTTGAGGAGCTGGAAGCGGACGTCGTAGGCGTCTTTCGTTTTTTCCTCGTCGAGCAGCTTGGTCATCATGTCGACCGATTCGTCTAACCGCTCATTGCGATTGATGTCTCGCCGCACGCTCCCGCGGGCTTCCTCAACGGCCTTGAGTCTTCCGCCGAGCGACGTCCGCATCGCCGACGACATGTAGTTCGGGTTCTCCGTGAGCGCGATCATTTCATCGAGCTGGCTCAGCAGTTCGCGCTTTGCGGTGGTGTCCGCTTTTTCGCCCGCCTCCTCGGCGATATTCTCGGCGATCGTTACCAACAGTCCCGCAAGGTTTCCGCGTTCTTCGTCGAGACCGACCTCGTCTTCCAGCGCCGGCAACTTTTCCTTGCTCAGTTGGAGCGCGAACGTCGGGTCCGGCATCGGTTCGGCGCGGTACAGTTCCGTCATGGTGACGCGCACTCGTGCGAGCGAGCTGTACTCGTTGGAATCGCCGAACGCGTCCAAGAAATCCATGTAACGCTGCTGCGCGCCCGAGTAGTTCTCCTGTTCGTACAGGTCGTTCGCCATTTTGATGAACTTGTCGGCATCCTGACGCGAGAGCAGGAAGTAGAGCAGCCCTCCCGACAGGATCAGAAACCCGATCACGCCCAGAAAGCCGTAGACCTTGAACGAGTCCCATTGATTCTTTTCGGGTTCCGGCCGTCGACGTCGGGCGGGCCTTTCGGGCGGATCGCCCGCGCCGCCGCCCAGATCCTCGGCCATGACGGGAACCGCTTCGACCGCAACGGCTTCCACGGCGACCGCTTCCACCTCCACCGCCTCGACGGCAACGGCTTCCACGGCGACCGGCTCGGCTTCGACGGCCACGACCTCGTCCACTTCGACGCCATCGATCATGGCCAAATCGTCTTCGACGACTTCGGCGGCCGCGACCGCGTCATCGGAGTACTCGCCGCTGCGCAGCTCACCGATCAATTTGGTGGCTTGAAAGCGGGTGAGCTGTCCGTTGTCGACCAGCAATTTGGCGACCGCTTCGGGCGTCACTCGAGCGCCCCCCTGGTCCAATTGCTCTCGGAGCGCCTCGATGATCTCTTGATCCAAGAGACCGCGGCGTTCGAGTTGATCGATCAATTCATTAGCAAGCATCGTAAACGTGCATCCGTCGGATTAAGAATTTGAAACCGAAAGCTTTTGACCCCGCCGCAATCAAAAGCCTTCCACTTGAGTGACCTGGATCGGCGAGAAGCCGGTTAGCGTGCCGGCATCCATCGCGTCGACCAGGAATTGAAGTTTGCACTGCTCGTGAACCTTGATCACCATTTTCATGGTTTTGCCGCCGTTGTCGTCGATGGCTTTCTTCAAATTAATGATCAGGTTCTGCTTCCCCGGCGTTTCCCGTTCAAACGTGGGGGACATGATGAAGAAGGAGCCGAACTCGTCGATTTCCAGTTCGGTGGTCTCGACCTCTTCCGGGTCGTCTTGCTGCGTTTGGCTGGGAAGGTCTGTCTGTTGCCGCGGCATCTGAATCGACTTTTGCAGACTGAACGCGGCGGTGACCATAAAGAAGATCAGTAGCAGGAACGTGACGTCGACCATCGGCGTCATGTCCGCGTCTTCTTCCTCTCGTTTCTTGCGACCGAAATCGGCCAAGTCGTCGTCGTCATCATCATCCTCGAGAAGCGATGCGGGCGTTGCTGCGCTGGCGACGGCAGCGACGGGTGCAACCGGCGTCGCTTCGACGGTCTCAACCTCCACCGCTTCGACTTCGAGGGCCTCGACTTCGAGCGCTTCGACTTCAAGGGCATCGTCGGGCAACGCCGGTGGGGTCCCGCCATCCAGTTCCGGGACGTGCACCGCCGTGTCGCACTGGGGGCAGCGCACGCGTCGACCGGCCAATGAATCATTGACCTGGTTGATGGCCCCGCACTCGGGACAATTGACGGAAATCGACATTCGCTTTGAAACGTATGAGGAGAGTTCGCTACCGCTCGCGGACCGCGATATAGGTGTTTTTCACATCGGGGAAATTGTCCCCGATGATCTTCTGAACCCGCGTGACTTCGCCGACTTGGATTTCAGCGTCGCCCATGATCATGACGTGGTTCTTGGGCCGCCCTTTGGTCGTCTTCAGTTCTTGATCGATGTACTCGATCAACTGTGCGGCTTGCGTTTCTTCATCGGTGCTGAGCTGAGTGCCGTCGACCTTTGAAACGGTGACCTTGTCCTTGCCCGCCGGTTGAATGAACACGACGGCCGAGTCCTTTGCACTGATCGCAACGCCGTTATCCGCATCGGGGATCGCCCCCATTTGCGTCGGGTCCATCTTCGAGCAAACCACGAAAAAGATAAGCAGCAGGAACACGATGTCGATCATCGGGGTGATGTCCATCTCGCTGTCGTCGCGCTGGGCGCGCTGGAGCGCGAAGTCATCTTCGTCGTCATCGAGATCCATGTCGGCAACCACCTGACTCATTTAACGTTTCCACCCACGCGGGCAAGTCCCGTTTTGAAGGCGTCGAAGAAGCGTCCCAGTCCCGAACCGACGAGGTCTTCCATCTTGGCGATCTTGATGTTGACGTTGGCGACGAGAATCATCAGTGGAATCGCGATCGCCAATCCACTCGCGGTCGTGACCAGTGCGACTCGAATGTCACCTGCCAGCTTGCTCGGCTCGACCGACTCGGCGGTCGCCAGTGTTTGGAACGCGCCCATCATCCCGAAGACCGTTCCGAACAACCCGATCATCGGAGCGCTCTTGATGACGGTGCTCACCCAGCTGAGCCGGTACTCAAGATCGGAGAGAACATCGCGCTGGAAGCGGTCCATCATCATCTTTCGCGAACGCTTGAATCCGAGTTGTCGGTTCGAGACGGCGATCTCGATCATCTGCGGAACGGCGCGGGTATCGCCTTCGCAGTAATCGAGCGTGCCGTCGAAGTCACCGGCCGCGAGCATTTGTTCGACGTCGTCCATGAAAACGTCTTGCTCGTCTTCACTCTTGAATCGTTTTTGATTGACGCGATTCCAAACCACCACGATGCAGTAGAGCCCCCACAGCGCGACGGCAGCGAGCGCCCCGTAAGTCGCGTTGGCGATGATGTCGAAAAACGACAACGCAGCAAAAATCATTGACATTCGTGTCCTTCAATCAGTTGTGAACTCTGGAGGTGTGGAGTGGATGCGCGCAGTCCTCGAGGACTGACGAATTGTAATTGGTCGAAACGATAGTGCCCGGGCAGAGGAGTCGATCGAAAGCGGTCTTCGCGTCCAGCTATCGGCCCGGTCGATAGCGTTGGCTGACGACTTGGAACTCAAATCCATTCTCGGCGCGAACGCTTTCGAAGATCGTCTTTGCGATCGAGCCCGGCCATGTCTTGCCCTTGCTCTCGCAGTAGTCTTTTTCAAGGTTCGCGAGTCGATTTTCGAGGTCGGCCGGAATCAGCCGGACCACGTTGCGTCCCGAGAATGAAATTCCCGCAGCGCCGAGGAGCGAACGGTCGAATTGCATTAGCGGGTTGCTCAGTTTCCACGAGAAGTAAAGTCGCTTTTCGCTTGAGGGATTTCGGTTCACCTTCTTTCGGGGCGACGAGGCGAGATTCGAAGCCGACTCGATCACGTTTGCGCCGCCGCCGCCGAAAGCGGCCAACTCGATTTTGTAAAAGTCCAACTGTGTCGCGTAGTCTTTTCGCCCGCGGGCATTGAACTTCATCTCCCAGCGTTCACCGCGGGGGATCACATCGTCGTTTCCTTCGGGCCCGGGCGGGCGACTGTCTCCTTTTCCGTCCCCGCTAACGGCGTTGTCTGCTGAAAGGTTGGAGACCGTCGCGGCGACCGTGCTGACTGCATCTGTCACCGCTTGAATCGTGTCTTCGATGGTCGGCTCGAGCAGTTCTTCGATTTCCGCTTGGCTCGGCGGTTCAAAATCGCGTTCAAAACCTTCCGGGTTGTCAGCGCGACCTTCGGGCTCCTCGATCAAGACTTCGAGGGGCGCTGGTCGTGGTTCTCCGCTGAGCAACCAGATGATGAACATCATCGTCACGAAGGCACCGAGGAATAAGATCAGCGCGAAGAATAAGGACGTGATCGAGTCGAAGCGGCTGATCTTGAGGACCTGCCGTTCGTGATCGCGATCCTCCTGCATCGCCTGCTTGGCGTCGTCGACTTGTGGTTCTTGTTCGACCGAGTTGGCCATCGTCTTGCCTTTCTCTGGATACCTTGGCTTTGTTTTCGAACTCAGTCGTCGAGGAAGATGTAGCCAGGCCGCATCGTGCGATACCACTCTCGCCATTTTCGTTGCGCCCGAAACAACTCGGTGTTGTCGGGTTTGTCCGGCATTCCGAAGCCTTCGAACTTGCGGCTGATAAACCGCAGGCCGTCGCGTGCGTAGACTCGCACGCTGGTGTCCGGATCGCTCAACGCGAAGATGAGCGCTGGGACGACGCGAAGCTCGTCGCTCGTTCCCAAGACGCGTGCCGCGACTCGGCGGGCTTGCCAGGATTGGCTTCCCCGAACCAGTCGTTCGAGCCGATCCAATTGTGCCGCACGTTGCACGGGGTCCTTCGGAAGCTCGGCTTGCTCCATCATCGCTTTGCCGTCGAGTTCATCGGCTCCATCGCCTTCGAGCAATGCGAGCATGTCGGTCAACGCCTGCTTCGACTCCGGGACGATGACTTTGCCACCGACCATTCGCGCCTTGCTCACGTCGTCCCCAAAACCTCTGCCACCGATCGTAGTTGCCCCTACGCTTGCTCCGAGTGATTTCTTGGTACTTCGGATCAAGAACAGGACGGCGAAGGACGTGCTGGATTGCGGCGACGTGTGGGCTTTGGTCGTCCAGCCGCCTGACGGGGACTCCAGGTTCTTCAATTCGTTGACGATTTGGTTGTACCAGGGTGGACTCGGGTTGGCACGCTTGCCTTCGGCGAGTTCCAGGAAGCTCTCAAACCGCTCGAGCGTGTAGCAGAAGTAGTACCACCAATACACGTTTCCCTGTTTGGGGTCCGGGTTCTGATTGGCCCATCCCGCTCCTCGATTGACGGCGCCGAGCAAACGACCTTTATCAACCCGATTGGCCGCAGCTTCCCGCCGGGCCTCGTTCGCGTCTTCTTTGTAGATCTTGACGGCCTTGGGCATGCCGACGATTTGTGGTCCGTCATCCAGTCCCGATTTTCCCCAAGCACCGAGAGCATCGCCGCCGATCAACATCGCGCTGCCTGCGGCGAATGTCAGCCCGGCGGTCACGTCTTTCTGACGTGTCAGTTGGTTCGTTCGGGGGACCGTTCCCTTGTAGGGCCAACCTCCGTTGACGTCCTGCACCAAGTGCAAGTACTGGATGACCTTGTTGATTCGCGACAGGTCCATCTTGTAGCCCGATCGATCGAGCGTCCAAATCGCAAGCGTGGCGTATTGCGTTTGCGAGATATCGCCCAGGCCTTCCTCGGGATATCCAAAGCCGCCATGGCCCTTTTGGGACTCCTGGAAGAAACGCTGCAATTTCGAAAGTTCGGAACGGAAACGTTTCGGGCCAACTTCGCACAGCAACAGCGTCGCAACTGCCGCTTCGTAGGTGCCCTTGTGGCTGTGCTCTCGCGCCAATTCTTCGGCGAACCGTTTTGCTTGTTCGATTCCCGCTTTGACGACGGGGTTCGACTCGTCGTGTTCGACCTTGAAGTGGGCGTAGGCGCAGAGAACGGTCTCGCCGCGGTCAGTGGGCGGATTCTTCTCGAGGAATCGGAGCCCGCGATCCACCATCGCCTGCACGATCGGATCTTCCGGCGTGTAAGCTTGAGCCACCGAGGAGACAAGGATGCCCCCCAAGGCGATGAAGCTCAGCAGGGCCCTCAGCGGGAGACTCACGGAAACGTTCATAAATTTCGAGCCTGAAATGATTTAGGCGGTCGGTCTGAACCAATTGACGAGAATGGGCATCATACCCTACGATCCCGCCTTCCCGAATGAGACTTTCTCGTCAGGAGAGCGGGTTTTGATTGGCCGGTGACGGTCATTCGCCCTGTCGCGACTCATTCGGAGAAGATCCTCTGGTCAGGTAGCTCAGTTGGTAGAGCACGGCCCTGAAAAGGCCGGTGTCGCCGGTTCAAGCCCGGCCCTGACCACTTTCTCTTCTCGCGTGCGCGGTCGCGAATCGGCCGCAACGTGACGGGATTTTGCCAACGACAGGCTCGGCACCATTCCCGTGGCATCCGCTCGCCATGCTGGCCAGTCGAAGCCTATTTCACCGTTACCAAGCTAGGCGACGGTCTTCGCCCCGGACGAACACCGCGGCGAAAGTTTCTGCCAAAATTCTTACGCCGGCAAAAACTTGGCCACTCATGCGTCCTGCGCGTCACAAGGCCACGCACGATGGCTAAACTGTCGCGATGAAGACGGTTCGCAGGGCCGATCGTATGCAGCGCCGATGGCGGTGTATGCGATCGATTTGGAAACCGTTTTCAGTCGCGATTGCTCGCGATCACTTTTCCGGAGGCGGCGCCGTCAACCTCGTTAGGGTTTGCTTTTTCCCGTGGATAATGCTTCAGAAGATTCGGCACCCAATCCGTATGAACCCGTTGAAAACCCGTCGGACGCTCCGCCGACGACCTCCACTGACTCCGGTTCAGCAGTGCCGTCGGGATCGGGTAAGTCGTCTGGATCCGGCGAACAGTGGGGCAGTCGGATCGGCGTCATCTTGGCGGTCGCCGGTTCCGCCGTCGGACTCGGGAATTTCCTGAGGTTCCCTGGTCAAGCCGCTTCCAATGGCGGGGGCGCCTTTCTGCTCCCGTACTTCATCTCACTTCTCGTTCTCGGCATCCCATTGTGCTGGGCCGAGTGGACGATGGGGCGATTCGGTGGGCTTCGCGGTTTCAACTCCGCACCGGGAATCTTCGGGGTCATCTGTCGCACCCCGAAGGCGCGGTTCCTCGCCGTGCCCGCGCTGCTGATTCCGCTCGTCATTTACATGTATTACGTGGTCGTCGAAGCATGGTGCCTCGCGTACGCGTTCGGCTATCTCAACGGATCGCTGCTGCAGGGGAACGATCCCGCGACTTACTCGAAGTACTTCGATGACTTCGTCGGTGCCAACAACGATGGTGATGCCTTTAACGGTTCGACCAACTTGATTTACTTCGTGTTGTTCACGTTTGCCGTGAACTTCATCTTGATCTACCGAGGTGTCGCGAAAGGCATCGAGACTTTTTGTCGCTTCGCCATCCCGTTGATGGTGGTCTGCGCCCTCTGTGTCCTTGTTCGCGTTTTGACACTGCCCGCCGATAAAGTGAGCGCGGGACTCGGGTTCATGTGGAACCCCGACTTTTCGTCTCTGAGCGACCCCAAGACTTGGCTCGCCGCGTCGGGGCAAATCTTCTTCTCGCTGTCGGTCGGTTTCGGCGTGATCATCAATTACGCGTCCTACCTCAAGAAGAAGGACGACGTGGTGCTCAGCGGTCTGACGGCTTGCAGCATGAACGAATTCTTTGAAGTGTGTTTGGGCGGTTTGATCACGCTGCCTGCCGCGTTCATCTTTCTCGGCGCCGCCGCCGGCGACCAAGGCACGTTCGGTTTGGGATTCAACGCGTTGCCGAACGTTTTCGCTCAAATGCCACTCGGGCGATTCTTTGGTTTCCTTTGGTTCTTCATGCTCTTCCTGGCCGCGATCACGAGCAGCCTGTCGATGCTCCAGCCGGTGATCGCGTTCCTCGAAGAAGCGTTCAGTTTGAAGCGTGCTCAGTCCGCTTTGATCCTGGGCGTACTGACGATCGCCGGTAGCGGATTCGTCCTGTATTTCTCCGGCGGCATGAAAGCACTGGATACGTTTGATTTCTGGGTCGGTACGTTCTTGATCTTCGTGCTCGCAATGATTCAGGCCACGATTTACGGCTGGGTGTTCGGCATCGAACGCGGTGCCGTCGAGTCGGCGGTGGGGGCACAATTGCGGATGCCGACCTTTGTCCAGTTCATGTTGAAATTTGTGGTCCCGGTCTACCTCGCTGTCATTTTTATCGCGTTCGTGTTTCAGAATCTTCCGGATTCGACGGCCGCCGATGGCACTCCCACACCCGGTTACTTGTCAAAAATTGCCGGCGATGTCGTGGTGCAGCGTTCGCTGCTATTCATCCTTGGTGTGATCGCTCTTTTGACGGTGATGGTTCACTTCGCCGGTGTCCGCTGGATCAAGCAGGGCAAATTCGCACGGGCGATGGAAGACTAGGATCGGACAGTTCACCTCCTTGAGTTTGAGAGACATCTGATGGAACCCGCTGGGTGGATTGTGATGGGCGTGTCGGTCGGCTCCGTGATCTTGTTGCTCACGTTTTGCCTCTTCCGAGTTTTGACTTTGCCTCCGGTGGCGGATGACGAACCGGATTCATGAGGCGGGTTTGTATCATCAACGTGGTCGGGCTTACCCCCAAGTTGCTCGCCCACGCCCCCGCGCTTCGTTCTCTTGCGGGAAACCCTTCGCCGGATCGGCTCGCGTCCGGTGGCGAGAGCTTTTTGCCGTGGACGAGTCCTCTGCCCGCCGTCACCTGCTCGTCACAAGCAACGATGTTGACGGGGCTCGCTCCCCGTGAGCACGGCGTCGTCGGAAACGGCTGGTTCTATCGCGACACGCAAGAGATCCGGTTCTGGCAGCAGGCTCGTTCGCTGATCGGTGGTAAAACGTTCTACGACGACTACGAGACCGCCAAGATGTTTTGGTGGTTCAATCAATCGTCGTCCGCGAAATACAGTTGCACGCCCAAGCCGCACTATGGGTGCGACGGAAACAAGGTTTTTGACGTTCTTGATCACACCGAGTGTGGTCTCGTCGAAAAGCTCGGCGCGTTCCCGTTCTTTACGTTCTGGGGTCCGGGCGCGGGCTTGCCTTGCAGTCGATGGATTGCCGATGCCACCGCGATCGTGATGCGTGAGAAGACCCCGCAGGTCACGTTGGCGTACCTGCCACATTTGGACTACGACTTTCAACGATTCGCCGAGCCGGATCTTGCCAGAGTCGGCGAAGTGGACCAGTGCGTGCAAACGATTGTGAATGCCGCCGACGAGATTGATGCCCAAGTCGTGGTCGTCTCCGAGTATGGGTTGGTTCCCGTCAAACGACCGGTGCACCTCAATCGAACGTTACGCGGTATGGGCGTGCTCTCGGTCCGAAAGGGTCCGTTCGGTGAGTTGCTGATGCCCGGTGAATCCCGCGCGTTCGCGGTCGCCGACCATCAACTCGCCCACGTTTACGTCCGCGACTCAGGTGATAAGAAAAAGATCCGCCAAACGCTTGAAGGCACCGAGGGCGTCGACGGAGTGTTTGAGCCGGATGAATTAGAACTCGATCATCCGCGTGCCGGTGACCTCATCGCGCTGGCCGAACCCGATGCTTGGTTCACCTATTACTACTGGAACGATGACGCGTTGGCTCCCGATTTCGCGCGCACGGTCGACATCCACCGCAAACCGGGATACGACCCCTGTGAACTATTCATGACGAGCAAGCTACGGATGGCCGCACGGTTGGCTCAAAAGAAGCTCGGGTTCCGATACAAGATGGACGTCATCCCGCTCGACGCGAAACTCGTCTGCGGTAGCCACGGTCTGCATCCCGAATCGATCGACGGCCCGCTCGTCATCGGGCCGAGCGATCGTGATGCGTTACCCGACGATATGCGCGGCTTCAGCAACTACATTCACGCGTTACTGCGTGATTGACAGGTTGCTCATCGGTTCGCCGGCGAGCTTGCCGAATTGATCAAGAATCTCGGTGATGCTAATCGCTGGTCGATCGGACGTTGTGGTGCTGAGTCGTTTGATCGTGTCCATCGAAAGAATGCCCGTCGACCGAAAGTCGATGCCGCTGACAACCGGATCGTCGGGATACATCCCCATCAGTTTGGTCTTGTTGAACCGCACATCGGCGGTGATCACCGGTGTCGGCCCGTTGAGCCGCATCCCGTTCGTGTCCAGCCGATGCAGGTTCGTCCGGTCGTCGCTGGTGACGAACGCTTGGACCTGGGGATCATCGGCGGTGCAATCGGGAGTGAGGTGAAGCAGCAGCACTTCCATGGCCACGCGCGACGCGTCGGCAGCACCCGTCACCGTTTCGTCCTTTTGCTGAAATGTGAACGCCAGCGCGAGTGTGCGTCCCAAAATGTCATCGCGCGGTGTGTCTTCTTCCGAAACATCGGGCACCAAACCGAGAGCCCGGAAACGTCCGACGGCGATGCTGATCATCGGCTCCGCCTTGACCGTCATTCCCGGTCGCTCGAGTTCAAAGAATGCGGCTTGGCAATCGGTTCCGAAGTAGGGCCGGTTTTGGGAATCGCGGTGAAGCACCGGCTGTACGGCCAATCGATGTTCGGCAAAGTACTTCGTCACTTGGCCCCGCGTCACGGCCGGGAGCTTCTTCGTACCGGCCGTGTCGAAGTTCAACCCGATGGTCATCGCCGTCATGCGTCCCAGACTACCGCCTTGGTTTCTTCGAGTCTGCGTGAGCGGCGGCGAGACGGCGACTCCCGGGACGATCAAACGACAAGCCCGGTCATTCGCGCCGCGGTAGGTCCGAAACAATTCGTTCTTCTCAAACGGGAAAGACTCCATTGCGGTGAGGTCGGTCCGCATCGGTGTTCCACCGATCACGCCGACCCGAAGCGAGATGTCGCGTGCCCCGACGGCGTCTTGATCCGGCTCGGAATCATCCTTGACCATGGTGGTCCCGAACGAACCAAGCGTCAGACTCTCAAGCTCACGTCTCCGCTCTTCCGCGTCGTCATCATTCGTGTCGTTCTCAACCGACGCTTCCGTGTCGGGAATGTCCGCAACCTTTCTCTGGGAAACGTGATAGGCCAAGTAGCCGCACACGCCGAGTGCCAACGTCGCGGTTAGCAGTTTGAATGTCTTTTGATTCATCGAATCGGTTAGGCAACGAGGGGAGATTGAGGACCAGACAGTTGACGCAACCGTAACGCAAGTTGACGTGCTGCATCCCGTGACGCGACATCCTTCGCCGCCGCTCGAACGGACCATCCGAGTTCCGTGCCGATGTCCCAAATGGTGATCGCTAATTCACCGCGTGCTTGGATCGGAGCGGTGATTCCGAATCGGGTGACGGGGGATCCTCCGATCATGGCGCCACGATCGAAGCCGTATCGCCGCCCGTAACGAAGCATCGAGATGCACGTCAGACTGGCCGTCGGCGTGAACCAGCCGCGGCGCTCGATCAACGGCAAAATACCGGGGACACCTTCCACCGCACCGATGCCCCATGAAAGCTCGCCCGCCGTGCCGTGTTGACGCACCGAGTCGAGTTCCTGGTGCACCGAGTCTAGCAGTCCATCGTGCACTTGGTCGTGACGCCGACGTACGTAAGCGAATCCGACGTGATTCGCCGTCGATCGACGGTCTTTCCAGTGTCGCATGTGAACCGGGTTCATCACCATCAAGAACGTTTTGTTGGAACCGGCATCGTTCGAAGCATCGCCGAGCGCCCGCAGCACCGCGGCGACCGCGAAATCGTTCAGTGGGATACCGCCGCCGCGGAGTCGCTCTCGCAACCAATCCGCATTGTCGGTCGTCAGGTCCGTCGCGATCGTATCCGCCGCAATCAAGCGAGGTGCCGGCTCATGATCAGCCGTCTTCATGAGTTCGTTTGAACCTCGGGCGACGACGTGCCGATCGAACCGTACGTTGCGTCCCTTGATCGTCGACCACGTGTTGCGCAGGTCCGGTATCTTCAACGGTCCGCCACCAGACGTGACGCTCTCCTTCGCCGCGCGATTGGCTGCGTCTTCGGAACTGTTTCGGTGACGAATCCCGTGGAGGTCACACAGGAAGTCTCCCACGATCCGTGTCGCGCCCACACCGTCACAAGCCCCGTGATGAAAGCGGAATCGAATCGCAGGCCATTCGGGGTTCGAACTGTGAAGCAAGATCGCACCTGCGCCGCGCCGCACACACGGTGTCGGAACCGCGTTCGAATCGGTATCGCCATCAAAGGGGACATCGGCGAACAACACGTCAGGAGTTGCTTTTCCGACATGCCACGTTTGATGCGTTCCTTTCCCGATGAGTTGTGCGTGCATGCGGGGATGACACTCCATCGTCCTGATCCACGATTCACGCAAACGATCGACGTCAATCGGGCGTTCGAGTTCGAATGTGATGTCGAACACCATCCGGCCGTCATGGCTCGCGCGAGAAAGGTATCGCTCGACGACCGACGAAGGCATCGTTTCGACAGGAGCCACGTCGTCAGACACGGATGCTCACCCCGCCGTCGACGATGATGGTTTGTCCCTGAATCAAATCGCTCGCCGAACTTGCAAGAAAGGCAACCACGGGGGCGACGTCACTCGGTTCCAATCGCCGATTGCCGACAAGCATGCGTTCGGTCGCGGCTTCGATGATTTTCTCCGCGCCCGGCATCGTGGCGATGGCTTCGGTTGCGAGGATACCGGGCAAGACGCAATTAAAGTTGATGCCGCGGTCACCGAGTTCGAGTGCGAGGTGACGGACGATCGACTCGAGCGCCGCTTTCGAAGCTCCGATCGCGCCGTAGTTCGGAACCGCCCATTGCGAACCATGGCTGCTGATCGCGATGACTTTGCCATGATGTTTGGAGGCTGCGAGTGACTCCGAAGCCGCTTGAGTGAGCCACAACAACGGTGCCGAGTTGGTTCGCAACGTGGCTTCGAAGTTGACGGGGCTGAGCTCTTCAAGACCGCGAAATCCGCCGGCGGCGGCGTTGCTGATCACGATATCCAGTCCACCGAATTGCTCGGTGACTTGCCCGACCATTGCAGTGACATCCTCACGGCTGGAGACATCCGCGCGGACGAGCATTACCTCCCGACCGAGGGCATCGATTTGCTCTGCCGTTCGGATCGCGCCGGCTTCGGAGTTCAGGAAGTTGACGGCGATCGAAGCGCCACGTCGGGCGAGTTCGATCGCGATCGCGCGCCCGACCCCACGGCTCGCTCCCGTCACGAGCGCTTTGCGTCCAAGTAATTCCTGATTCGTCACGGCCAACTGGTATCCTGCGTTTCCCGGCAAAACCCAAATCTTAGTTCCGCAGGCGCCCCGGCGAATACCACCACTGAGCCCTCTCCCCGTGCGAACCCGGCCGAGTTCGGGCTGTTCCGGTTAAGCCGAACACGCGGCCGAGCCATTCAACAACTCGAGCGATTTATGCGATGCTCACGAATCACCGCTCTCCGGGTCGCGCTGTCCGTCGCATTCTCGATCGGACTCTTTTTCACCGATGTTTGCCCGGCCCACGGCGATGAGCCGGCGAAATCCGAGGATCAATGGATCGCGGAGCTCTTGCTTGCAACGCTTTCGATGGATGCCGAACAGAAGGCCAGCTTGCTTCTGGAATCGCGGAAGGCGTACCCAAAGTCGGCGAACATGGCCTACTGGCGAGGACGTGTGCTCGCCTTTGACAACAACACGTCGGCATTTCTCAAAGAGATGTCCGGGATCATGGGTTCTCTCAGCCGGGAATCGATTCAGCAAGCGACGAACGAAGCCGACGCGGATCAAGCGAAGCGGTCCGCCGGGATGGGAATCCTGTTCGCGCAGTCTGAGCGTTTGCTCGATCAACGAATGGCCGAACTCGGATTGAAGGGCGACGTTGATATCAGCGACGCCGCATTCTTCGAAGCCATCTCATTGGACCCGAAGTTCACCGCGGCATGGGCCCGTTTGGTTTGTAGTTCGAACACCAAAGTCGCCCTTGCCGCCGCCGACTCCTGGGCTGCGATGGAAACCGACAACGCCTTGCCACACTTTGCGAAGGCTTGCATCGTCGCGGGATCGGTCGCTGAGCCATGGACGGAGGCGGATAGCCGGTCCATTCTCGCTGCCCTTCGAGAGGGCAATCAAAAATCAGGATGCCATTTACCCGACGACCCCTGGCCGCATGATTTCGAATTGCGATTTCCCGATGACGAAAAGGTCTACGGCAAAGATCACGGAAAACCGATCTCGCCTCGTGTCCTTCGAATCGCCGTTGAATCGTGGTTCGAGGGGATTGAAAGTCTCAGTGACACCCCACTCTCCACTTCTGCGCTGCGGGGAATCGGTGACTCAATCATGCGAAATGGCTCTCGATTGCCGCCCAAAACCGAAGTCGACTTGTTGACGGAGTATGCCGGTCTCGCAAACCGCATGCTGCGATCCAATCGGCTTTTGTACGCCATCGGATCTATCAATGAGCGACCACTACGCCGGCTTGAGATGATCGCAGTTGACCATGGTGATTTTGTAAACGCGCGAAACGTCGAGCAGATGCGGCAAGAGTTTCGACGTGTGATGCGAATGATCGCGGAAGACTACCGCAAAGCAAAACAGGAGACCGATCGCGACATCGATGGTCGCGCTCAGAAAATCATGGAGCAAGTTGATTTGAATCTCTCGCTACCTCAGTTGCAATTGAGTCAAAATACCGAACGCTCGATCATTGCATCGGAGACAGCCCGGCTGCCAAGCGATTGGGTGCGAATCGATGTTTTCGTCTCCGCAGATGGCGTCGAGATGGTGCGGCGATCAAACCAAGTGCTTCCGCAGCCGATGCCTCAACACGATGCGTTGGAACAGCAAGGCTTTGTTCAACTCCACGACAAGATAGACGCCATCTGGAAAGAGAATCGCAATAAGGAGTATCGTTCCGGTTTATTGATCATGGTCGATCGCCGAGTCGCGCCGGATGTTTATATGACTTGCGAGTCCTGGGGCTATGTCTCCGAACGCGATCCCGTGCTGCTCGTCTTCTCAGATCCAGTGGACCTGAACTTGCACGTTGAATGGTTCCCGGATTGCCGGATCCGAACGGCGCTTCAGCTGCCGGAGGGTGCGCTGCTTCAACCCGAGGACCTCCCGCAGAAGCTGCCCACAAACGACTTGATCGTCCCGCTCAATCGACTCGAACGAGAACGCATGCGATCACCACTTCTCACGAACACCCGATTTCAATGGGTTGTCGCCGGAGCGGACCGCGACGCACTTCAGCGTTTTAAGGATTCCAATGATCGAGTGGTTGGTTTGCTCGTTCAATAACGATCGTCACCCGATCCACGCCACGCGATAGCCGACCAGGCGTGTGATCAAATCGTCGTTCTGGCCCGTTAAAGTCGCCGAAAGAATACCGCCGGAGCCATCTTCGGTGTCCACGAGCCAGCTCACGACGACACGCAATGGTTCGCCGGGCGACGGCAAACGACCGAGTTCCACGCGATCCATTGAGACCGGCAGACTCGCCCGCGATCCGACATGTCCGGCCAACATGCCCGCCGCGTAAAGCACCGCATCGAAGGTTGCCGGCGAAGTGACCCAGCCGCTCAGAGGGCGCTGCTCGCCTCCCAAATGTGCAGGTGACGGGGCGACGATGGTTCCAACCGCGACGGGAATGTTCTTCGCCGCCGGGTTGGTTCCGAATCCGATTGTCCGCAAACAGCGCAGCGACGGTCCGTGATAGACCGGCGCTTCGGGCGGCAAATAATCGACCGGCGACTGCGGCAATGAGAGTGAGAGCGGAGAATCGTTCGGTAAGTCTTCGGCAGCCCTTGAGCTGAACCGCGCAGAGAAGTGCCGTTTACCCGCTTCGACCAAGCGACCATCCTTCCGTCGCAGATCGCAGGTCAAGTGCCAACCCGAGCGGTCGTCTTCGTCTCGAATCAATTCCAATGCGAACGCGTCATCGCTATGGCACTTCAGCGGTGCGATCGCGCGCAATCCGAGCACTTGGCGAATCGGTTCGTCGCAATCAAGTGTTGCCGCCTGGGCCATCATCTCCAGTGCGACGGCCATTGGCAGCGTCGGTTTTTGGCCGACGAGATGTTCGGTCAAGAAGAGCTCGCGGGTCGGATCCAAAGTCACCGTGTGTGACGTCTTTGAATGGTTGGGATCGTGCTCGCTCGCCCGCAAATTCGGCATCAACAACGGTGCCGCGAACGGTTCATCGTCTTCACCACAGGGAAAGAACTTGCGGACGTAGCGGCGGTCGGTGATCAAGACTTCGGCCGCGTCGCCACCCTGTTCAAGTTCACACAAGAAGTGCGAGAGTCCTTCCTCCGCCGGCATGAATTCCATTCCGATCATGTCGAGCGCCAACTTGGCTTCCGGTTTGGTTGCCATTCCGACATCGCCCCACGCGTGCCAGTGAAACGTAACGCAACGCGTATCGGGACGTCGTCGACCAAGGTCACCGATCAGTTTCGCCAGCGCGTCGTTGGCCGCCGAATAGTCGGTGTGACCGTTGGCGCCGAAACGGCCGCTGATCGAACCAAACCCGACAAACCACTCCAGCGGATCATTCTTCGTCGCTGCGGCGAGCGCGACCGTGCCATCGATCTTCGCACTCAGGCACTGATCGACTTTGTCGGGGCGCTTGCGATCGAATCGCGCGTCCTGACCAGAGCCCGCGCCCTGAATCACGCCATGGATCGCTCCATCTGTGTGGCGAATCCTCTCCAGCGTCCCATTGACTGCGGCGGCGTCTCGAATGTTCACGCTGTGATAGGTCGCTCGGATGCCGCGAGCGAGACACTCTTGAAGCGTTAAGTCGATCTCAATGGCTTTTTCCATTTGACGCCAAAGCTTGACCGGATTTTTGCCTTCCGCCTGCAAGCGTCGCATGGTCACGCGGCGAAGGTCGGCACGGTCGCGTCGTGCGTGTTCCCGGGTCGCCGCGTCGATCTCGGGAGCAGGTGCCATGCCGAGGAGATGCAGAGTCAAATCATGTCGTTCGGCCAAAGCCATTGCGGTCATCGCCGTGATGCCGCGACCGCCCCCGGCGACGACCCATGTCCCGCCGCGGGTCAGCGGAAACCGTGTTGTGGTGGGAGAGGGAGTCGTGGCATTCGCGAGGGGCGCGTGAGTCGCCGCGACCGCGAGGCGATGATCCCCGTCGACGACCACTTCTTCATCGTAAGAAGGCGTGGCGAGTTCACGGAGGATGCCATCGACGACGCGTTGCGGGGTGGCGGAATTCGGTGCGTCAACAACCAGCATCGGCGTGTCGCGATACCCACGCATCCAAGCTTCGATCAGCATGGCTTTGGTCAGTCCCGCCATCGCGCCGGATTCGTTGGACGCAGGACCTTCTGGGTGAATCCCAAAAGATCCCCCACCACGCACGACCGTCACAAGACTGGACTCGCCCATTCGTCCGTCATCGATGCGGCGTTGCATCCAGCGTTGGCACAACCGATAGGGCACTGCCAATGCGGTGTCACGTCGAGCCTGGAATTTAGAGGAATCGTCGACGAGCCAAGTCGCTGCGTCATCCCAAGACGTTGTGAGGAAGAGATGCGCCGGTGCCTCGTCAAGCCAGAGTCGATCGAGCGTTTCATCGAGGCTCGCGATGCTCGACGCATTCAAGCTCTTGGCGGGAACGTCCAACTGCCGCAGACGATCGATAATCGCTCGGGCGATCACGTTGTCGCCCAGGACGAGGGCGGGGCCCCGAAAGACAGGTTCCTCGGGCATCCCGGGTAGTCTCGCGGCCGCGCGCATTCGAAGCGTGAAACGATGCGTCCCGGTCGGAGGCACCGAGATGGCTTTGTCGTCAGCCGTCTTCGGTTCAGACGTCGCCGAAGCTATCGGAGTAGGCTTTTTTTTTTACTGCTTGCCTGATCCATGATGAAGGCATGGATGGAGGCCAGGGTCGGAAAGTCGGACAGTTTGAGATCTGAAAGCTGTATGGCCGGCAGATCGTACTGTTGGCTCAATTCACCTAGCAGCTGAGCGCGTTTGATGCTATCGACACCGAGTTCACCTTCGAGGTCCGCATCCATATCGATAATGTCTTCGTCGTAGCCGGTTTGGTCGACGAGCAAATCAATCATGAACCGCTGAAGTGACTCTCCATCGATTTCGGCTTCCGAGTTCTCCAAGGCGGTTTCAGTGACGGTCGCGATGGGCGGTGAAGCGCTTGCAGGTGAAACGCTGGGTGTCGCTACCGTCTTCGGCCCGTTGGCGACTTGGGGAACGTTTGCTGCGACGGAAACAGCCGCCTGGGGCGCGTTCGGCACGAGCGCCAGGATGTCGGCCATCGAACGGTAGTCCGCGAGCTTGATATCTTGCGTCGTGACGCTCAGATTCGCCCACTGCACCAACTCGCCGATCAGTTGTGCTTTCTTGATGCTGTCGACCCCGAGTTCGGCTTCGAGGTCTGCATCAAAATCGATGATTTCCGGTTCGTAACCTGTTAGATCGACCACGAGATCGAACAAGAAGGACCGTGCGCTTTCATTGCCCACGGATGAAGTGACGGGAACGCTCGCGATCGGCTCGGACTGCGTCGTCGGTGTGGGTGATGATGCTCGACCGTTCGATGGTTCCGTTGTGGTTTCGTTGCGGGGCGCCTCGAGGCGACGGCCGCGTCGGGTGACGTCAACCACGGCAAAGCCGCGTTTCGACGGAACGTTTGCAGAAGCAGTCGGGGCAGCGGGGTTCGTTGACTCGACTCTATCGGTCGAAGTCGAAATCGTGTCTTGGGTCGGACCCGTCACTCGCAGCGGTCGCGGGGAGCCCGCCTGGATTCCTTCGCGGAACAAGCGACACGCCCACTTCACCGATTCCTCTTGCAGTTCTGCGGGGACGCTTCGGTTGTCCAGGCTTAAGCAGAGTGCTTGATCCGAGACGGTGGAGGCTGCCAACCGCGTCAGAACGTTGTTCGGACCGACTTCCAAAATCAATCCGCATCCGTCGCGGACCAACCGTTCGATTGCGCCACTAAATCCGACTGGCTGAACGAGCTGGTCGATTAAGTTCGTGCGGATGTCGTCTGGTTCGGCGAGGTAACGGTTTTGCGTTGCGGACAAAAACGCGAACCGCGGCGGTCGGAGTGCGAAGCTACCCGTCTTTGTTTTCAACACGTCGCGGGCGGTCGCCATCCCCGGAGTGTGAAAGGCAGCAGGGACGGGAATCACCACCGAGGCCAATCCTGCTTTTGAAAGCTGTTCCTTCGCCGCCGTCACCGCGTCCGGTCCCCCGGCAATCACCGTTTGCTGTGTCGCATTGTGATGCGTGATCACGCAGGGGCTACCGATTTCTTGCAGTACGCTCGCGACCTGCGAAGGAGCGCCTCGCACCGAGAGTAATTCGCCCCGCGGACCGCCGTGGACGGTGACGGCTTCGCTTCGTGCTCGCGCAAACTCGATTGTCTGGCGAAGATTCATCGCGCCCGCCGCCCACGCAGCGGTGCACTCACCAAAACTGTGGCCAAGCACCACGTCCGGGCGTAGTCCAGAGTCCAAAAGATGGTCGGTCAGCGCGGTGCCGACCGCCAGCACCCAAGCCTGTGTCCACCAAACATCACGACCCAATTGCCGCTCTGGATCAGACAGTCGATCACCAATCGGCGCCAATTGGAGCGATTTCAAATAACCATCGAATTTCTTGATCGACTGGCGGCATCCGCTCGTGGGCAACTCGAACAGGCTTGGCTCACCTGCATACTGTGACCCCTGGCCGGGGAAGGTCCACGCGATTCTGTCGCCTCGGACCGACGGCATTCGAACCCAAGCCGCGTAGCGATCCGACGCACCGCTGACGCCTTTCGCGATCGGACCCTTGATCAATTCCTGAGCCGCACCGCGTAGTTCGTCGGCGTCGCGGGCGACGACCACAGCAACGCATCGCTGCAACGAGAGCGGTTCGGGGCGCGGCGCGTAATCGCTGGGGCCGATGTTACGCAAACGCTGTTCGAGGGACTCCGGATCCGCTGCGTCGATGATCGCGGTGAGAACGTGGGGGCTCGAATTCAAAGTCACAGGCGCGGATTGAGAGGGGGCACGGTTTGCCTCCACATTGAAATCAGGACGGGAAACGCTGTAAATGACTTGGTATCCATCGGAGGCAGTTTCGACGATGGATGTGTCCGATTGGGAGGACCCATTGCCCAGGTCGAGCGTTTCCGCGATCGCTCTCACCACCCCGTGGCCGCCGCCGAGATGTCCGATTGACCGCACCAGTCGAGCCGAGGTGCTCGTCGATTCCTCCATGCGGGCCGTGCGAACATCGTCCACGAACGATTCGCCGATGTGATCCAAAACGCCCAGGATCGGTCGTCCCGACTGTTTTGCATCATCAAGCCGCATCAACATCATCAACGCGGCGCCTTCGGCGGGAAACACCGTCGCGGGGTCGAGTGAGAGGGCATCGATTGAGTTCGATCGGGCGAGCCTGCCATTTCGATGCAGTTGTTCCAGCGCCACGAGATCGATGGCGCGTGAAGCCGTTCCGCACAGCACCGCGTCGATATCCCCTCGAGCCAACTGTTCCGCCGCGGTCAGAATCGCGAGGCCTCCCGAAGCTTCATCGGCATCGACGGCAAACGCACCGCCCATCAGGTCGAACGTGCGGGCAATCCGCGACGCGAGCGTGCTTGCGGTGAAGCC
This sequence comes from Planctomycetota bacterium, assembly GCA_039821165.1. GTDB lineage: Bacteria > Planctomycetota > Planctomycetia > Pirellulales > Pirellulaceae > Stieleria. The sequence continues at coordinate 32,091 of JBCBOT010000012.1, read as the reverse complement.
ACCGGTCTCGTCGAGCAACGCTGGATAGGCTTCGAGCGCTGCGTTGCGGTAGGACTCCGCCCATTGCGTTGCGAGTTCGGGATCGACGCCCCGTTGAGATGCGGCCCGCCGAATCTCGCGGCAGATTTCCGGCAACCGCAAGCCGATCTGCAACTCGTTGCTGAATTGGCCTCCAAACATTGTTCCGATCGCGACGGCCACCCGCTGTCGGTCGATCGTCCATTGACCCCCGTCAAATTCCTCAATCGCTTGTCTCACCGATTCGATGAGCATCAATTGAGCGGGGTTCGCGTTGGCGACCATTTTTGGCGGAATCCGATACGCCTGGGCGTCAAACGTGAACTCGCGGACAAAGCCGGCCCGCGCATGAGGGACGCAATAGTCTTCGTCGTTTTCAGAGAGACCAATCGGACGCGTTGAGTTCATTTCGTGCGGCCAGCGGTCTGCTGGTGGGTCCGAAAGCAAGCACTGCCCGTCACGCAGGACGGTCGCAAAGTCATCGATCGAGACGGCACCAGGCAAAACGAGGCCCCGGCCCACGATTGCCAGAGGCGCCGTCGTGATCTGCTTGGAAGGACGCTTGCCGGATGGGCGTTCGCCGGACTGCTCAAAGACCGCGTGAGCATTGAGCCCACCGATGCCGAACGCATTGACTGCCGCCGCTTTGGTACCCGCCGTCGACGTCGGCCAAGACTCCACGCGGTTCACGACGCGGATCGGCGCCGATTGCCAATCAAAGGTTTCTGTTGGACTTTCAAAGTGGATCGATGGCGGGAGTTGTCCGCGTCGCATTGCGATCAAGCATTTCACCAGGCCGACCATCCCGGCTGCTTCCAACAAGTGACCGAGGTTACTTTTGGCGCTACCGATCGGCAGTGGTTTATCGCGATCCCGTGCCAGCAAGTCGCGCAGGCTTTCGAGTTCCGTCGCGTCGCCGACCTGAGTACTCGTCGCGTGACATTCCAGGTAGTCGATTTCGAGCGGGGTCGCATCCGCACCACGTCGCATCGCCAACTGTTGGCCTTCACTCCGCGGCGCCCAAAGTCCTTTACCTTTGCCGTCCGATGAAATGCCGACGCCCCGGATCGTACTGAGGACCGGCATCCCCATTGCCTCCGCCAGTCCACGTCGGGCGACGACCACCGCCACGTAGCCTTCACTGCTGACCAAACCGCTCGCGCGAGAATCGAAAGGATACGAACCGCTGGCGCTGCAGGCGCCGGTTTGCGAAAACAGCGCGAGGTTGTCGACGTTGTTGAACGTTGCCCCGCCCACAACGGCGAGGTCCAAACGATCGGCATCGATCGCTGCGACAGCGTGTTGGAGGGCGACCAAAGACGAGGAGCACGCCGCATCGATGACTTCGCGACGGCCTCGAAAACCCAGGAGTCTCGCGGCCAGTGACGCGGCCGCATAAGCATTGAGTTCGGGTGAGCCGTCCGTGCCGCGTTTCGGTCGCGACCGCCGCAGCGACTCCGTCACATCCGTTCGCACCGCTTCCGCAATCGATTCGCCGATGTCGCCCCGCGTGGTTTCGATGAATCGGGTTGCCGATCGCGCGAGAGTCGCCAAGGCGAGCGCGCCACCCGACTCGGTGCCTCCGCTGTGCCCGACAAAGACACCGGCTCGCGACAAGTCCATTTCGATCGCGAGACGCGACCGGTGGATGACCGATGACATGGCCGCGACGGCGACCTGTGCAAAATGGCGGTGCGTGAGGTCAAACGAACCGAGCTGCTCGATTTCGCGTTCCAGTTCCGCTGAACGTGGTTCGCGATCCACGCACCCACCGATTTCGGTGTACGTTTTCCCCGGCGTGCCGGGGCGCTCATCGAAATAGAGGTCCCGGTCGAGACGCTCCGGCGGCAACGGCTCGATCGCCGACTCACCACGAAAGAGCAAACGTTCAAATGCACGTGCATCGTCCACGCCGCCGGGCAATCGGACTTCGTAGCCGCAGACCACCACTTCGTCGTCGCGACTGGCGGAGGTTTCCTTCCGTGAGTAGACGACGCGACTGGCCGGTGCCGTCCAGTTGTGGGTCATCTTCAAGATGGCTTCGGTACCGATGTGCGGAGGCTCGCTCAAATCGGTAGCGGCGACGACGGTGTCGATATTGCTTCGATCGAAGTTTGGATCGTCGCCGAAGTACGGCAAAAAGGTTTTGACGAACGGCGCCGCGAGTTGGTCGATCTCCGACTGTCTCGTCGTTTCATCCTGCAGGCCGGGGGCAAACTTTCGTCGACGGAGATTCTCCTGCGCCGCTAAGCGAAAGGCGTCTTCCAGTTCCGCGACCGATGTTCCGCGGCGAGCGGTTAGGTGATAGGTCTGTCCGTAAAAGTCGCGATGTCGCAGCACCGTTTCGATCGCTTCCGCAACCCAGTGCACATCGATCAAGTTTTTCCGTTCGCTGCCGCCGAACCCTAGATTGCGAAACCACTCGCCTTCGCGCGGCATTCCGAATCGACCGGCGAGCATCTGGAACATGGAGAACGCACCGTAGATCGTGCGGTCTCCCGAAACCGGGGTCAGACCCAGCGTGTCGACGATGATCGAGGGTCGATAAACGGTCAATGTTCGATCGTCGTGACCCGCTAACCAACTGCGACCCGCCAACAGTTCGGCATCGACTTTGCTTGATTCGTAGTCATTGGAAAACTCCTGACCCGCATCGATCCAAGACTCCAAAACGCGTCCGCGCTGTTTGCCGCAGACATAGGCCGTCGAAACGTAGTGCAGGTCCGAAAGCCCGCAGGCGTCCGCGAGCTTGACGACATTTTCAGTTCCACCCACGTTCGTCCGAAACGGCTCGTTGGTTTCACTTTCACTCGCGGGCGCAAAACTTAAACTTGCCGCACTGTGCAGCACGGCTTGGCAATTCGATCGAACCCAATCGATGGATTTCTTCGAAAGGCCCACGTTCGGTTGGTTGATATCACCGCTCAACACTTTCGGCCGCGGAAGCGTGATACCCCAGGCTTTCTCGAATGGGGCGAGCACGGAGTCGATTCGCCGTTCGGCGGTGAGCGTGCCTTTGCCCCGAGCAATCACGCAATGCGCGGATTCGCCACCGGTAGAGGCTGTCGATGCGGATCGGAGCAACCTCGCCAAAACGCATGCACCGACCATTCCGGTCGCGCCGGTGATCAAAAGATTGGGGTGTCGTGAGTCCATCGGCATACAAAAATGGCGGAAAATGCCGCGACAACCCGTCGGTTGAATGCAAGGCGGAGCCTCAGTCTATTCAGCCTCTCTGGATTGTAAAACCTTCGCGAACGTCCTCCATGTAGCGCCATCTATTTGAGACAACCGCTTTTTGATTTTGAAACGGATTCCCCTCTCAGGCTCGTCGTGACGTGCCGATCCAACTAATCTAAGGTCCGATGCAAGTCGCGAGGCTTCGCGACGGATTCCACCTCATCTCGCCTTTTCGAGTTCAGGCAGTGGCATGATTCTGGCCGCAAACAACCCTCGCGGCCTTCCTGAGTCGCCCGATCGGCCACTGAGATGTTTGCTGATCCAGCCACGTTTTGAGCAGACCAACTATTGGAACTTTGTCGAAAGCGCGCGTGCCATCGGTGCCAAGGCGACAGCGCCCCCGTTGGGTCTGCTCACCGTCGCCGCCCTGCTTCCTCAGCAATGGACGTTTCGACTCGCCGATCTCAATGTCGAGCCGCTGTCGGATGCGGACTGGGAATGGGCCGATCTGATCTGCACCGGCGGTATGTTGCCCCAGCAACCGGGCATCCTAAAGCTCGTCGAAAAGGCACATCAGGACAACAAATTCGTTGCCGTCGGAGGTCCGGACCCGACCAGCCAACCACAACTCTATCAGTCTGCCGACGCGGTCGTCGCGGGAGAAGGCGAAGCGAGTATCCCGTTGTGGCTGGATTCGTGGCGTCGCGGTGAACCCTGCGGCGTTTTCGAATCAGATGACAAGCCCGACGTGACCAAGACACCGGCGCCGCGTTTTGACCTCATTGACTTTGACGACTATCTGCATGTCGGCCTGCAAACATCACGTGGCTGTCCTTACAACTGTGAGTTCTGCGACATCATCGAGCTCTTCGGTCGTCGTCCCAGGGTCAAGACGCCGGATCAGTTTCTTGCGGAGCTGGACGTTCTTTACGACCAAGGCTACCGCGGTTGGGTCGATTTCACGGATGACAACTTCATCGGAAATCGCAAGCTGATCAAACCTCTTTTGATCGCGCTCAAGGAATGGAATGAAACACGCGGGTACCCGTTTGTCTTCTCCACCGAAGCCAGTATCAACCTCGCCGATGATAAAGAGCTACTGGAGCTGATGCGGGAAGTGCAATTCCGCTATGTGTTCCTGGGAATCGAATCCCCTGACGAAGAGACGCTGATTCACACACAGAAGCGTATCAATACCGTCGCACCGATTATCGATCGCGTGCGGACGATCTACGATCACGGCATCTCGGTCGCGGCCGGTTTGATCATCGGTTTTGACACGGACAAGCCCGGGACCGATGGGCCGATGATCCGCTTCATCCAAGAGAGCGGTATCTCATTGGCCATGGTCGGACTGCTGAGTGCGCTACCGAACACTCAGCTGACGCGACGTCTCGCACGCGAGCGGCGATTGATCGACGCCAACCATCAATGGATCGACGATCCGGATGCCCCGTATGCCCTCAAGAGCAACGAATCGAAAGATCAAACCGCCAGCGGATTGAACTTCGTGACGATGCGCGACCGAGTCGAAATTTACCGTGAGCTGCGGTCGATCGTGGAAGCGGTCTACTCGCCCGAGGCATTCATGTCACGCGTCATGGATACCGCCAAGCGAATCAAAATTCGCAACAAGCACGTGCCCAATGGATGGGAATTCAAACGCATGCTGCGTGGATTCTTCACCATCGCCGGCCGCATGCTCGCCGACCGACGAACGAGATGGTTGTACGCAAAGAACTTTGTCCGCGCCGCGATGATGGGGCCGACCAAGTTTGAGTATGCACATACGATCATGGGTAGTTACCTGCACTTTGATCAGCAGACTCGCAAGATCCTTGAAGGTCTCGACGTCTCGATCGACTTCGCCGAAAACCACGCCACCTATCCTCGGAGCGTTGACGACATTCCGGGCTGCGAATCGGCAGAATCTTCGCTGCCCGTTCTTTCCAAGTAAGGCACAATCTCTCGCAACCAGTCGGTCAGCGAGCGGAACCAAGTGACTCGTCGAACCGTACGCTCAGGGTGAAACGAGTCGAACCGTGTTCCCTTCACGACGAGTCAGCGAATGCGTTTTTCCTTGCGGGATCTGTTGGTGGGCGTCACGGTTATCTGCGTGGCATTCGCGCTCCTCATGCCGGTGATCCAAGCGGCTCGCGAAGCGTCACGGAGGATGTCGTGCTCAAATGACTTCAAGCAAATCGGACTCGCGATTCACAATTATCACTCCGCGTTCAAGCACCTGCCGTCGGGGATGTCTGGAACCGAGGCGAATGAGCACCGCCTGAGCGGGCTGATCGCGTTGACACCGTTTCTGGAGGCAAGTGTCCGGTGGGAGACGATCATGAATCCGCAAACATTCGGCGGTGTCACATTTCCATCGATGGGGCCCGTGCCCTGGGACACGCGGTATTCACCTTGGTGTGAGAACGTCGGCACGCTGCGATGCCCATCGGACGATAAAGTCGGAACATCACTGGGTCGCACGAATTACGCTTTTTGCGTGGCCGACCAAATCATCGGACTCTACGATGCACCGTCGAAAGATGGCACACGCGGCATGTTCGCGCCGGGGCATTACGTGAGGTTTCGCGATACAACAGATGGGCTTTCCAACACGATCATGATGGCGGAGATCGGCACGGAGGATGGTCGATCCGTGCGAGGGCAATTTTCTCTTGGCCATTCGAAAACGCTCGCGGACTCGCCTGCGAAGTGCGTTTCACAACTTGATCCGCGCGAGCCGGAACAGTTTGCCTCCGATGTGACACTGAGCAATCTCGGTCGGGGAGGAGCCTATGCCGATGGCGCTGGCGGGTATTCGCTTGTGCATGCGATCTTGCCACCCAATGCACCGAGTTGCGCAATCGGAAACCAAGCCCCATACGAAGGCGTCTTTTCTGCGGGTAGCTATCATCTCGGCGGGTGCCACGTACTCATGGGTGACGGTGCCGTAGTCTTCGTCACCGATTCGATCGAAGCCGGCTCGGCGGAGAAATCTTCACCGCGCGACATCTCTGCGTTAACAGGAAGCGAACTTAGGAGCCCGTATGGTCTTTGGGGAGCACTCGGGACTCGGGCCGCAGAAGAAATTATCGAAGAAACCCTGGTGTACTGATTCAAAACGCTGCTTGATGCACTCCGATGAAGTTGGCATGTTCTAACCTCGTCGCAACTTCGAGTAAAACGAGCACTTGCACGGGGCACCCTTTTCGTGTGTTCAACACGGAACAAAGTGATGAACGCTGACGTAACGATCTTGGCTCTGAACGATCACGCTCATGCTCTTTTCTTGATCCGAGTCTGCCATGCGTTTCTCGTTGCGCGACCTTCTGATCGGCATCACCATCGTGTGCGTCCTGTTCGCTCTCACAATGCCATTCTTTGAAGCAATGCGAGAGGCGTCGCGGCGAAACAGTTGCAGCGACAATCTGAAACAGATCAGTCTCGCCATCCACCAGTATCATTCCGCCCACGATGTGTGCCCTGCCGCGATGTTTGGCACCGAGGCCAACGAACATCGCCTCAGTGGCTTGATCGCGTTGACGCCGTTCTTGGACGCAAAATTGTACTGGGTCAATGTGTCGACGCCGCAAACATTTGGCGGCGTGGCCTTTCCGCCGATGGGAACAGTGCCTTGGGATTTGCGCTATCCGCCCTGGAACGAAGAGCTCGCGATGTTTCGCTGCCCCAGCGACCGCAATCGTCGCGGCCAGCTCGGTCGGACCAACTACGCCTTTTGCGTCGGAGATCAGATCGAGGGTCTCTATGACTGCGAGGTCAACGACGAAACCCGCGGGGTGTTCGCCCCCAACATCAGGCTCTCGTTGGACGACATCACCGACGGTCTTTCGAATACGGTGATGATGGCCGAGATTGCTACGAAGCAAGGTCGAGTAGTACAAGGACAGTTCGCCGTGCAGCAACTTGCTTGCCTGGCGGAGTCCCCCGAAATCTGTCGGGACTTGCTCGATGAGGAGCATCCCGAAGTCTATCCCGCCGATGTCAAACTCAGCATGCTCGGTCGCGGCGGTGCCTTTGCCGATGGCGCCGGAGGATATTCGATGTTTCACACGATTCTGCCGCCCAACGCACCAAGTTGTGCGATTGACGGCCAGGATCCTCTTGAAGGTGTTTTTTCAGCCGGTAGTTACCACCAAGGTGGTGTCCACATTTTGATGGGTGACGGGGCCGTCATTTTTGTCACCAATACCATCGAAGCTGGTGACCCTTCATCGCCCGCACCCTATGGAACAAACATTCAAGGACGCGGAGCCAGGAGCCCTTATGGTTTGTGGGGTGCGCTCGGAACCCGTTCGTCGGCCGAAGCCATCGACGAGTGTGGTTGCCACTGATTATCAGATCGTCAGTGATTGAGGATTCTAATTTCCTAACGCACTTAGGAAACGCTGCGCGAACTGGCCAAAGTCTTGACCATCGATATCACCGTCACTGTCGTGGTCGAACCGGGCATCGAATCCGGGATCCGAATCGGACAGTAGAAAGGTTGCTCCGAAACGCCCGTAATCCTGTCCGTCAACATCGCGGTCACCGTCGGTGTCACCAAAGAAGCGGAAGAACTCGTCAGTCGCTCGCGCGCCGCCGGCTTCACCGTCATTGTCGCCGTCGAACGCATTGCCAGCCGCATCCACGATCAAAGCCTCATCCAGACGGAGCAGGTAGTCGCCATCAACGAGGGAACCACCAACGAAGCTGGGAAATGAGAGGACGACTTGCTGGGTCGCGACACCCGGCGCGTTGCTGGACGAGAACGCGACGGCCTCACCATTTGCGGTCATCAAATCAATTGCACCCTCGCTCAGCACAACAGGTGAATCGAAATTCAGTGAAATCGATTCGATCATGCTTCGCTGTGCCGAACCATCAGCAATGACAAGGTCGCTGAGTCGCGGCGGAACGTGATCAACTAAATACGTTTCATCGATGCCCGGCTCTGTGTCGGCTAACGGATTTTCAACCGTGTCGACAATGTCCACCGAAGCCGAGAGATCGATTCCCAAAGAGCCATTAAACAGTGGCAGATCACCTCCGCTGACCGTAATCAGATAGATCACTTCACCCGTGCCCGCGACCGGCATGACGCTCTCGATATTGGCTGTGGATGCGCCGGAGACTGCAAAATCCTCGACATCGATCTGAGCCACGTCCTCTGAAAACGTAGCGTGAAATCCAAGGGTGTCGGCGTTCGTGTTTTCATTGGGCGCAGTACGTGTGAAGCTCAACAGCACCGGCGCGATGGTTTCTGCGTTCTCGATTGAGAGAACAACATCGTTTCCGGTTCCACCAGCATATGTCACCACCGCGACCAGACTTGCACCCAAGTAGATCGAGTCGCCTTCGTCGAGTCCCGCGAACGTCCCGATCACGGCATCGCTTTCATCGTTGTCGATCAGAACAATTTGCTCACCCACACTCGGTGCATAGCCGAGATGTAAATCAAGAACAGCGTCCGTCAGATGAACCTGGCCATCGACAATGACTTGATCATGGTCCATTCCGGGGACCGTGCCGTCGATCTCCACACGGAAGATCGCATCCATCGCGAGAGTCAATCCTCCCGTTCGTAGGAGACCGGGACTGAAACCCGGAGAGAGCGTCCCGCCACTTGCGATCAAGATGTCGCCATCGATTTCGCCGGTACCACCGAGTATGCCGCCCGCGTTGATGTTCACCCCAAACGGGACTTGGAGCCGTCCGTCTACAATTAGGATCCCGCCCGTCACCGTCATGCTTTCGACGGTGGACTCGGTTCCCAAGGGCGTCAAACGTAATCGGCGATTCGGACGATCGTAGGCGAATCCTGCATAGGGTTCATCCATTAGTTGTACGGGCGTTTCATTCGGGAATGCATCCAAACCCACGATCGCATCGGGGATGGTCGCGTAAGTGTCACGACCGAACTGCGTCAGCGGCCCCGCCCCGTCGGGATCGTCATCGGGCAAGACCCCCGCGAAGTCCCCTGTGACGATCACCGCGGTGGGAAACTGCTCCACCAAGCCGAAATCGATGTCGTCCAACATGTCATCTTCAGCGATTTCAATGACGGCGGAACGGCCCGTGGTGACGGCGCCGTCGCTGTCCACACTCTGATCGGTCCCTTGAAGCCGAGGGCTATGCGTAAAACTGAGTGGTGGATGGACCTCGACCACGTAATCGCCTTCATCGAGCCCAAGGAACTCGTACTCGCCGGTCGCAGATGTCACCAACTCATTGAGGATCAAACTCGCCGTCGCATCCAAAAGTCGGACTCGAACGCCTGGGATTCCCGGTTCGCCCACGTCTTGTATCCCATCGGCATTCAGGTCCTTCCAGACACGGTTACCGATCGATGAAGTGTTTCCATTCACGATCGAAACAAAGCCGGCGCCTACGGTGTCGTTCATTTCACCGGCTATGAGCGTCAGTCTCTCCGTTCGACCCGAGACCGCGTTCGCATCGCTATCCAGTGCGTCATCGTTGCCTTGATCGTTGGGTGAGGGCTCGAAACCCGCAGGTCGCAAGAATTCGATCACATAGTCGCCCGCCGACAAGCCCGCAAAGTTGTACTGGCCACCATCGCGCGTGGTCATGGCGTCCAGCAAGTGCGCCTCGCTTCCGTCGTAAAGCAGGACCGTGACTTGATCGAGTCCTAGCTCGTTTGCGTCCCGAATGCCATCTCTGTTCTCATCATTCCAAACGAGACCGGAGAGCTCACCCGCGTCGTCGATTGGCATCATCCCGACGTCAACATCGGTGTTGCGAATACCGGCAACAACCAGGACGTCCACGAAACCGGCAATCACCTCCGCGTCGCTGTCGAAGGCATCATCGTTTCCTTGATTTGTCGGACTGAATTCATAGCCACGTGGAGGCACGAACTCGAGTGAGTAGGCGGCAGCAGGCAGACCTTGAAACGAGAAATTGCCCTCAATGGTGGTGCTGGTCTGGCCGAGAAGATGCACGCGGTCTTCGTCCCAAAGTCGGACCACGATATCGCTGAGGCCCGGTTCGCCAACATCCTGAATGCCATCGCCGTTGAGATCGTTCCAGACACGATCACTGATGGTCCCAACCATCGGTCCCGTTACCCGCACGAGTCCCGCGTCGATGCTGTTGTCAGTTGCATCAAAGCCAAGGGATAGGCTGGCTCGTCCCGTTGCAGGATCGGCATCACTATCGATCAGCGGGTTCGTTCCTTGAATCTGGTTTGTGAAAGCGAAGCCGATTGGCGGCACGAACTGTACAACGTAGTTGTCATCGCCCTCGTCGAGACCAAAGGAATAGTGGCCTCCTACTTCAGTTCGCGTGGTCTTGATCAGGTACGTGCCCGTTTCGTCGTAGAGCGCAACGGGAACGTCAACAATTCCGGGTTCCCCAGCGTCACGGATTCCGTTGCCATTCCTATCTTCCCAAACTAGGTCACCGATGGATGCCGTACTGCGAACAAGCCCGACGCCGACCGTGGAAAACACTTCGCTCGCTCCTAGGGAGACGATCACTTGCCCCAAATCATCAGCGTCACTATCAAGCAAGTCGCTTACGGCGTCTTGGGTACTGAATTGAAAACCGCCGGGGCGTTCGGTCTCGATCCGATAGCTACCCGCCGGGAGGCCGTGAAAGAAAAACGTGCCCGCGGGTCTGCGAATGCCTCGGACATGGGAATATCGATCGCTCGTGGATGTTTGCCCCACCAGAAATGACGTTTCGTTGTCGTAAAGGCGGACGATGACATCTCCGAAACCACGGTGAAACTCGCTTTCGCGACTTCCGTCGCCATTGACGTCATACCAGATGCGACCCTCGATGCTGGACGAGCCGCTGAAAGGAACAAGTCCCGCGTCGACGAATTCTCGGTGTTCCCCCGCAGTGAGCGTGACTTGAAAACGTCCGAGTCCGTTGACGTCACTATCGAAGACATCGTTGGTCGCATCCGCAGGTGAGAAGAGATGTCCCGTCGGACTCGAGAACTCGACGGTGTAAGTCCCTGCTGCCAGGCCGGCAAAGGAATACGGTCCCTGAATGGATCGTCTAGCAAACGCCGGTAGCGGCAGCGGACTTTCGAGAGACTCCTGGCTCCGGGTTTCCCGAATCAAGCGGCCTGACTCGTCAAACAGGCGAACATCAATCACTTGTCCCGGGTTCAAGAGCGGTTCGTGAAGACTCGGAATGGAACCGCTCACCCGGCGAATGCCCGTTGCGCTCGGGTCGAGCCAAACAAAGCCACTGATCATCGCCGAGGCCGACTCGATGTAGCCGGCGTCAACTGAGAGCACTTCGTCGTTGGCAAGCGTCACGGAGAGGTTTCCGGTAACCGGATCAACATCACTGTCGACGGTGTCATCAGTGCCCTGATCGACGGGCGAAAACAAGTAGCCATCGGCGTCCGCAAACATCACCGTGTAGTCTCCCGGCGAGAGGCCTCCGAACCTGTAGGTGTCAGAAATCGGTCGCTGAGTGACGGGGTGACGCGTGAAGGTCGGGCTCACGCCGATGATTCGACCGGAATGATCCCGCAGTTGTACCGTGACATCCGGACCACCAGGTTCCAGCGGATCGAGGATCCCATTGCCGTTTGAGTCAGTGAAGACACGACCGTGAATGACGCCCGTTCTGTTCTCAGTGTCTTCGTGGTATCCCGCGTCAATCACATCCCCAAACCGGACTGTGCTGCGGCGATTGATCACATCGTTGTCGATTAACTCATTCGGAGTCGCATCTGCAATCGAGGGAATGTAGCCCGTGGGCGGCGCACCGAAGACGAGCGTGTAGGTCACAGAGGGAATCTCGGGCAATCCTCCGAATCGATACGTGCCCGGCGCGGAACCCGGCGCGCCGCCGCTGACTGTCGAGGCGATCGTGCGACCCGAGTCGTCACGTAGTTCGACCGAAATGCCATCCAGTCCAAGCTCATCGGGTTCTTGAACACCGTTCGCATTCCGATCGTCCCAAACACGACCGCGAATGACGCCATCCAGTTGTTCGTAAACGCCCGCATCAAAGTGGGAAACGATTTGTCCTTCCGTCACAGTGATCGGAGTGTGATAGATGAAGTCGGAGTCGATCTCGTCATTGGTTCCGACGTTCAAGTCCGAATGCGCAACGCCCGCTTGCAAGAACATTTTCATGAAATACTCGCCGGGCTCCAAGCCGGCGAAGCGAAAACGCGCCCCGCTGGTTCGAAGGAAGCGATCCTCGATGTTGCGGGCCAAACGGCCGTCCTTCACGAGGAATATTGAACGCGGTACCCAGTCGGGTTCACCCGGATCCTGAATGCCATCTTGGTTGAGGTCATTCCAAACTCTGCCCCAGATCACGGCGCCGCCGCTGTTTTCATACATGCCAGCATCGACGTCGGTTACCGAGCCACCGGTAGGAACGTTGACAATCACGCGCCGACCAATCGGATCACTATCCACTCGATCGTCTCCACCTTGATCAGGAGCGGAACGCGTGAAGCCGGTCGGACCGTCACCAAAAACCACCATGTAGATGCCTGGTTCCAGTCCGCCGAACCGATACTCCCCATCGGTCGCACCGCTCGTTTTGATTGCCAGCGTGCGTCCGCCCAGGTCACGCAGTTCCACCGTGACACCGCCGATCCCGGGCTCGCCGGGATCCTCGATCCCATCGGTGTCTTCATCGTTCCAAACTCTCCCCGAGAGGAACCCGAACGTCGATTCGACGAAGCCGGCGTCAACGTCGTCGATCAGTTCGCCGGTACCTACGGTGACCACGGCGCGACCGTCGACGAAATCGCTATCGAGCAAGTCACTGTTTCCCGCGTCGGCATCCGAGGCCTCCGATCCAAAGATTCCGAGGTTGGTTCCAACGGTGTAGGTCCCCGCCGCGAGACCGCGAAAGCTGTAGCTACCATCGTCTGGATAGGCTAACGTTCGACGCCCGCTTTCGTCTTCCAAAAAGACAACTGTACGACCTTCAAAGTTTTCCTCGTTAGCATCTTGGATTCCATCCCCATTGAGATCATTCCACAACCGACCCAGAATGACTGCCGTCGAGGACTCTTCAACAAAGCCCGCATCGATATTGTCGGCGTTCTCGCCGGCGGACAACGTAACCGTAACACGGTTGTTGATCGGATCGCTATCTCGGTCATCATCGCTTTGGTTGGCTGGTGATGCGACGGAGCCCGTCGGGCCAACGAACTGCAACGTGTAGGTTCCGGGCCTCAAGCCGCGAATCGAATACTGTCCGTCATCACCCACCGTGTACGCGCGTCGGACTCGTGTGCCGTCGAAGATCTGAACCGCGATTCCTTCCAAACCGGTTTCATCCGGGTCCTGGACTCCGTCGCCGTTTCGATCCTCCCAAACGCGTCCGCTGATGTTGGAGGTTTGGTTTTCGAACAAACCTGCATCAACGTCATCCTTGCTCTCGCCGTTTCCTACTGCGACAACCACTCGGCGGCCGATGGGATCGCTATCAATCGCATCGTCGTCCCCTTCGTCATTTGGAGCGAATGAATAACCATCGAACGAAGGACCGAACGTCACGATGTACGTGCCAGCCGCCAAACCGCCGAACCGATACACGCCGGGCTCTAAGTGAGGAACAATTCGTTCCGAACTGACCGTCGTGCCCAACACGCGCCCTGACAGGTCTTTGATCTGCACAGGGACACCCGAAAGCCCCGGTTCTCCCACGTCTTGGATTCCGTTCGCGTTCAAGTCATCCCAAACGCGGCCCGAGATGGTTCCCGGCAAGTCTTGAAAAAGGCCGGCATCAATTTCGACCAACGAGCCAGAGACGATCGGCGTGACCGCCCATCCGAAAGGATCCGGATCACTGTCCAGCGGGCCGCCATAGTTTTGCGGGGAATACTTGTAACCCGTAGGCCGGGGAAAGATCACGTAATACGTCCCCTCACTCAGCCCTCCAAAGCGATAGAAGCCACTTGCGGTATGAAGTTCAACGGCCCCATCCTCTTCGTTGAACAGCCGCACCGTCGATGGCAGGTTGGGCTCGCCCGGATCCTGGAACCCATCACCGTCGAGATCGTCCCAAACACGACCGTAAATCACTCCACCCGAGGATTCAACGAGCCCCGCATCGAAGTCTTCGATCTCTTCGCCCATCGATACCCTGGCGTAACCAACACCCGAGGCATGAATCTCGCTGTCGAGCGCGTCGTCGGATCCCTGGTCACGCGGTGAGGCATCGTAAGAACCAAACGCACGGAACTCGATGGAGTAGTGGCCCGCCGGCAAACCTGGGAGGCGGTAAAGGCCATCGACGACTCGAGCCGAGCGAACGCGTCGTCCATCTAAAGAGGCGGTCACAACTCCGGTTGGGAACCCGGGCTCGCTTGGATCTTGGATCCCGTCGCCGTCGAGATCCTCCCAAAGTCGACCGGAAATCGAGGCAGTGTTGGGATGAAAGAAACCCGCGGCGACGTCATCCTTGATTTCGTCATCGCCCACTGTCAGCCGTATCCGATTAAATTCGATCGCATCGCTGTCAAACAGATCGCTGCCAACGTCCGGTGGAGAACGAAACAAGCGAATGTAAGGAAGCTCAATCGTATAGGTTCCACCTGGAATTCCACGAAATTCAAACTCGCCGTCTCGAACGATCGAATTGAATGCGATACCGCTGAAAAGGCCTCCACGCAAAAAGACTGTTCTCCCTTCCGCCTCGTCGAGTGACGGCTCGCTGTCCCCTTGGATTCCATCTCCGTTTAAATCATTCCAGATTCGGCCGCGGATGACGCTCGTGCCCACCTTGTCGATGACATATCCGGCGTCGACACCGAGTTGATACTCTCCAACTCCAAGACTGACGATCGCCTCGCCGGTGATCGGATCCACGTCACTATCAACGAGATCATTAGTTCCAACGTTCTGGGCGGTGTAACTGCGACCGGCGATGTTGTCACCGAAGTGAATGCGGTATGAACCGGCGGCGAGTCCGGAAAACCGATACCCGCCGACACGACCTTCTTCCGAACTCGTCGTCTGCCTGCCGAGGATCCTCGTTCCGGTTGAATCAAAAAGCGTGACCGTGATGCCGGCACGTCCCGACGAACGATCCTGCAGACCACTGTCGTTCCAGTCCGTCCAAGCTCGGCCGCTGATTGTGGCCAAGTTGGCATCAACGAATCCTGCATCGACGGTGTTGTTGG
This sequence comes from Planctomycetota bacterium, assembly GCA_039821165.1. Lineage (GTDB taxonomy): Bacteria > Planctomycetota > Planctomycetia > Pirellulales > Pirellulaceae > Stieleria. The sequence goes on along the minus strand of JBCBOT010000012.1, from coordinate 16,754 downwards.
ACTGACCAACGGAGAGTGCGACGGAGACGCGACCCGAGATGGCATCGGGATCGGAATCCAATCGGTCGTCGCCTTGATCTTGAGGCGAACGTTCGTAACCACGAACATTGCGACCGAATTCAATGACATAGTCCCCAGCGGCGAGCCCGCCGAATCGATAGTTACCCAGGCTGTCGCTGACAGTCGACGCCAGCAGACTTGATCCCAAGGCATCCAGCAGTTTGACGTTGACTCCTGCAAGCGGCCCATCTCCGACATCACGGAGGCCGTCGCCGTCATCGTCTTGAAACGTGTGCCCGCTGATGACGGCGGAGTTCATCTCCGCGACGACGCCCGCATCGACATCTAGCTTTTCTTCTTCCGCCAACAGTGCCACGGTCACGGTTCCGTTCAGTGGTTCGACATCGCTGTCGACGTTTTCGTCGGAGCCGATATCGCGTGGACTAAAGACGTGCCCTAAAGGAGGGCTGAACTGCAGGGTGTAGTTTCCTGCGGGAAGACCATTGAACCGATAGCTGCCACTCCGGTCGGTTTTTTGCAACGCAATTTGCTTCCCACCGTCCGACAGCGTCACTCGAACTCCGGGCATGCCGGGTTCATCCCAATCCTGGATGCCATCGCCGTCGATATCCTCCCAGACACGATCACCGATGCTGCCGCTGGCAGGGTCCGCGACGAGCCCCGCAAACAGTGTGTCAAACACTTCACCCGCTTCGAGCGTGATCATGGCGCGACCATCGCTGGTCGCAAAATCACTATCACGCTCATCGAATTGGCCCTGATCAACAGGGCTAAAACTGTAGGCGAAGCCGAACGGTTCCTCGACTTCGACGGTGTAACTGCCCGCGGCAAGGCCGCTGAACCAATATCGTCCTTGCGCGTCCGTTGTGATGTCGTGCAGCTTCGCACCGTTACTGTTGAATAAGTTGACGGTGACCCCTTCAATCCCCGGTTCGCCCGGCTCTTTGATTCCATTGCCATTCAGGTCGCTCCAGACAAGGTCGCCGATGGTTGCCAGGTCTGTTGGCACCGACAATCCCGCGTCGAGGTCCACGATCGAGGACGCCGGAGCCAACGAAATCGGCTTCGTCCGACCACTGGCTTGATCCGCATCGCTGTCCCATTCGGTGTTCGGAGTTGCTTCAGGTGGTGAAAAGCCAAACGCGGGCGGCGGAATAAATTCGACGAGGTAGTCACCAGCCGCTAACGAGGCGAATCCGTAGTAACCCGAGTCACTGGTGTGTGTGGTTTCGAGGACGACTTCGGTCGTATCAAGCAGGCGGACTTCGACGCCATCGATCCCAAATTCTCCCGGGTCTTGAATACCGTTGGCATCGAAGTCTTCCCAGACAAAGCCGCTGATCCCGCTGTCCATGGGGAGCGTCTGAAGTTCGACCGCACCCACATCCGTTCCATCGCCGCCCGTCGCATTGGTGATCGGCAGGTCGATCGGACGGGGGTTGCCTCTTTGGTCCAACGTCACCGTCCCGAACACGGTCGTCGCGGCGCCCGCATCGATTGCCGGACCGTTCGCTAACGGGAGGTGTGTTGGGGTCATGCCACCATTGTCAGACAAAAGAGGTTCGACGACCTTCGTCGCGTCGACGCCGACTTGGTTTCCATCCACACCATCGGCGAGCCCACCGCTGCCACCCATTCCGATCACATTGAAATCACTACAACACGTCGCGACTGCGCCAGCGGGGTCGATGTCGTCCGGCTGAAGTGTGGTCGAATTAAAATTGCCGCCGACGATGGAGTTCGATAGCAGCGTTCCGTTACCGAGATCAGTGATTCCACCGCCACTTGTTCGCGCACTGTTGCCAACAATCGTCGAGTGGCTGACCTGCAGAACGCCGAAATCGTTGTAGATCGCTCCGCCTTGCGAGATGTCTTTTCCGTCAGCGATGTTTCCGCTGAGAGTGACGTTTTCCATCGCCAATTGCTGTGAAGAGCCCGCCATTTGGATCGCACCACCGTGCGCTACTGTGGGCGTGGTAGTCCCGCCAGCTCGGTTCTCAGTAAACGTACTCTTCGTGATGAGGTGGGCTGCGAAGAACTGAGTGGGCGATTGAAGGAACACCGCGCCACCACCGCTAATGCTTTCGTTGGTCTCGAAAAGGCTGTCGTGAATTGCCACTGATGAGCCAGAGTTCGGCGAAGCGTGGAAAAGGGCTCCACCAAGTTGGGCCGCATGGTTGTTTGCAAAGGCGACTTCATCGAGTTCCAGAGTCGCATCGATCGATCGGATCGCTCCACCACTTCCGCCGATCGCGTTGCCATCTTGAAGAGTAAGACTGTTGAGTCGGAACCCAAGGTTGCCTTGCACATCGAAAATACGATTCGACATCGTGGATGCATCCACATCGATGATCGTCGCCCCCATTCCGACACCAACGACTTCGGTCACTGCATCGATTTCGGTGACGTCGAGATCGCCACCGTCGGCACCGCTATCGTTGCTTTCGTTGTTGCCGATCGAAAGTGTGTAGGTCCCGGGGCCGAGTTGGATGGTATCGCTGCCCGAGTCCGCGTTCGCTTTCATAACCGCTTCACGAAGCGAACAATCGGTTGGGAGGCACGCATCGGGCACCGGATCGTCAAAGCGAGTGACGGAGATCGCCGCCAAAACCCGACGGGTCTCCAAGAGTTCCGCGAGCAACCGCTTTCGGTTCCTATGTGAACGACGCGGTGGACGGCATCGCGGTCGATTGAGAGACAACATGATTCGTTGATTCACTGGCTGACGAGAGGATCACGGTGCGCACACCAAAGAAACGCACTGTGTTCAAATACGTAGCCGGAGAACGAATTCCCACGATCAAATCGAACAATCGGGCATCGTGACGACAGTTTGCTGGACGTGGGTTTTCCTGCTGCATAACTTTGAAAAAGTTGCCGTTTTTGCGGTGGGAGACTGGATCGCCGCTACGGAAACAAGTTTGGGGATGCTGTAGAGCACTCGGTAGTGGACGCTGTGGAAGCATCAGAACGATTGGTCGACAAGACAGAATCAGAACTCATGGCACGGGCGAGAGCCGGCGATCGGTTCGCGGTCGGTCGTCTGTTTGATTTGCATCGAGAGCGACTGCGTCGGCTTATTCAGGTGCGGCTTGACCCGCGCCTGGCAGGACGACTCGATCCATCGGACGTCCTTCAAGAGGTGTATGTCGATCTCCATACCCGGCTTCACGAGTACGAGGAGACGGACCTGCCATTTTTCTTGTGGCTGCGTCTGAAGATCGGACATCGGTTGATCGACCTACACCGTTTTCATTTGGGAGCCGAGAAGCGAAGCGTAGGCCGCGAGATTTCGCTTCACGATGGACCGCTCCCCGTCGCGTCCACGGCGTCACTCGCATCACAATTGATGGGCCGACTGACTTCCGCAAGCAAGGCGGTGATTCGTGCTGAAGCTCAGCTGAAGGTGCAGAATGCCTTGAATTCAATGGACGAGATCGATCGAGAGGTCCTGGTCTTGAGGCACTTCGAAGACCTAACCAATTCCGAAGTCGCGACGGTCTTGAGCATTTCACAGAACGCGGCGAGCAACCGTTACATTCGAGCCTTGCGACGATTGAAAGACGTGTTGACCCCGAGAAACCCGCCGGCCGGCACGTGAATTAGCCTGGCCTCGAGCAAGACAAAGCCAACAACAATGATCTGACATGGGTTCCAGTGAGTCACTCAATCCGATTGAACGGGTAGCCGACGAGTTCGTGCGGCAGCGCCGCGCCGGAGAGAAGCCGACGATTGAACAGTTTGCAGATCGATACCCGGGGCTTGCGGACGAGATTCACGAACTATTTCCGACGCTCGAAATGATGGAGCGAGCGCGAGGCGTCGAAACGTACGCTTCGGAGGATCTTGCTTCGAATGTCACGGAGTACCGTGTCGGTGATCAACTGGGTGACTACGAACTCACTCGCGAGATCGGTCGGGGCGGCATGGGAATCGTCTACGAGGCACACCAACACACGTTGGGACGACGGGTCGCATTGAAGCTGATTTCGTCGCGGTTGACACGTTCCAAGCGGGGCCTCGAAAGGTTCCGACGCGAGGCCCGTGCAGCCGGCAAGCTTCAACACTCGAATATTGTGCCGGTTTTCGGGGTCGGAGAAGAACAAGGAACGCACTATTACATCATGCAACTCGTCTCGGGACGTGGTTTGGATGAGATTTTCGAAACCTTGCGAGTCGACAAGAAAGTTTCCGATGAAGGATCCGTCGCGGCAAACCGCGGCGCAAGCGAGTTGGCCCTCGCACTAACAACCGGAAGATATGGCTCGGACGATTCCGTTTGCGAGGAGGTTGGTTCGAAAACCACGACCGTCCAGTCGAGATCCTCTTCCGGATCGGAGCGTCATTCACGGAGTCAAACCACGGAGTACTTTCGGCGTGTGGTCAAACTCGGTCACGCCATTGCCGAGGCACTTGACTACGCGCATCAACGTGGTGTCCTGCATCGCGACATCAAACCCAGCAACTTGCTCTTTGATGTGTTCGGAAACATTTGGCTCACCGACTTTGGGCTGGCAAAAGTCGAAGGCGAATCCAACTTGACCGAAACCGGAGACGTTTTAGGGACGCTGCGGTACGCGCCGCCAGAGTTGTTTCGAGGAGACTACGGTGCTTGCGGTGATATCTATGGTCTGGGGTTAACGCTCTACGAGCTAGTCGCGCAACGCCCGGCATTCGAAGAGCGTGATCGAGCGGAGTTGCTCCACCGTATTTCGAACGTGGGGCCGCCACCGCTGAGAAGAGTTGAGCCGAGCATACCGCATGATCTTGAACAGGTGATTCACAAAGCGATCGAAAGAAGGTCGTCGGATCGTTACCCGAATGCCCGCGCGTTCGCCGACGATCTTCAGCGGTTCTTGAGAAACGAACCGGTGCACGCTCGGCGGATCGGCATCGCGGAACGGTCTTGGCGATGGGCGCGGCAGAACACTGCATTCGCCACGTCACTGTTGACCATCTTTTGCCTGCTCGTCGTCGGCTTAGCCACCACGTCGTTCGGACTCTTTCGGATCAATCGTTTAGCGATCGAACGGCAGAACGCGCTGAAGCTCGCGGTCCGTGAAAAGCAACGCTCGCTACATCAACTGGTCCAGTCCAATATCGTCCGGGCGGAAAGCATTGCTGCAAGTGGGCGTCCCGGCCAGCGTACGAGCGGAATCACTACGATTCGCGAGTCGGTCAGGCTTGCTCAGGCAAGCGGTATGGGCAAAACAACGATTGATCGGCTTCGCAATGCCGCAATCATGAGCCTCGCAAATCCGGACATCGAACACGTTTCCGACATCAAGCTATCGGAGCAATTTCAGTTCCCCGTCTGCGTCAATGAACCGTTGACAACCATCGCGTACCAGCGGGACCGCGGATCACCCGTTTCGATCGAGCGGCTTTCACGGGATCGAACGGAGTTGGTGGAACGTATTCCCTTTGAAACGTTCGGTGAACAGTACGACCTTCAACAAATGAAATTGAGTCCGGATGGTCGTTACCTCGCCGTGGTGGCGAACGAAGGGCAACAACGCAATTGGCTCGTCCTTTTCGACAGTCACACTGGAAATGTCATTCTCAAGCGTCACGCACCCGCGATTGTCGTTCCATTCGATCATCTGATCGAATTCGACGCGGAGAGTCGCTTCTTCGCCTATCCCGCGGAGGGAGGCGGTGTGAGGATTTTCGACCTCACAAGCAGTGAGCTTGGAGCAGTCGTTCTTTCCAAGAGTTCGATTGATTCGTTGACGTTTCATCCCCGAAACGGCCAATTGATCGTCGGTTCGACATCGGGCGGAATTCATTCGATTGATGCCTATCAACAAGGCGAATTCGATCAACCCGTCCGCCGCATACCGCAACGTCAGCCTGCCAGTCGTTTGGCGGTTTCGGACGATGGTGTTATTGCTGCCGTAAGTCAAGGCAACCTTCGGCTCTATCGTTTGGAGAGTGGCCGCAAGCTTTGCGAGATAGGTGATTTCCAACCGGCACAAGCGATCGACTTCTGTGCCCGTGGTCAAGTCATCGCGGTCGGCTCCGGCAACACGACGCGATTGTGGGATGTTCAAACCGGAATGGAGTTGCTGCGGCATCACGGCGAATTACTGCGAGTGTGTCAGCAGTGGCTCGTTTGTGCACTTCCCAATGGGAGGATAAGCATCCACAAACTCATCGCCAACAAGGAATATCACGGACTCGGCCATCAGCGGCTTGTTCAGAAGAACGCGTGGATGCCAGGATCCTCCTTGCTGTTTGCCGGGAACCACAAAGACAATGGGAGCGGGATCACCGTTTGGGATTTGGATTCGAACTCGATGCTTCGGCATCTCCCTTTCGGCGAGATCAACGATCTCGTCATCACACCTGATGGTGAAAGGCTCCTCACGACGATCGCCAATCGCGCGGTTGTTGAGTGGCCTATCGCGCTAGTCGGCTCGGTGTTAAAGCTCGGTCCGCCGAAAAAGATCGAGATCCCTGACGGTCTCTACCCGTCTTTTATGGCCGTGGACGAGGCGTCGTCACTACTCGCAATTCAAGCAGTGGGCACACATCGCGGTGCAATGTGCCTTGTCGAGTTGCGATCACCGAACCGAGAAACCGTGGTGCTCGACGCACCGCCGAATGCACGGTTTGCGGCAATGACAAACGATGCTCAGTTTGCCGCCTCGGGCACTTGGCATGGTGAATCAACAACCGTCTTCGATCTGCAGAAGAAGCGGATCGTCCATCAAATCGATACCGGGATGTCCAGAGTCGCGTTCTCACCCGACGGACGCTTCTTTTTCGGCGGCGACGCCATGCTTAGCACAAAAGACTGGTCCACGAAGTCGAAGATCGACCATGCTTGGGAGTTAAGCATGTTCGATGTCCGTTTTGCGTCGCGAGCACCGGTTTGCGTTTTTCCACGACTTGGTTCCATCGACGGAAGTTTGCTGGTTGATTCGCAAACATGGGCTCCGCTTGCGGAACTCGTAATGGCGAGCCAGATCAGCGAATACAACCAACCGATGGCTATTTCTCCCGACGGTCGATACGTCGTTGTCAGCGCGATCGATCGGAATAAGGCCCTCCTCGATTGGGCTCGCGAAGGAACAGGCAATTTCCGAGGCGATGATTACGTGATGTGGGTTTGGGATTTAGCCGCGTTACGAGAGAGTCTCGACGATCTGGGACTTGATTTTGAGGCGCCGCCGATCGTGCCGACTCGTCCGACAAAGATTGAGTCGATCGACGTCGACTGGGGCGAACAGGTCTCAAGCACGCAATAGAAAACGCCGTCACTCGCTCAGGTATCGTTTGAGTTCGGCAGCAGCCGTCGATGGATCCTCCGCTTGCATGACCGCACCGCTAATGGCGATTCGGTGAAAGCCACAGTCGCGGATTTGTTGTACGTTGGACCGATCGATGCCGCCGATCGCGAATGCGGGTAACGGTGTTTCCACCGTGCCCTGGTGGACCTCTCGCAGGAACTCGCAGCCGGGAAAGTCTGTGAACGATTTGGTGTTGCCGGGGAACGTTGGTCCACAGCCGATGTAATCTGCCCGTTCCGAAATCGCGGCCCGCACTTGATTCAGGTTGTGAGTCGAGACACCGACGAGGCGTTCAGCGCCGACAACCCTTCTTGCTTCACGCACCGGCAACTCGGATTGACCGACATGGACACCATCCGCGTCGGATGCGGCGGCGATGTCCGCACGGTCGTTGACGATAAACAGGAGCCCGAGTTCACGCGAAAGGCCGCCGGCCAAACAGGCTCGCTCATAAACCGTTCGGTCGTCGGCTTGTTTGTCTCGCAGTTGAACGACATCCACACCGGCTTCCGCCAGTGATCGTAGCGTCGTCTCAAAGACGTCTGCCGATGCGAGGCACTCGATCAAAACGTACAACGTGGAGTGACGGAGTCTTTCCCGTCGATCGAACGAGTGCTCCGCAACCTCAAGATCGCGATGGAATGTGTACGCGCGATAGCGAAGCGACTCGACTCGGCGGGCGAATTCGGGGTTGATGGTCTTGCCATATTCCTCCAAGACTCGGAGCGATTGCTGTACCCGTTCGACGGCGGCTCGAACGACGTCCGCGATGGAATTTCGTTCGTATTCGCTTGAGGTCTGAGTTCGTGTGCCCACATCCGCTTCGGTATCGCGCTGTGCGAGCAGTTTCACCCGTGGCAGAACCCCCATTGCGGCCGCAAAATCGTGCCGGAGGCACTTGGCGGTTTGCGTGAGGCGTGCGTCATCCAGCACGAAACGAACGTATTCCTCGACCGTTCGCATCCCCTCTGCCGCTCGATTCGCCGAGGCATCCAGAATACGATAGACGGCTTCCCCAGTCTCTCTCACGCAATCAGTCTTCTGTCGAGGTTCGGTCGATGCACCACGTCATTCGCTTCCTTGTCGTCTCCTCTGTTTTTCTCATGGTCGCCGCCCCATGCGAGGCGCAAAACACGAAAGCAAAGAAAAAGCCGAATCCGGTCTTCGCCCTCCCCGAAATCGATCCCGCTCTACCCAACGTCTTGCTGATCGGTGATTCCATCTCGATCGGCTACACGCTCGATGTACGACGCGAGTTGAAAGGGAAAGCGAATGTTTTTCGGCCCACAACCAATTGTGGTCCAACGACGCGAGGATTGGAACAAGTCGATGCGTGGATTGGAGACCGTAAGTGGGACCTCATTCACTTCAACTTCGGCCTTCACGATCTCAAATACATGGGAAGGAATGGTGAGAATCTCGCGACGCCCGGTTCCGAGGGGGCTCATCAACAAGTGGCCATCGAGCAATACCAGGCTAACATCGAGACCCTCGCCAAACGACTCAAAGAAACAGGCGCCAAAGTGATTTGGCGCGAGACCTCGCCCGTCCCGGAAGGCTCCAAGGGGCGTGTGCCCGGCGACTCCGCCAAGTACAACGTCGTCGCTGCGAAGGCGATCGCGAAAGTCGGTGGAATCGAAACTGATCCCTTCTTCGCCTTCTGCGAATCGGTTGCGGAGACGCAAAAGCCTGCTAACGTTCACTACACACCCGAGGGCTCCAAGAAGCTGGGAGCCCATGTCGCGAAGGTTATCCTCGAAGCTTTGGAATAGCGTTCATGATGGTACGTGCATCCGCGAGTTTGTTGCTTCTCCTGCTCTTTGCCATCACGGTCAATGGGCAGGAACTGGACAGCAAGCAGACGTCGACTTCCATCCCGTTCGAATTGACATCGTCCAATAATCTGTTGGTGGATGTTCGGATTAACGAGCGAGACAACCTCAAGTTGATGTTCCACACGGCATCCGGAGCCGTCTTCATCACCGAGTCGGGTGCGGCGAAGTGTTCGTCGGTTGAGTTCGATCACACGGCGGGCGTAAAAACTTGGGGCGGATCGAAGGATGTTCGCTACAGCGCGAAGAATACGCTTCGAATCGGTGAACGGACATGGCGGGATATCGGGATCACCGAGGACAAGCTCTCGGGGAAAGGCTCCGACGGGAAATTCGGCTTTCATCTCTTTCCAGACCAGATCGTCGAAATCAACTTTGACCGACGTGAGATTTTCCTGCACCCGCAATTGCCAGCCAACATTGACGAGTTTGAGAAACTCAAGCTGATCGAGCGACACGAGAACTATTTCATCGAAGGTTTCGTTCGCATCGGGGAAGAATCGCTCGGCCACGAATTCCTTTTGCATTCTGGCTTTAGCGGGGCGCTTCTGTTTGACAACGAGTTCGCACGCAAGCAACGACTCGTCGATCGTCTTTCCATTACGGGTTCACGCGAGCTGCGTGACTCACTCGGAAACGTCATCAAGACCAATCAAGCCGTCGTGCCGACGTTTCGTCTAGGCGTGACTCCTGTTGGAAACGTCCCGGTTGAATTCTTCGAAGGCACGATTGGGGAACGAAGGATGAGCATCCTGGGGGCGGACCTGCTGCGTCGATTCAACTGGGTTTTCGATCCGGTGGCGGGGAACGTCTATGTTCGCTCCAGTCAAATGCTTGGCGACGACAATGCGTGAGTCATTCCGGGTCGTGTCGGTCGAGGCACATGCACGCCACGTAGTCGCAGATGATTCGTGTGCTTGAACTGTCATCGAGCCCTTGCCATCCTTTGTCACGCCACTGACGCAGTTCATTGCTGGAGCGCGTCTGCTGTGTTTCATCCCCCGCAAGGCACCTGGCGGCGATTCCCATCAGCCTGCGAACGGGGCTCTCTGATACATCTTTGGCGTTGATTTCCAGCAAGTCGCGATAGGTGCGCGAACGGAATTGAATGAGCGCACTGATATCCCCGGCAAGTCGGCTCGGCCAATCATCGGCGTGATCATTTGCGATCTGCCGACAGAGGCTCAGGTCTTCCGAGTCGCTTTGCTCCCAAAACAACAACGTTGTGATTCCGGGATAGACGACGTAGGGACTTGTTGGACGAAGGGAGAGGGCTTCGCGTAGATCGACGACGGCGTCTGCTCGACGATCGTCCGCAACGTAGAACTTCGCACGCGCCATCAAGACCGTCTCGTTGCGCGGTGACAATCGATGAGCCTTGTTGACGAACTCGATCGCTTGTTTTGTGTCGCCATCGCGAAAGTAGCTCCAGGCTAACCCGTGCCAGCCGAGGCCGTTTGTTGGATTGAGTTCCACGCACCGTTCGAAGGCAGACTGGGCCGCATCGACCTCGCCCAAATGCAATCTTAATCCGGCGAGTTCGCGCCACGCTTCGTCGTCTTTCGGGAAGTCTTTGACGAACTGCTCTGCCTTCGGGAGCGCCATCCGGTGCTGGCCACCCATGCGATAAGCGGTCAACAACGTTCGGCGCAATGTGGCTTTCCCAAACTCAGGTTGATCGACTTGCGAGAGATGTTTCGCCGCACGGGCGTATCTTTCCCGTGCAAGTTCAACCAGCCCCGCGACTTCGTGGAGCCTTGATCTTGAACCTGTATCCAGGCCCTGTTTGCCGAGCGAGGTTTCGGCCGACGCAAGAATCTGTTCGTAGACTTCCGCTTGGGCCGCGAAACCGGTCGCGGCGTGACGGTAACGGGTTTCCAAGTAGCGAAGCCAGCATCGCTCCGCAGTGACTTCGAATTCGGAGTCGCCGAGTCGATCCAATGCAGACGCCGCAAGCCCATACTGCTCGGCGGCTTTCTCTGCCTCGCCACCGCTTTCATAGATCAATGCCGATTTTCGCAAGAGCGATGCAATCTTGGTGATTTGATCAGGGGGCGACTCACCGGGATGTCCCAGGAGACGTCGGCAGATGTCGACGCCTCGATGTAGCTTCAGCCGTGTCTCTTCATGGAGTTTAACTCGGGCTGGTGGCGGTCCGAGGCCGGAAGACAGTATCTCTTCACCCGCGGAGCGATACGATTCCTCGAGTTGTTCAAGTAACAGGTCGACTGCCGCGTCGGCGCGTTGCGATTGCCGTTTCTCTGCCGTAGCGAGTCGATTCATCTCTCGCGTGTGAGTGCGGTTGGCAATCGATTGTCGATAGACCTGAAACGCGAGGCTCAGGCAAATCACGCCGAGTATCGCGGCGGTGATCATCGTTGAACGTGATGTGATCAGAGACCGGGTGGACCAAGCCGCACGACGCAACAACTTGGCAGCTTCAACGGGCCGTCCCTCAGCGAATCGACGTAGGTCTTGAGCGAGTTCGGCGACGGTGGAGTAGCGGTCGGTCGGTTCGGCCGCAATGGCCTTGCGAATGATCGCGTAGAGACCCGTTGGCAAAACGCTCCGAGCATCCGTCTGCCAGGACGCATCTGCAGGATTCGGTGGCCGTGTCGGGCACAGCGTCATCAGCTTGTGGAGCACGCATCCGAACGAAAAGACCTCGCTTCGTTGACCGACCGAAGAAGCTGATTGCAGACATTCCGGCGCGATGTAGCCACGGGTTCCGACACACGCGGTTGAATCCTCCTCCGTACTGACGGGCTTCCATTTGGCGAGGCCAAAATCGGTCACGTAGATCTTGCCTTGGCGATCGATTATCAGATTGCTCGGCTTGATGTCTCGATGAAGCACACCTTCGGTGTTGGCGTACGCAATCGCTTCCGCCGTCTCGGCCATGCGAAGCGCAAAGAACTTGAACACCTCGTCGTCGAACGCCGCATTGGAAAGCGACTCCTGCTCGGATTCCTGCGTTGCACTCGCGTCGGGCGCATTCGTGGCGGTGCGAGATTCACGATTCACGGTCCCGCTGGACTCCGCGACGGATGTCGCATCAACAACCGAACGGGTCAGTTCATCGGAACACAGTGGCCGGCTGTCCGATGTAAGAAGCAGTTCGTTAATCTCCTCGATTCGCCAAGGTCGTGACCGCGGGTGTCGATCGAAGAGCAACTCGATGAGTCGATGAAGGTCCACTCCATCGACCAACTTCATCGTGTAGTAGGCATAATCGATCGTGCGTTCGGCCGTGAACACGGTCACGATATTGGGGTGATCCAGCCGTGCCGTTGTCTGCACCTCGGTGACAAATCGATCCTTCGGTCGCGACTTCGTCGTCGGGGTGTCTCTCAAACCCGGCAGCAGAAGCGCGTGATCGGGAGGCTGCATGACGACTTTGAGCGCAACCTGGCGACCCGTTTGCAGGTCTTCGGCTGCGTAAACGACTCCCATACCACCACGCCCGAGTGTGCGGATCAGTCGGTGCGTGCCAATAACGGGTGCTGAATCGCTAGTCGGTAACGACTTGGCGAACGACCGATGTCCGCGCAGACCATTGGTCGACTCCAATGAATCGATTCTGGTTTCGGAGGGGTCGTTGGCTGGCAATGGGTTACCTGTCAGAAACCGTCATCGATCCATTGACGATGCTACGAAACGAAGCATCCCGAGGTCTCAGTCTTGCTGAACAAACCCGAAAAACCACCTGATCAAAAGTGCAGCGACTCTGGGTGGCGTGTCACGGTCCGTTTGACGCCTGCAATCGCGCGTCGCTATGGCCTTCTCGCTTGCGATAGAGAAATGCGTCGGAGGTGAGCAGCGATTCCAACAGGGCTTTCATGCTGCCTTCGTTGTCTTCGTAAGCGCGGAAAGCTGCCTGCAAAACGGGGCCGTCGTGAATCGTTTCATTGCGGCCGATCCAAAAACGGAACGCATGACGCACGAAGACTTGTTTGACTCGGTCGCTTTCGGAAAGCCGCTGGATCAATTCCAGTGCGTCTTCAACCGGGCCATCAAGTTCAGGGTCACCGCTGTCGATGATTTCGCCACGGGTATCGACGGGCTGGCGGTTTTCCATTTTTCGAAACAGGCCGAGGTGGTTGTACATTTCAAAAGGCAATCCGAGTGGATCCATTTTCTGGTGACACTTCCAGCAATAGTCCTCACGCGTGACCCGCATTCGATGCCGCAACGTCGTGCCTGGCTCATCGGGTAACATCGCGTCGACCGTGATCGGAACATCAGGAACGGCGCCGCCGAGCAGGCGTTCGAGAATCCACTTGCCGCGATGGATCGCATGGTTGTCCATCGCGTCGGAGTGTGAGACGAGCCAGCTGGGGTGAGTGAGTAGGCCCATCCGTTCTTCACGGGGCACGGTGGTCAGTTCGCGACGTGCTCGGTTGCCTTTGACCACCCGTGCGATCCGCACCTGGACGGCTTCACCTTTCGGAAACTGCGTCTCGCGAATCGTGACCAATCGCCTCGCCGCATTCCGTTTGGCTTTCGGGTCGACGGGCGGCCGTTTGTCGCTGACGTATTCACCGAAGTACGCCGCGTCGGTACTAGGATTGACGACGGCTCGATCCGTGGTCAGCAGTTCGCGCAACACATGTTTGTCTTCTGCCAGAATCTGTTCAATCAAGCGATCGGTGCTCGCTTTCATCGCGAACATTGCCCGATAGTGATTTTGATCTTTCGTTTGACCGCCCGCCGCCCTCAGTGCATTGACGTCTTTGCAAACCCGTCCGGCGCGATCGTAGTCAAAGAACTCTTGAAAGAACTGCAGGACCCGTGGCTTGCGAACACTGTCGTCGTTGAGCAAGCGGACCACTTCCCGTCGTGCATCATCAACGGTGCGTAGCTTCCCCGTCATCATCGCCTCTTTCAGCGAAGGATCCGGTGGCAGGTAGCTGAAGGCGGCATTGATCGCCAAACCGAGTTCCTGGTCCTGCAACATGACACGCCCGAACTCGTCGGCGGTGCCGGTTTCTACGAGTTCCGTTCGGAAGAGGGCTTCGCGATCAAGAAAGATTGGTGATAAACCGAGGATCACGCCTTCTTCTTTGCCGAGATCTTCGATCGCCTCATTGACGATCGACAGATACTTGTCCGTTTCGGCTTTCGATGGCGGACGACAGGTCAATGCCTCGAACAGGTAGTTGATCGCGGCGCGCAGCTGAGCCTCATCGTATTCCGGCTGCTTCATCAAGTCGTAGATTGGCGTCAGTGGCCGCTTGGGCTCTTTGCCATAGAACAGGCTTTGGCTCAGGCCACGCACGCTCTCATGTTTGTATTTCTTGTCAATATCCGCGACGCGATCGGCGAACTGATACGGTTCTGCATCGGGACCGAAAGCCATGAAACGGATGATGTCTTCGGCGACCGACGCGATTTGTGTCGCCTCGGCGCTGTTGACCGAATGATAGATCGGATAGCTACGTAGTCCGTGGTCTTCATGGGTTGAGAGCGCGGGCGGAAAACCGGTGATGGCCGCCGCGTAAGCCGCGGTGCCACCGACCCAGCCGATCACGCGATCGAGGCCGTAGTAGACTTTGATTTCACCGTCTTGATTCGGTTCAATTTGATCGCCGCGTGTTCTCATCCCCGGTCGTTTCGGATCGTACACCGGTTCGTCATTGATCAATGCACTCAGACGCGTCAAATGTTCTTGCGGATGAATCCGCCATAGCCTTGCGGGTGTCCAGGTCGGTTCGATTCCTTCGGGAGTTTTTCCGAACAACAGACTGTGATCGAGATGGTTGCCCTTGGATGGATGGAGATGGGCATCAAAGCCACCGATAGACTGGGACTCGCGAACCATCGCGTCGGTGATCCAACTGGAGAGCTTCGCCCGTTCCATCGCCGACGGCCGATCTTCGATGTCCTTGGGTGGCATTTCGCCGAGCGCGACTTGCTCCCACACCTGTTTCCAGAGTTCGATATTCTCGGGGGTCACCGACGTGACGTCGTGCAGGCTGATATCGGCTTCGCCGTCTTCCGAATGACAATCGAGGCAATGTGACTCGAGGAAAGGGTGGACAAGCTTTTCAAATGTCGGCTCGCTCGCGTTTGCAGCGATCGGCATGAGAACCGATAGGACCATGACGCAAAGCGTCCCTCGGTGTCTGATCACAGGTGGGACTTGACAGTTAGCGTTGGGAATCGTGATGCCGACTCACACTGCATCGTGCGCGGAAAGGAAGAGCACCTGAGTAGGCGGGCTGAACACTCGCGGCCATCCTAAGCCATCAATTCTTCAATGGGGCCGGCTTGAGACTCGAACTTGGCCGCGAGGTTTGAATCCAGGTTGAAGCGGTCTTGTGGTGCGTCGATGGCGTGGAGCAACGTCGTGTACAGGTCGTTGATCGGCCGCTTTCCGTCAAGCTTTGTGTACTGACCGGTTTTGATGCGGCCGCTGCAATTGCCTAGCAGAATGAATGGCCACTCTTTTCCATCGGTGTGTTGTTTGTTGGCGTTGTTGCTTGTGTAGACAATGAGTGTGTTGTCCATCATCGTCCCGCCCTCTTCAGGCATCGATTCGAGTTGCTGCATCAGCTTGACAAGCATTTGGCAGTTGTACTGGCGAATCTTGACCCAAATCGGATTGTCCGGCTGGTTCATGTGGCCGAGGTTATGACCGGCCGGTTCGACACCGAGCCCCTTCCAGGAACCAAAGATCTCGCCGCGGCCAGAGCCGATGGTCAGAACATTGGTGAGTCCAGCTTTGAGCGACGCAATGCCGAGGTCTAACAACGAATCGTGCCAGTCCGTTTCGTATTCCGGATTCGTGAACTTGGTACCGTACTCCGGTGCAAACTGCCGCAAGTGATCCGAGACATCCGCGAGTTGTTCACGCAGACCGTTGATCTCGCGAAACCCGTCGACGTAACTTCGATAACGTTGCTGGTCTGCGACCGGAAGTCGTTCACTGCCTTCGCCAGCCAATTGTTCGATCCGATTGAAGACCTTGGATCGAGCGTCGAAACGCTTTTTGACGTCGCCCGTCGAGATGCTCCCAAACAGCATCCGGTACAGATTCACCGGGTTGGAGTGCATGAAGAGTGGTTTACCCGCATCGGCGGCCGAGAGCGTCGCGAGAGTTGGCCGCGAGATCATGTTTTCGAGAGCGTCCATTCCGATCCGAAGATGGGGCAGGATTGTTTCCGGCAGTTTTTGGCTTATGACATGATCGATGGTTGGGCCACCCGGAGCGATCCCGATGCCACCCCGGTAACCGCCCAAGGCTCCAAAAAATGCGCTGTGCGACGGACTGGTGTGCCGACCGTGCAAACCCGTGATGATGTTGATCCGGTCCTTGTACGGTTCCAGGTCGGCGATCGGCTCGGGTAGCGTCACATCTGCGAGCGAGGTGGAGGCGCCGAGTCCCTTCGCGACGCAGGTCGCTGGATCAAAGCCTTGATTCTGAAGAAAGAAGATGATCAGCCGCCGCAACGTGTTGCGTGGAATGGCCGCCGGTGTCGGAACCGCCTTCGGTCCGACCCTCATCCCCGGTACCTCCTTCGCCGCTCGGCCTCAGGGAACCCCGAAACGGATCATCTTCTTTCTTCAGAATCAAGGCTTTGATCCAGCGACCTGCGTCGCGAAG
>JBCBOT010000011.1:0-59181 GCA_039821165.1 Planctomycetota bacterium | reverse complement strand
TCGCGGTTTGGTTCGCCGAGAAACGATGCGAATCGCTCGGTGACCCGAATCACGGCAAGGGTGATCGATTCCGATTGCGAACCCCACGAGGCTGTCTCCGCACGTCGTGCTCGTTCGTCTACTCTCCCGCGGAACCGCTGCGTGTCCGCACGAATTCGATCAACAACTGGTGAGCGGGTCTGGCCATTCCGCCGTGATCAAAACCCTGCAGTTCGAGTAACTGCACCTCCTGGTGTCCCACGACCTTCAACATCCGCCAGAAGTACGCGTTCTCCTCGTATCGCCCAAGCATTTCCCGTTCGCGGTCACCGGTGATCAATAAGATCGGCGGCGCGGCCTTGCGAACATGAAAAAGCGGTGCGAGCGAATCCAACACCGGCTGCTTACCGTCGATGCCTCGTTCCTTGCGGACAGTAAAGTGCGTGATCGTGTGCCCGCTGTACGGAATCAATCCGGCGATCCGATCGGCATCGATCTCGTGGGCCTCGAGGTAGGACTTGTCGAAACCGATCATCGACGTCAGATAGCCGCCCGCCGAATGCCCGGCGACGAAAATCTTTTCTGGATCGCCCCCGTAGGTCGCAATGTTCTTGAAGGTCCAAGCCACCGCGGCAGCCGCATCCTCGATGTAGGTGGGCGCCTGAACCTTCGGGTGGAGGCGATAGTTGGCGGCAACGATGGCGAATTCTTGTCCCCGAAGTGGTTCAGGAATCGACTTGCTGTTGGCTTTCAAACCGCCGCCGTGGAACCAAACGACCGTCGCAAAACCCTAGCGATTGGTGGGGCGATAGAGGTCGAGGGTGCAGCGTTCGTCCGAATACTCGGTTGGTTCCTTGACCGGAAAAGGAATGTCGGTCGCGATCTCGTAGGTGGTTTCAGCCCCAGCGACAGGTTCCTGTGCCCAGGCCGAAAGCGAATAGACAGTCAGAAACGCGAAGAAAATGGCGTGGAGAATCGAATGCATGGCGGCTCACCGAGGAGAAAGCCCGTGAGTCTAGCCGACAGGTGGCGACACGTTTTCGACGCCGCAGTGACAGGAATGGTGTCGCCTTCGTGGGCCTTGGGCGTAGTGCAGCCACCGGATCTGGATCCGGACACAAAGAATCGGATTTTGGTAACCCGAAACGTCAGTGAGGGAATCACTTAGCTCTTAGAGTGCCTTGTTCCACTCGAACATTAGGGTGACACCGGAACGAAGCACTAGTAACGAGTGCCATTGCCGTACGGTAACTGCGTCGCAATCTGCGTCTGATTCGCTGTCGCTGCGGCATCCAGATTGGAGTTGAGTTGCCGGCTGAGAGCCGCAATCCGCTCGGCGACCATTGGCTGAGTATTATTCAGTGCCAATGCACGCTGATAATTCTGCAGGGCTTGGGCCAAGTCGCCGCTCCGCTCCCGCAGCCGCGCCAAAGCGAGCCAGGCGCGTGAGTTGTTCGCGTCGAGTTGGACCGCGTCCTCTAAATATTTTAGAGCCGTCTGCGGTTCCCCCGCCTCTTCGTAGAGCCGTGCAATCTCGACTCGGGGCGCCGAAGCCGTCGCGTTTTGAGAAGCCCAATTTTTCATCAATGCGAAGGCTCGATCCGGTCGCCCGGTGTCTTTCAGCAAGACCGCGAGGCCTCGGTGACATTCGACATGATTGGGAGAATGGTCGAGACATTGGTTGTAAAGCGCCTCGGCGTTTCGGAACAAAGCCTCATCCTGGCGTTGCTTCGCCAAACGGTGCGTCGTGGCCGCCAAGTTGTAATAACCATCCGGATTTGTCGGATCAGTCGTTACGACCTGTTGAAATTGCTGCAATGCCGCGGTGTACTGGCCCTGTTGATGCAGCTGGGCACCGAGCGCATTTTTTCCGCTAGCGGTCCAGCGACATCCGGCCGATGAAAGACATGTCGCAAAGCAGACAGCGAGCAATCCGAACCGCGAAAGAAGCCGCAGCGGCCCTCGAGAGGGGTTTTTCATGTCGGTTTTTCGGGTCGGGGCTTCCATGTCGACGATCCGTGTGGTGATACATACTCGACTTATGGGTGACAAAAAAACACCCGTAAGCGGTAATTTGTGACCACGAGTGGCTCCGCACCCGGGCCCGCGGACCCTATCAGTGCAGGCCGAAAGCACGCAAGAGAGGAACTTTCGCGGTGCGATTCACGTCGAATGATTCACCCGCCGAGCCGTCACGCCGTGGCTGGTCTCGCCGACCGCTACAACCCAGCCGTCGAGGGCTCGCGGACACTGTGCAAAAAGCGTTTTTCATTGCGGATTTACCAGGTCCAACTACACTCCGTGCCAGGTATCGCCGCGCATTGCGCAGACCCCCTAGCTTGTCAAATTTGCAACTTTTGAATTGAAACGAGCCCCGATCAGCGGCCCAGACCGCGATCGGCTCGCATGCAGCCCAAACCGATTTGTTGCCTGTCCCCAGGCAAAATGACGAGGCCTCTGGATGACCTTTCGCAACCCAACGCGTTCTTTCCGCACCTCCCTCAGCCGCGTTTCCGGCATCAAGCGCGATCGCCGCTCCCGGAAACGACGAGACGAGAAGCGTCGAACGCTCCTGCAGAACCTTGAAAGCCGCCAGCTGTTGGCCGGTCCCGATTTGATCGGGATTCAGCCCAACGAAGGAGACTTGCTGGTCGACGGTTCGGTGCTCTTGGTTTCGCCGAATGAACTCGTGTTCCGCTTCGACGATGACACGACAATCGACCCGGCGACGCTCGGAGACGCAGAAAACGCCGGCGCGATTCGAATCACGCGTGCCGGCGAAGACCGCGTGTTTGAGTCGGCTGCCGTGACGAGCGATTTGGGCACGAGTGGTCGCGCCCTGTTCGAATTCCGAGCCCGACAATCAGGAAGCCTCGGCAACGGCATCGCGATCAATGTCACGAGTAGCGCCCGTGCCGGTTCGTCGGCTCCGATCATCACGACCAACGGCCGCGAAGTCTCGATCGATCTCAACAGCACCGCCGGCGCGGTGACGACGGCTCGTGATCTGACGACAGCCGTCAACAATGATGCGGAAGCATCCGCGCTGATCGAAGCGATCCAGGTGAGCGGTCCGTCCCTCGAGCCTGTCGGCACGACCGTTCCTGCAGGTGGCACCTCATTGGTGCTCGACGGTGCGAACGCCGCCCAAGCGGTCACCGATTTTGGTACCAATGGTGCCGTCCGTGCTCGCCTGATCTCACAGGTCCCCGGCACCAACGGACGCGGCATCCAAGTCGTTGTCGAACAACGAAACTTCGGCGGCACCGCATTGCCGATCGTGTTGGTCAATGACCAGGTGGTGACCGTTCAAGTCAACAGTTTCCCTGGGGACCCGACGACGGCACAGGAATTCGTCACCGCAATTAAATCCAACCCGCAATCGGCGGAGTTGTTGTCGGCGACGATTCAGGAAGGCGACGGCGACACCGTGATCGGCACGCAACCGACGACCTACTCGCCGCTGACGCTCAGCGGAGTGAGCGATGTGGTCGTCGAACCGGGCTTCATCGGATTGGGCGATTCGCCTCGCGAAGTCATTTTCCGATTTGCAGAACCGTTGCCCGACGATCTCTACCAAATCGACATTCTCGGTTCGAGCGCGCTGGCGCTCCGCAACGCCGAGGGAGAAGCATTCCAAGACGGCGTCGATTTGACGCTCAACTTCTCGGTCAACCTGGGTCCGCAAATCGTCGCGGTCGTTCCCGAACCGGTACGGCGAAACGCGGATGGAACGCTCAGTCCCGAGACCGGCCGGATCGAGATTCACTTCAACGACGACGACCTCAACCCGGCTCAAGCGACCGATCCGCAGTTCTATCAGTTGATCTACACCCGGGACACGGTCGACAACACCGATGACGTCGTGATCAACCCGGTCAGCGTCACCTACAGCAACATCACGAATATCGCGACGCTGGATTTCGCGCGCCCGCTGTCTCGGATCCCCGACCCGATCGCGCCAAACCAATTTTTGAGTGGCGCCGCACGTCTGCGCGTCGGCACGAGCGAATCCTTGCCGGGTGCTCCGACGGAGATTTCCCTGCAGCCGACCGCCGCCACGACGATCGATCCGGGCGATACGTTTGAAAACGCATTCGACCTGAATTCCCAGTGGACGACGACGGGGGCCACGACGACGCGCTCGGCCGTGCTGAGTTCGGAGATCCGTAACGAGACACGGTTCGAACTCGACCTGCCCGGCCCCGATGTCGCTGGTACTCGTGACATTCGTCCCGAAGACCCCTCGCGGCTCGATCGGACAGTTCCGCTTGATTACGTCCGCGGTGAAGCGGATCCGATCGATGGCATCTCCGTCATCACCTACGACTTCACACCGACTTGGCTCGGAGACGATCCGGATCGTAACGGGATCATCGCCGACCAACCGTACCAGAACATCATCAGCGAGCAGCAAAAACAACGTGCTCGCGAAGTCCTGTCGCTTTACAGCGAGTATCTCGGCGTTTCGTTTGTCGAAGTCGCGGAGGGATCGACGGTCACCGATGTCGATATCTCGCTGGCCGTGGGGGATCTCTACGGCGGTGACGAACGGACCTCCAGCGGCCAAGGCGGCCTCGCGGTCGTCACACGCGACCGTGATGGAGATGGAATCGACGACCTCGCGGTCATGGATTTCCAAGATTTCGATGAATCTATCGACGACAATTTCGGCGGCGAGTTCTTCCGCGGTGCGATGTTTGCCTTCGGTCAATTGCTCGGCTACGGATATGCCGACGACCTTCCGCAACCGGTCTCGCAGAGCACCGATTTCATCTTCGCGCCGGGCACCGAAAACGAACTCGCATTCCCGAGCGCAGCCGATATCGTTCACGGTCAATTCCTGTTCCGTCCGGACAGCACGGACATCGACCTCTACCGATTCGAACTGGATTCACCAGGATCGATTTCTATCGAGACGATCGCCGAGCGTTTGGCGGACACGAGTCTTCTCGACACACAACTCCGACTCTACCGCGCGAATTCGTCCGGAGCGTTTGTCGAGATCGCCCAGAACAACGATTACTTCAGCAACGATTCGCTGATTCGCATCGAAGACCTCGCTCCGGGCACCTACATGATCGGTGTCAGCGCTCGAGGCAACAACGACTACGATCCGAACATTCCTGGGTCCGGCTTTGGTGGATTGACCGAGGGCAACTACGAGCTGCGAATCGACTTCACGCCGGGCGCCGCAACGTCGTTGAATGACACCTCCTCACCGCCGCAAGGTCTGGACGGTGACTCCGACGGCGTGCGAGGCGGCACGTTCAACTATTGGTTTGAACCGGCGGACCCGAGCAACACGATCTTTGTCGACAAGGCGGCCAACGGTGACCCCAACGCCACCCGTGGTTCGGTCAGCAATCCTTATCTTGAGATCGATCAAGCCATTGCCGTGGCGCGTCCCGGCGACACGATTCGCGTGATCGGAAACGGTGGCGTCGACGGACGCTTGGAGACCCCAGAGGACAATTTCAGTTACCAAATCGGTCTCGCCTCCAACGGCCTGCCGCTCGCTGACGGTTCGACGCTTGTCCTGCCGCAGGGCGTCAATCTGCAGCTCGAAGCCGGTGCCATCTTGAAGATGAGTGGCGAACGGATCGCCGTAGGAAGTTTCGCTCCGACGATCGATCTGAGTGACGCATCGCTGCAGGTACTCGGAACGCCCAGCATCGTGCTCGAGAACGGTCTTCCGGCACGTGATGCGACCAACGCGATCATCCCGGGTAGCGTCTTCATCACCAGTATCAACGACGCATCCGTTGGCCGTGGAAACCAGTTCGACCTACCGACCGCCGCTTCGCCCGGAGATTGGGGCGGAATCGATTTCCGTGGCGATTTGGATGCCGCGGACGAAACGCGACGCAACCTCGAAAACGAAGGCATCTTCCTCAATCACATCCAACACGCCGACATTCGATTCGGCGGTGGTGTGGTGCGTGTCGGCGGACAAAACGTGTCGGTCTCTCCGATCGACATGGCAACGACGCGGGCGACGATCATCAACTCGTCGATCAGTGATAGCGCCGATGCGGCGATCGCGGCGACGCCCGATACATTCCGTGAAGATCGCTTCACCTCGCCGTTCTTCCAAAATGGCGGAAGCTTCACGCCGGACTACGACCGAGTCGGGCCGGAGATCCATGGAAACACCGTCGTCGACAACACCGTCAATGGCTTGTTCGTGCGACTGCGGACCCGAAGCGGTGCGACACTCGAGACTGTCAACACGAACATTCGCTTCGATGACACCGACATTCCGCACGTCATCACAGAGAACCTCGTCGTCAACGGAACCGCCGGCGGTTCCCTACTGCAAGCCGGTGCTCCTTCGTCGCTGATCATCCGCACGACGGAATTGCAGGGCGCGGGAGACATTCCGGCGGGAACCTACGTTTATCGCATCGCGAACGTCGATGACCTGAATCTCGAGTCGGCCGCAAGCACTCCCACGCTTCCGATCACCACGACGGTGACGGGTGCGATCCGACTCGAGCAATTGCCGACCACGCCTTCGGGCAGCCGACGTCTCTACCGCGCCACCGTTGATCCGCTGACCAACGAACCCGGTCCGTTCACGCTGGTGGGTCAACTCAACGCCAGTAGCACTTCCTTTGTCGACCGCGTCGAGACCGGCGGTGCCGTCCTGGTTGAATCGGACAGTCCGCTTCGAGCGAGGCTCGATGCGAGCTTGGTCATCGATCCAGGAACGGTCGTCAAAGTCGACGGTGCACGCATCGAAGCTCGGTTTGGCGCGAACATCATCGCCGAAGGCACGTCGAGTAATCCCGTCATCCTGACCAGCTTGGAAGACCAGCGGTACGGTGGCGGCGGAACGTTTGACACCAACGATCGTGGCAACACCGTTGGGCTGACTCCCGGTGATTGGGGCGGCCTCTACATCGGAAACGGCTCCTCAGCCAGCATCGACAATGCCGTTGTCGCAGGCGCCGGCGGCACCACCCGAATCGAAGGCGGGTTCGCATCGTTCAACGCGATCGAAGTCCATCAAGCCGAATTGCGATTGGCGAACAGCCGAATCGAAATGAATGATGACGGCCGTGGCAGCCTCAATGGAACTCGCGTCGGCCGCATGGACAACGCGCCGGGTGCGGTCTTTGTTCGCGCCTCGCAGCCGGTCCTGATCGGCAACGAGTTCGTCGACAACAACAGCGCCGCAATTTCCGTCGACGTCAATTCACTCAACTACTTTGAAGTGAACGACCATGGCCGCGCGACTGGTTCTCTGGACGCGATCGACGTCGTCGGCAACCTCGGACCTCTCGTTGAAGACAACTCGCTGACGAACAACGCCATCAACGGAATGTTCGTCCGCGGCGGAGCCGTCGTGACCGAAAGCGTTTGGGATGATGTGAATATCGTCCACGTGGTGACGGATACGATCGAGGTTCCAAACCGCCATATCTTCGGCGGCCTACGCGTCATCAGTGACGCGCGAGGCAGTTTGGTCGTCAAATTCGAGAGCGGTGACGAGCCCGCAGGCATCGTGGTTGGCGGTACGCTGATCAGCGCGGCGGATGAGCTACGAGACATCGCCGATCGAATCGGCGGTGCATTGCAACTCGTCGGTCATCCAGACTTCCCGGTGGTTCTGACCACGCTCGCTGACGACACCGCGGGCGCGGGCTTTACGATCGATGGCGAGCCACAAATCGACACGAACAACGACGGCATCTTCTTCTCCGATCTTGACTCGGGAACACTGTTGCTGCCGACGGGCCCCGAAGTCAACAACGGCATCTTGATTGACAACGATGTCGCCCCGGACTTCCCGGGCTTCTTCGAATTCCAACCGACGGCCGGTGGTGACGCGTTGATCGCGCGGACGACCGTTCAGGGTGCGACGCAAGTCTTCCCGTTACAGAACTCCCTGTTCGAGTACTCGCACTGGATCGACGTGGGTGCGGACGGCAATGCGGTCCGACTCAGCTCCACGACCATTACGTTACAACCGACGCTGGTTGCGGACGACCGCGTTCGCAGTGAAGGTAACTTCGCCGGCGAAAACGGTACGGTGAACTGGGTCATGGAGCAGTTCTTCGTCGACGGTCGCACCGACCTCGTCAGCGAATTGAGCTTCTCCAGCGACTCGCCGCTCGGTGAAATCCGCGTCATCAACTACTACGATCCGATCATCGGGACTGACGCCGGCGATATCCTCTTCACCGAAGGCACGCCGGGACAGGATGACTTCCGCCTCACGATTCTGGACGGACCCGAAGAAATCGGATTCCGACAATACGGCACGTTCGAATCCGGACCGGGCTTGGTCAATGCGTCCTATGAAGGTTGGATCGCAGATGACTTCCCCGACTTGATCACGGCTCCTGAGTTCAACTTGGCGTTCGTGCCTGACGGGACGGTCGACGCCGGAGTGCCGCTGCTGAACGATCCTCGATTCCCACAGCCGAACTACGGCCCCGGGATTCTCACCAGCGCACTGGCTTGGCAAGTCAACGACGCCTCGACCAGTTCGTTCGTCACCACGAATCTCGAAGTCATCGCGGAAGTCTTCGGAACGCAAACGCTTCGCCTCGAGTCGGGGCTTTGGAACGGTGTCACAATCCGCGAAGGCGCGGACGACCGCAATGTGAAAGCCGTTGCGGAACAAGAGCCCGTTCGGATCACCGTGTTCGATACCAATGCGATCCCGAGTCAGGCACAGTTCCTCGGTGAAATCGCGCCCGATGAACAATCCGGAGATGAAAACCAACGTCTGGGCTTCATCGTCGACGGAGCCATCTCGGCCCGCGACGACGTGGACGTCTATTCGCTCCTCGCCGAAAGCGGCACCGAGGTCTGGCTCGACATCGACCGAGCCGGAACGCACCTCGACACCGTCGTCGAGTTGATCGATCAAAACGGCGTGGTCCTGGCGGCTTCGAACGATTCCATCGCGGCCGAAGGAAACGCGAGCGCTATCTTCGTCAACACGGATCGACTCGATCCCGATGCCGCTCGTCCGCTGCAACTGATCAGCGAGAGTGTTTCTCGTCAGCAGTTGACGATCAGCGAGAACATCGTCGACTCGACCGGCGGATTCATCGCCATCGGTTTCCCCGAGTTCCAAGAAAACGCACAAGTCGTGCTCGAGGATTTCCTCGCCGATCCCGCCGGCGCGGTGCAGACCGCGATCGACGGCGTGAACGAGTTTGCCGAACTGGGCCCGATCCGTGTGAGCCTGTTGCCGCGGACTGGTCGCACGGTCGATGAAAATGGAATCATCACCTCGCTCGGCGACGACTTCGTTCTTGAATTCGAGTTTGACGAAACCGTTTTCGTCGGTCGCCAACCTCCGACACTCGTTGCCAGCACCGTGCAGCTTCAAGGTGCCTTCGTGACCAGCTCGGTCCAGACCTTGACCCTGCAGTCTCAAGACCAAGACGACTTTACCTTCAGTCCCAAAGATGCGGGCATGCGGGTGCGTCTACCGGGTGAAGGTGGCACGGAGAATCTGTATCACATCCGTGTTCGCAGTAGTAACACGAACGATCCGCTCGACTTCGCGACGCTCACCGACCCGAGTCTTGTTCGGGAAGGTTTGTCCCTCGGTCGTTACACCCTTCAAGTTCGACTCCGCGAAGCGGACGAATTTGCCGGCACTCAAGTCAGCTTGGCGGACGTTCGATTCGCAACCACGGGACTTCAAATCATCGGGCAACCGTTCCACTCGCCGTTGCTCGGCGAAGAACAGGAATCGGCGGCACCGAACGATACACTTGCCGAAGCTCAGCGACTCGGTTTCTTCGGTGTCGACGGTGATGCAGGCCTGGGTCCCGCGGCTACCCCAGCTGTTGAGTCCGGTCCGCTCTCGAGTGACCGTCTGGCCAAATCCATCGGCGGTGAGATTTCAGGTGCGACCGATGTGGACTGGTACCAGTTCGACATCACCTACGACGACATCACGCGCGACGAGGACCCGCTGCTTCTGTCGACAGTCTTTGACCTCGACTACGCGTCGAACTTCGCTCGTAGCGACATGGCTCTGTACGTGTTCAACGCGCTCGGTGAATTGATCTACACCGGTACCAACAGCAACATCGCGGATGATCAACCCGGCTCGCCCACGGGCAACGACACTTCGGATCTGAGCCGCGGAAGTGCGGGAACGGAAGACCCGTTTATTGGTGCGGTCGAACTGCTGGAAGGAACCTACTTCCTCGCCGTGTCGAACCAGACACAGGTCCCGATCTCGATGGACCAGTTCTTCAACGCGGCGACAGCCAACCCGTTGGTTCGTCTTTCGCCCGTGGACTCGGTCACACGGATCGCGGATGACAATTTCGACTTTGGCTTCGAACGCGTGCTCTTCGACGAGAACTCGATCGTTCCCTACTCGCTCGATGACGTTGTGTTGTACGTCAACACCGTCAACGGTCTCGAAGTCGTCAATCCGTTCACAGGTCAGAGTTTTGGTGCCGTCGGTAACTTCGGCGACGAAGTTCGCGACATCGCCTTCCGAGCCAACGGTGAACTGTACGCTTACGCGGGATTCGGTAACCGAGGCCCTGGCGACAACAACTGGTTCTATCACCAGGTCGATACCGGGAACGCCACACTCAGCGCTCCGCTTACCGTCGGCGGTGGCGGCTTGCAGACGTTCCACAACCAGAACGCCGAGAACAACGCGATCCAGATTCTTGAGCAGGACAGTAATGACGGAATCGAAGTCGAAGGCATCACGATTCGCAGTTTCGGCGGCTCCGAAGTCGGCTATCTGATCGGGAATCGCCCGGTCAACCGGACCGGCTTGGGTGGACTGGATTACTTCCAGAACCTGCTCTACGAGTTCGACGAAACCACGGGTGAAGTCATTGGCCCGACCACCAACCGCGCACTCGCTGTCGCGGGTGCGGGTACGAGTGTCCGAGAGGTTGGTTTCCTCGATACCGAGGCACCGGCCAATGCGGTTTCAACACAACTCGGATTCTCGGACGCGACCATCATCGACGCGGCTGGCAACCAAGTCGCCGGTTTGGTCGATGGGGACACCTTCACGATCGTGTCGGGAACGGACATCGACACGTTCGAACTCGATCAAGGCACCACAATTCTGTCCAACGGTCCCGTGGTCGACGGCGACACGTTCACGATCGACGGTACCGTGTTCGAATTTAACAGCGGTGCGCGTCTGCAAATCGACGCTCCCGCGCCCACCGGCAATCTGATCGGTGGTGAAACCGTCACCATCACGGGTTCGAACGGTGAATTCACGACATTCGAATTCGTGCGTTTGGGGCAACCCGGCGTCGGCAACATCGGTATCTCGACGCTCGATGCGACGAGTCAGCCGCTTCCGCTCGCAACGGTCCTGAACAACTTTGTGTCACAGGTGAATCTGAACGTGCTCGACGCTCGTGCGAGCATCGTCAACAACGAGGTGGTCTTTGGAAACATCGACAACATCGTCGTGGGCGGCACCGTCGGTGGACTCGCCCTCGTCGGCGACCCCGCGCTGAACGACCCAACTGCCATCGAGGTTCCGATCAGTGAAACCAGCGGTTCGGTCGCGGTGATCGCCGCCATGGACGCCGCGATCCGCTCGGTGTCGATTCCTGTGAGCAGTGCCGGAAACCAATTGGCGCTACCCGAGTCGTCGGCCATCGACGTCAGCGGAACACCGACGCTCTCGATCTTCGGTGCACCGGGCGTCGCGCCTGGCAACATCGCGATTCAGCTCCTGCCGACAGACACGGCGGATGTCATCGCACGAAGAATCGTCGATGCGATCGACAGCTCGAGTCTGGCCAACGTCACGGCTCAAATCGAAGGTAGCTCGGTCGCCATTAGCGGAGGATCGTTGTCGGTTCCCACCGGGTCGAACTTCCGAGCCGGCGGTATCCCGACCGGTGGTCAGGTCACTGGTGTCGAAATCCTCAACGGAAACCTCTACGCGGTGACCGACACCGGTGGATTGTTCTTCGTTTCGAATGCCGAGCTGAACTCCAACGGCAACCGAACCATTGGCCGCTACATTCAATCCGCGACCGATCTGGTCGGGTTTGAATTCGAAGGTGTGCGTGCCGGGCCGAACAGCGTCGACGGTGGTGCCTATCAGAACATCTTGTTCGGCATCACGGCACAAGGCGACATCGTCGCGTTTGACACGCTCGGACAACTTCAGCCGGTGTTCGCGGGTGGCCGCAGTGTGATCTCCACCGGAATTGGTGGCGCCCTCGGACTCGATTTCAGCACCCTCGACTTCAACCTTTGGCACTTCACCGATTCGGAACTGAACCGCAATGCGGATCCTGGGCACAGCGGTATCGCCAATAACCTCGGCGGCGTCAGTCTTGCGTTTAACTACGACGTCGCACCGTTCTTTGACAACTTCAACGGGAGTGCGGAACAGCCGGTCCAGGTCACGCTGCCTTCGACGGTGATCACCAACCCGCGCGTTGATGGCGGAGAGGTTCTGGGCACGTACAACTTCCCGGGTGGTGCCCGTGGTGCACTCAACAGTAACTCCTTCAACCTGGAAGGGTTCTCAGCAGCGGATGAGCCGGTGCTGTACTTCAGCTACTTCTTGGAAACGGATGACGAAGCTCCGATCGATCCGCTGTTCCTCGAGACCACCGACGCCTTGCGGGTGTACGTGGTCACCGCAGACGGCACCGAGCATTTGTTGGCCACGAACGCCGGTAAGCGGACCGACCCATCGTTCCTTGGGGACGAGTTCGATGATCCGGCTCAGGTCGCACCGTACGACGACACCATCGACATCCAAGTTCAGCAACTGTTCGACAACACCGGTTCGTGGCGTCAGGCACGTGTGCCTCTCGGCGACTTTGCTGGCCAAGACGGTCTTTCGCTACGCGTTGAATTCGCATCCGGTGGAGCAATTGTGGCGGGAACGGATTCGGTCCGAGCCCTCGCCGCGAGTGACTTGCTAGCCGGCGGCTCATTGGTCGTCAACGGAGAAGTCTTCTCGATCGACTTCGCGCCCAGCGTGTTCATTCCGAGTGGCCCGGCACTCGCCGAGTTGTACAACGACCCGACCGAGCGGGCGACGATCACGCTGGATGGTCAGACGTACGTGATCGACGACGGTGCGCGAACCGTCAATGTCGGAGAGATCGCAATCAGCTTCACCGCGCCGCTCGAAACACTGAGTGCCGTGGACATTGCCACCGTGGTCGCCGACGCGATTCGAATCCAGCCGCCACCCGCCACGGAACTGACCGGGTTCAACTTCTCGGACCCCGAGGACAGCCCGAGCGTGCCGTCAGGTCGCAACGACCTGCTGTTCGAAGCAACCCAACTCCCGTTCGAGGGTCAAAGCACGACGATCACCGGTTCAGGTCTGATCGGCAGCAACCCTGCTTTGGGAGCGGTCACCAACCTGAACGATATCGACCTGCAGCGCATCGACGTGATCGAAGGTGCCACGATCTCCGTGGAGGCTTCGTTTGCGGCAGACCCGACGCAAAGCTTGGCCGTCCGTTACTTCAACGCTCAAGGGGCTCCGCTGGCGAGCACGACCAACCCCACCACCGGAACGATCGACTTCATTGCAAACTTCGATGGTCCCTTGTTCATCGGTTTGAGTGCCGAGAACAACCAAAACTACGACCCGCGTGTCGCGGGTTCCGCGGTGGACGGCCAAACCGGAGCGTACAACGCGACCATCGCAGTGGACGTTCCATTGACGGTGCTCAACGACGGCAGCTTGATCGAGTTCGTGGGCTCAAACAATTTGGTCGCCGAACCGGCTTCGCTGTTCCCGATTTCGGGTACTTCGGCCGTCGAAGGATTGCCGATTCAATTGAGCCGCTCGATGGACGCGAACGAAGTCGCGCTCGAGATCCAGCGGGCACTCGCCAATCGATTCTCGAACGGAAATCGCGAACGATTCCCGGTCCGTGGTCCGAATGTCGTCCTCGGCACCCTGTCTTTGGACGACGTCGGTCCGTTTGCTGATCCGACGGCGAGCTACGGCGCGTCGTTCGCTTCTTCGCCGATTGCGGCCGCACGCGACAACGATCACGAGGGCGTGTACCTCGATGACTTCATCATCGGTTTTGCCGAACGTGGTGAGCAGGTCATCAACTCACCTGTCGTGAACCAAGCCTTCGTGGCGGACCAACGATTCGCGTTCGCACAACCCGACGATCCGCTCAGCAACCTGGACACCGGTTCGTACCAAGTCGAGATTCGCGACGCATCGGAATACATCGCGTCCGACGATTTCCCGCCGGCGGACTTCAACGTCTTACGCAACACGAACCTCAATCGGTTCCGTCAGTTCGACACCAACACCCGCTTGACCGATTCCACCTCGGTCGTTGTCCGCGGTGCCGACTCGCTGTTGGATGGTCAATCGTTCTCGCTCTTCGACGGGCGGGCGACGGTTGAGTTTGAATTCGATTTGGTCGAAGCCGACAACGGTGTGACCCCCGGACGCGTGCCGATTCCGTTCACGCTTCAAGCGGTCGAGCCAGGCACCGAAACGATCGATGGCGTCACGAACTTGCCGGTTCCGGGAACGGGCGTGATTCGTCCTCAGTCGGCCGCGGAAGTTGCCGCTTCGATTGTCGCGGCTATCAATCAATCCAATGTCCAATCAGTGATCCAAGTCACCGCGATCCCGAGTGCGGGTAACGGAGTCGCCAGTGACACCATCGATTTCGTCGGTGACGTCGTGATCGGGGATGAATCGCAAGCCTTTGAGGAGATCATCCGCACCCAACTCCGCGGTGACGAAAATCGCGAACGTGAAAGCCAAGGTGTGATCCTGGTCGAGAACAGTCGCTTCCTGTTCAACTCGGAGTTCGGCGTCGACATCTCTCACGATGTGACGGCGACCGTCAACGGAGTCGAGACCTCCTCGCTGATTCGCTACCCACGTAACCTCGTCGAACTGAACACCGAGAGCCTCCGCCCTGGCGTGGTCGTTCAAAGCAACGTGTTCGCCTTTAACGAGCAAGGTGGTATCCAAATCGATGGGATCGACCCTGGCCTCGACCAAACGTCCAGCGATCCGGTCGCCTACGAGCGAATCGTCAACAACACGTTTGTGGGCGGAAGCATTTCTCCAGGCACCACGTCTCCCTCCGGAACCTTCGGAAGCGTGCTGTTCCCGCAGGGTGCGATTTCGTTCGCCGACCAAGTCGTCGAGTACTTGCCTGATGCGAGCGGTTCACCGCCGACCACCACATTCCAAACGCCGAACTCGGCGCTCGGGATTCCGGATGGCGACGGACGAGGCCCCGAGCCTGTCGACGGAACCACCACGGTTTCGCTGGGAACCGGTGGTTCGATCACGCTTCAGTTCACGAACAACCTGTTAACCGGTAGCGGTGATTCGCTGCCCGATCTCGCCGTCTTCGAAACGGGTTCGATCGAGTCGGTCTTGGTCGAAATCAGTCGTGATGGTTCCTCCTTCTTCACGGTCGGCCAAATCGGTGGTTTGACCACGTCGCTCGACATTGATGACGATGGTTTTGGTCCGCAGGATCGATTCTCGTTCGTGCGTCTGACCGACTTGCGTCAAGGAAATCCGCTCGACGCGTCGCTCGGTGCAGACATCGACGCGGTCGGAGCCATCAGCTCTGTTCCGATCGAACGATTCATCCCAGGCGGGATCGGAATCAATATCGGTCCGGGTGCGGCGCCGACGCTTTTGAACAACGTGATCAGCAACTCGGTCGTCGGCGTGCAAGCGGACCCGACGTTGTCGAGCCCGGTGCTCGGCGGCAACTCGTTCTACCGCAACACCGACGATGCCAGTGCGGGCGTTTCGCTCGGATTGTTCACCCAGCAGATCGCTGCGACCGAAGCCGTGTTTGTGGATGCTCCCAATCTCGTGTTCGCACCCGCGGCCGGTTCGTCGATCATCGACAGCTCAATTGATTCACTCGAAGAACGCGCCAGCTTGACGACCGTGCGTGATGCGATCGGAATTCCGCCGAGCCCGATCTTGGCTCCGTCGCTAGACGTCAACGGTCAAGTTCGCGTCGACGATCCGAACGTCGAACCGCCGGGCGGACTCGGCGAATCCGTTTTCAAGGATCGCGGTGCATCGGATCGTGGAGACCTCGTCGGTCCTCGAGTCACGTTGCTTTCGCCGCTGGCCCCCGGGATCGGACTCGATGCCGGTCGTGCCACAGTCTTGGGCGCGGCTCCGCAGGCCTTTGAGATTCAGTTGGTTGATGGCATCGCGCCGGCAGACATTGTGCCCGGTACCGGAATCGACGATGGTTCCGTGACCAGCGGATCATTGATCCTGTTGCAAGACGGCGTGGCGTTGGTCGAAGGCGTCGACTATCGCTTCGGATACAACAACAGCACCAACGTAATTCGTCTGACTCCGATCGCGGGTGTTTGGGAAACCAATTCGACCTACGTGATTCGAATGATCGACTCCAGCGACGCGATCATTCAGGCCAACGATGGAATCAACTACATCGATGGCGAGACTCTCTCGATCATCGACGGCCTCGGCCAGACCACCAACTTCGAATATGAGACGGGTGTGACGGTCAACATCAGCAGCAGCCTCGGTGCTGCCGCGGCGGATGGCGTGACGGTCACCGTCTTTGATGGCTCGGTCAGTCGCCAATTCGAATTCGACAACAACGACGCTGTCAGCCCGTTGTCGATTCCGGTCACCATCCCGGCCGCCGGAAACGCGACACAGTTCGCCGAAGCCTTGGCTGCTGCCATCAACGCGGACGCCTTCTTGAGCCTGACCGCAACCGCTGAAAACAACTTCGTGCAGCTGACCGGCGGCACACCGTTGACTTCGGTAACCAGTTCCAGCGTGTTCGTGACCTCTTCCGGTCAAATCGGAACCGCCATCGGATTCGGATTGTTGATTCCGAACGAAGACGCCGGCGTCGCCACCACGGTGACCGACGGCCAAACCTTCATCATCCGACGCGGCGCCGTGCAATCGGCCACGTTTGAAATCGACAGCGACGGACTGCTGAACGATACCAACGCGATCCCGGTCAACGTTTCGCTGACCTCCTCGCTGGACGAAATCGCGGACGAACTGGTGCGTGCGATCGGTGGTGCCGGTCTCGGCCTGAATCCGTCCAATGTCAGCTTCGGCCGCGTGTTCCTCGGCGGCGACACCGCGTTCTCGGTCGATGTCTCGGACACCGTCCTCGAGCAACTCGGAGTGCCTGGAGAAACGGCGACCACTCCGATCAATATTTCGATCGACCAGACCGCGGAGCAAAATGTACTCGTGGTCCAACAGGCCATCGAAGCTCAGAACCTACCAGGCATCACGTCCAGCACCGTCGACGTGCGAGTGTTCCTGGAAGGCACCCAAGGCGTTTCCGGCTTTGGAGCGGTCGACTCGGTCGTTGTCCAAGACGAAGTCGGTAACCAGTTGCAGAGCAACCAAGCCGATGGACGCACCGAGTTGGTGATCTTCATCGGAACCGGATTCGACTACGGCGACGCGCCCGCTCCTTACGCCAGCACGATGGCCGATGGCGGTGCCCGTCACGCAATCGATCCTCTGCTCAGCCTCGGGCAATCGATCACGGCGGATCCCGATGCGGAACTTCCGAACGCAGACAACGACGACGGCGTGACATTGCCGAGCGTGTTGCAGGCCGGATTCTCCTCGGACTTCGAAGTGTTCATCAACAACCTCGATGTCGGAGATGTGACCGACCAGGCACTCTACCTGGATGCTTGGTTCGATTGGGATCAGGACGGTGTCTTCGAAGCATCGGAACGGCTTCGATGGGGTACCGCAGGCACGGGCCTTCTGCCGCTGGCAGCCGCCGGCGCAGACACGTTGTCGGTCGATGTTCCGGATGATGCCCTGAGCGGCGAAACCTTCGTGCGATTCCGTTTGAGTGAGTCGATGAATGTCGGACCGCTCGGCGATGTGACCGGTGGCGAAGTCGAGGATTATCGAATCGTGGTTTCGAATAACCCGTTCCAAAACCCGACCGATCGCTTCGATGTCAACGCAAGCGGTGCCGTCACGCCTCTGGATGCGTTGGAATTGATCAATGCCCTGTCGCGTCTCGGCACGACCGGTGTCGACTTGTCGACCAATCCGATCACCCAACCCCCATTCCCGGATGTTAACGGTGACGGGTTGATGACAACGGGCGATGCGATCCAAGTCATCAACCGGTTGGCCGCCCTGTTCGGAAACGGCGAGGGTGAACAGACAAACCAGTCGTATGTCGCAGCCGGCCCGGGTGTCCTGGCAAGCGGTACGACCGCACTCGGCGATCTGCTTTTGAGCGATTCCTCGGGACCTGCTTGGGTCATCAGTCAGGATCGCGACGATAATGAGCCCGAGGTGGTGACTGATTCGTCTGCTTCGGAAACGTCGCAGTCAACGGAAACGAGCGTCTTTGACTCCGCTGCGATGATCGATCTGGACCTGATCGTTGACGATCTGGCATCCGATACGGCTTCGGCGGGTGGAGACGCCGACGGAGAAGACGAAAGTGGCTCCGCCGTGGACCTGTTTTTTGCCGGACTGTAGCGGAAACAGCGGAACAATCTCCGCTCGCTCTCGTCCCATTTGGGGAGGAGAGTGGGCGGCGGGCCAATGATGCGCCCGAACATTGTTCAAGTCTTATCCACTTCCGCGGTCGGTCGTCTTATCATGCATCGCTCGACTCACAGGCTGGGTCAACTCATCCGGCAACTTCGTAAGCCGACGGCTCGACGAAAAACGGTTCGCCCTCGTGTCGAACGGCTTGAGGGTCGGCAATTGATGTCCGCCGATGTGCCGTTCGGGGCGACGTCACTCGATACCGGTGAGTTCCTGCTCGGCTCCGTTGCCGTGACCCCCGTCTTCTTTGAAAGCGATGGCTCAATCGATCCCAACACGCAGGATTGGGAAGGCGATGAGATCAATCGAGTCCTCGACAAAATCCAAGACAGTGTCGATTGGTGGAGTGACGTCCTCGCGGCCGAGACCGACAAACACGAACTGAACTTCGTGATTGACGACCAATACGCCGTCTCTCCCGTCACGACCGGCTACGAGCCCATCGATCGTGACAGCGGTACATTCCAGCGGTATGTGGGCGATTGGCTCACATCATTGGGTTATGGCGATGCGCCGTCGATTGAACGGGCCGTCAACCAATTCAACGACGACCAACGAACACGTCTCGGCACCGACTGGGCATTCACCATTTTTGTGGTGGACTCCAGCGACGACGAGGACGGGTTTTTTAGCGGTAACGGCTTCGCGGGTGCGTTCGCGTTCCCGGGTGGACTGTTCTACGTCGTGCCTTCAGAACGTCCCGTCTCAACGTACGCCCACGAACTCGGGCATATTTTTTGGGCGCGAGACCAGTACCCGGGCGCGAGTAGCTACACCGACCAGCGCGGCTACTACAACGCCCAAAATCTCAACGCCTGGGATAACCCGGAGCCGGGTTTCGTCCAAGAAGACAGCATCATGGGTGGCGTCAACGTGGTCCCACGCGCCTTCGATAACTTTGCCGTCGATGAGTACGCGATGGCGATGGTCGGCTGGCGAGACAGCGACGGCGATGGAATCTTTGACGTCCTCGATGTCCCTCTCACGCTCGATGCCATCGGACGTTACGACGAGTCGTCGGGCAACTTTTTGGTGCAAGGTTCCGCACACGTCGACACGCTCGCCAACCTGAATTCGGCCGGAACGCAAAGCGATATCACGCTCGCGAGAATCAGCGAATTGCAGTACCGGCTCGACGACGGTGTCTGGCAAACCGCACTCGCGCCGGATGCGACTTCGGTTGATTTCAACCTACAAATTCCGATCACCGAATCATTCGACCGGATCGAGTTCCGTGCGATCGACACCAACACAACCAACACCAGTGACGTGTTGGTTTCCAATTCGCACGATTACACTTTCTCGGGTAACGGTGGCGGTGTCGCTTTTCTGGATGCCAATCAGAACGGCGTCCGTGACGCGGGCGAAACCTGGCTCGAAGGCGTCGGCGTGACGCTGTTGCAAGGCGACCAATCGCCGCTCTACTCAGCCGACGTGGACGCATCGCAACTACCGGACGGCGAACTTGCCGCGATCAGCGGACTCACCATCACCGCAGTCGGCTCGACACTCGATGGCCGCGTCGGTGCGCTCGAGTCGTCGACGCTGGCCCCCAACCGGGTCCTGCAAGCTTTGCACCAGGGAGGCTCGGCTTGGATCGATCGCTGGGATGCCGACAACAAGCTCCGCGTCGAATCCGACACGGACGTCGGTCGTTTCGAGATCGACTTTATCGCGCTCGATACGGGAGGCTATGGCGTCGAAGAGGGGAGCTTTGCTCGTGTCGAAGCCTTTGATCGAAACGGCGTACCTATCGAGCGAGTGACGAGCCAGATGGTCGCCGCGGGTGAGTCGGGACAATTGGTCATCGAAGACACCAATGGACGCATTGCAAGCATCGAAATCTACGGACACGCCGAAACGGAAATCCTCGTCTCTGGGATTCGCGTCGGCATCGACGGCAGTAGCGTGACCGACGCTGGCG
This sequence comes from Planctomycetota bacterium, assembly GCA_039821165.1. Taxonomy (GTDB): domain Bacteria; phylum Planctomycetota; class Planctomycetia; order Pirellulales; family Pirellulaceae; genus Stieleria. The sequence goes on along the minus strand of JBCBOT010000011.1, from coordinate 38,716 downwards.
GTGCCTGGGCGATCGACAATCTCGCCGACGGGTCCTACAGCGCTGATTTCCAAACCACCAACGTCACCATCGCCTTCCCGCTGGCACAGAGCATTGAGGTTGCCAACGGAAAGACCGACGTATCGGTCGCCGCGATTCGGATCGACAGCCCCCGCTACAACGGGACCTTGGAGGGCGACGTTAATAACGACGGTTCCGTTGCCCCTCGCGATGCCCTACTGGTCATCAATGACATCTCACGTTTGGGGGCACGGATTCTCACGACGGACGAACTCTCCGGCCATTTTATTGATGTCAGCAATGACGGTTTCATCACCGCACTCGACGCCCTCCGCGTGATCAACCTGCTTCAACAGGCCGAAGGCGAGGGAGAAGAGGCAGGGTCACCGCATTCGGCAATCTTCGCCCGAATCGGAACCTCCCCCTCAAACGGTGCAGAATCCGGGGAAACGGGGGTTGATCCGGTTGGGGTAGCAAATGCCCTGGCGGACTCTGCGGGCAAACCCGACGTCCTTCAAAGTGACCACGCTTCGGGTTCCGATAGCAGCCTTGGGGCACACGATGATTTCGAGGAGACGACCGAAGCCGACCGCGAGGCGGCCCTAGAACAGTCGCTGCAAGACCGCATATTCGCCAGATTGCGCCACTTCAAACAGCTGTTCGAGGGGCATTTTGGCTGAATTTGAGGGAACTTCGGCCTGGCGCGATTGTCTAACGGGCTGCCGGTTTTCAGCCGAAATTACGGTCATGGCGGAGCGTTGATAAAGTAGGCCGGGCAGATAAGATAGGTCCATTAATCGGTTTGACGAGCTTTCTCAGCCCCGTCTAGGGAACCCCGAACGGCCAAATTTCGGGTCCCGTCTCCTCTTTAACCCGTCACCTCCCGTATCTACTTCGTCTTTCGGAAACCCAGATGAAAAGCCTGCGTCAGTTGCTTCGTCGTCCATCGCGTTCATCGAAAGCGGACCGAGCGTCCAAACAACGCCGCCTCAGCACTCAGGCGCTCGAACAACGCCAGCTGCTCGCGGGAGATGTCGACCTCCACAACAGCTACTTCCCTGCGGACGTCAACCAGGACTGGAAGCTGACGGCCCGCGATGCGGTCAACATCATCAACGCGCTGCAGCGAGGCGCCGAAGCCGAAGCGGCCGGGGACAACCCCTTTCAGACAGACGTTAATAACGACGGGACGACGAGTGCACTCGATGCCTTGATGGTGATCAACCAACTCGGCGCCGAAGGTGAAGACACGCCTCCGGTGGTCGAGTACCTCCTGACGGCTCGGGATTTGAATGACGATCCCTTGCCCGTTGAGAACGGCATCGTGCAGGTCGGCACCGGACTCGCCAATTCATTCTTCCTCGAAGTCTCCTACGAGGATTTGAGAACCTTCGGCGCCGATGACGGTGCCTTCACCGTCATCACCGATATCGGTGTCAGCCAGACCGATCGACTGCGGCCGGTTCTTCGGGAGACCCAGCGGATCATCATCGGCGAAGAAATTCGTAACGCTTCGAGTGGTTCGCTTACTCTGACTCGCGAGAACAGCGGCGCCCAAGCGACCGTGACGTTGAACGAGTTGGCCAACGGTCCTTCCGACGCGATCTTCGATGCGATCACGACCGATCTCGGATATGACACGGCCGACGTCGAAGTCACTGAATTCCCAACCCCGAATGAGAATGATTTCGGAGTCCAGATTCGCTACATCCGCGCCGACGACGGGAACGTGGATAAGGACGACCTCACCCTCGACGCAAACTTTGACGTCACGGTTCCCGTCAGCTTCGACGAGTTCGCGCCCTTCAACCCTGATGGCACACCGAACTCAGACGCCGTTCGATTCAACATCAACACGCTGAGCCGCACGTTCGGCGACGAAAACAACAACAACGGATTCGGCAATCCCTTCTACGAGAACTTGAACCGAGGTGCCTTTGACCTCGCCACCGGATTTGACGATGTCGGTGGTGTGGGTGGAGTTCCCGGAAGCGGTGGCGGTATCCCTGGACTCAACAACGGCAACTTCCCCGAACCGTTTGATGCCTACAGCCTGGAAGTCTTCATCGACTCGGCACTGACGACACCGCTGGTGGTTGATGTCAACCCGGGTGAGTCGGTGGACGCGTTGTTGCTCTACGGGGAAGACAACGAAGTTCCGGCGTCGATGATTTTGACCGACGAAGATGCTCGCGTGACGCTGAGCACCGGTCCGGTCTTGAACACCCCGCCGACACTCGGCACCACACCGCTGACGTTCTCGTACACCGAGGATGATGCCGACACGACCGCCGACTTGTTGACCGACGCCAGTGACGCGGACGGGGACACACTGAGCGTCGTGAATGTGAACGTGACGGGCGATCAGGCGGGCATCTCGCGAACCGACAACATCGTCTCGATCATGCCCTCGGCTTACAACTCGCTGCCGGCTTCGGGTAGCGAAGACGTCGTTTTCACCTACCAGGTGAGTGACGGAACGGTCGGTGTGAACCAGACCGCCACGATCACCATCACCGGTGTGAACGATGCTCCCGTCGTTGCCGCGGACGTAACCCAAACCGTCAACGTCAACGGTTCCACCACGAACGTGGATCTGCTCGACGGTGCCTCGGACGTCGACACCGGCGATGTGCTGGACGTCACCGCCGTCACGCTGGAGTCCGGAGACAACTCGGGAATCACATTTGACGACACGAACAACGTTTTGGTTGTCGATCCGACCCAGTACGCCTCGCTAACCGGCGGCCAGTCGATCGACGTGGTTTACACCTACAACGTGGTCGACAACAACAGCGGCTCCACCCCGCAGCGAGCCACGATCACGATTGTCAACACCGACAACGATCCACCCGTCGTCAGCGGGCCGATCACTCAAACGCTTTCCGAGGATGACGCGGACACCACGATCAGCTTGCTGACCAACGTCACCGACCCCGAAGGCGACACCCTATCGGTCGCGGACTTCACCAACACCGCAGGCGATGACACCGGATTCAGCCAAAGTGGCACGGACTTGATGGTCACCCCGAGCAGCTACAACTCGCTGCCCGCCGGTACCGATGAGGTCGTCGAGTTCACCTACACGGTTTCCGATGGCGTCAACACTCCGGTGAACCACTCAGCTACCGTGACCATCACCGGTGTCAACGACGCTCCGGTGGTCTCGGGTCCGCTGACCGTTTCGTTGACCGAAGACGACTCCAGCGACACCATCGACCTCCTCGGAAATGCTTCCGATGTCGATGCGGGTGACGTGCTCACCGTTTCAGGTTTGACCTTGGTTTCGGGCGACGATTCAGGCGTCACGCCTTCGGGCAACACGGTCATGATCGATCCTTCGGCCTACAACGCCCTGGCCGTCGGTGAGAGCGAAGAAATCGTTTACACCTACACCATCTCGGACAGCGCCGCTGCGTCCGAAACCGGAACGTTGACGATCAACATCGCGGGTGTGAACGACGCACCGATCGCGGGTCCCGCGATCACGGCAACATTCAGCGAGGATGACGCCGACGCGACCGTCACCTTGTTGGACAATGCGAGCGACCCCGACACCAACGACTCACTCGCAATCGACGGATTTACCGTCGCTTCGGGTGACGGCTCCGGAGTGGCTCAATCTGGCAACTCCATCGCGGTCACTCCCTCGGCCTACAACGGCTTGGCCGCAGGTGCCGTCGAAACCATCGTGATGAATTTCAACGTTGTCGATGGGAACGGCGGGTCGACTGCCAACTCCGCGACCATCACCATCAACGGGGTCAATGACGCTCCCGTTGCGCCCGACTTCTCGCTCACCTTCAACGAAGACCAAGGCACGCAGACCGCTTCCCTGTTGGACGGAGCTTCGGATGCCGACGGCGACACGCTGACGGTGACCGAATCGAGTGTCGTGGTGACCGGTGACGATGGCGGTATCACGCGGACGGGTGCGGACTTGTCCATCGACACCAGTTTCTACGGCTCGCTTGATGCTGGAGATTCGGTTGTCGTGACCTACACCTACGACGTCACCGACGGAACCGTTTCGGTGAATCGAACCGCAACGATCACCATCGAAGGCCGAGACGAAGGTGTTCCGACAGTCACGGGTCCGATCTCGGTCACGTTCGATGAGAGCGACCCCAGCGCCACCGTCGACCTGCTCGAGGGAGCCAGTGATCCCGACGGCGACCCGATCAACATCGCCAACGCCGTCATCACCAGCGGAGACGCGGCCGGTGTGACGATCGACGCGACCAACAACCAGCTTCTCGTTGACCCGTCGGCCTACCGTGCCCTCGCCGATGGCGAAACCGAAGTCATCGTCGTCACCTACGACATCGGTGACGGTCTCGGCAACTTCTTCGTCGGTCAGACGGCTACCGTGACCATCAACGGCCAGGACATCATCCCGTCCGCCGTCACCAGTCAACTCTGGATCGATGAGATCGACAATCTCGCAGAGTTCCTCAACGGAGCTCCTCCGGAACGCAACGGACAGTATGACGAAGGTGAAGCCGCTCTCGGAAGCATTCTCGTCCGGTTGATGGAAGTCACCGCCGAAGGTGAAAACGTCATCGACACGACGTTGACCGATGCCGAGGGAGTCTACGAATTCCCGAGCGTGAACCCGGGAACCTACGTCGTCGAATACGTGGTGCCGGATTCGGTCCAATTCAGCGGTTCGACTCGCGAAACGATCCAGGTGGGTGAAACGGGCGGCACGGTCAATGGTCCGATGCTCGGCGCGATCGGTATGACGGGCACCATGCACCAGTTGGACCTCCTGGTTCAGACTTACATCGCGGCCGGCATCATCGATACCAGCAATCTTCCCGAGAACTTGGGCGGCGGCTCCGTTCAGCTCAACGAAGACGGAACGCAGGCGATGTTTGTGACCGCCGAAGGCGTCGACGTCGAGTTCGCCGAATTGGTCCTCAACGACTCCCGCGACGCCGCGTTGCTGAGCATCATCAACGAGTCCGGCGAAGTGTTGACCGCCCGCTTATCGGCCGACCAGTTCGTTGCCACGAGCGACGGCTTGGGCGTGCGTTTCTTCGGAAGCATGGACTCCTTCGACTTCACCAGCTCGCCTGATGATTTGATCACGAGCGAGTTCGATGATTTCCGCAACGCGATCGATCAAATCCTGGCCGACATGAACTAGTCGCCCCGTCCACTGGACAACCGAAGGCCGCCGGAGAAACTCTCCTGCGGCCTTTTTTCATGGACACGAATCATGCATCGAATACGACTCCGACGACCTTGGGATTTGGTGATCGACGAAAACGAGCCGACCCGCGTCGATGTCCCGGATCCGCCCCGCGAGGCATTGCGTGCGGTCTATCGGAGATCGTTTAACACGCCGACCTCGCTCGATGACACGACCCAAATCATGCTCGTCGTCGAGTCCTGGTCGGGTGACGAGGCGACCATCACGCTCAATAGCGAACAGCTGGAAACAGGCGACAGGGGCTTCCCGCTTCGCCTGGAAGTCCGCGATCGACTCGTCGGGATCAATCGCATTGAAATCACGCTGACGTCCTCGCACGGCAGCCTGCTGGGTTTGGACGGGGCCGTTTCGCTGGAGATCCACGATAGCTCCGACGCGTGAGATTGGCCCTCGGCTCGACGAGCCGCTAGGATGGGAACGGCGTGGGATTCGAGGCATGGGAGTACAACGCAATGACACAACGCGTCACGAATGTATTTCAGCGGTTCGTGTTGGCCGCAGTGATTGTCTGCACCTCGCCGTTGCTTGCGGGAGAGAGCCGCGAAGAAAAACGGTTTCGACGCTTGCTCGAGGGTCGAAACGACGTTGCCCGTCTGAAGGCGATTGAACTGGTCGCGGGCGACTTCAAAACCCGTTCGGCAGCATTGCCATCGGTCATTGCATCTTTGGATGAATTGCTCGCCGACGGGAGCTTTGATCGCGCGACCCAGCCTGGGCTACCCGATGGCGTCGGCGCGATGATCCGATTCATCGCAACGGTCGACAAGCCGGAGGCGACCGAATCACTGGCCCGAGTTCTTTCCAGCAAACGAAAGACTTGGGTCATGCTCGCCGCGATCATGCTTGCCAAACATCATCATTACGATGCCATCGATGACATTCTCGCGTTAAAAAATCACGAGTCCTTCGAGGGGCATTACGGCTTTCGATTCACGATCGCCCGCGCGCTGACCACGATGTCGCATCCGGACGGCTGGGAAGCGTTGGCGGAGTTGAGCGAGCAACTCGACGGTCAGCTTTGGTTTCTGATCCAAGAGCGTTTCAAGCTGCTCACCGTCGAGGACTTTGAGGGCGATGCGGAACGCTTCGCGGCTTGGAAAAAACGAGCCATTCCCGATGAGGAGGAAGACGACGAAGAACAGGCGGAGCCGAGTGACCCGACGTTGCCAAAACAAATGGTGCTCGCTCCATCGATGTCACCATCGACCTACCGTAAACGTCTTCTCGCACCGTCGAAGTATTACGGGATCGACATCCATGCCAAACGGATGCTGTTCGTCATCGACCGCAGCGGGAGCATGAACACGCTCGAGGGATACGACACCCGGATCGCGAAAGCAAAACGCGAATTGATCAACGCGATTCGGGGACTGACCGAAGACAGCGAGTTCGGGATCCTTGTTTTTGACACTCAGATCCGGTCCTGGAAAAGCTTGCTCGTCCAAGCCACTGACAAGAACAAACTCGACGCGGCGCAGTTCATTTCTCAACTCACCGCGGGCAGCAGCACGAACACCTACGGAGCCCTGCGTTTGTCGATGGAGTTCGACGATCAACTCGAAGCCGTTTTCTTCCTGAGCGACGGCAAGCCAACGACAGGACGGATCCTGGATCCTGCCGTGATTTTGGCCGATGTGCTGCGTCGCAACGAAACCAGGCACATCATGATCAACACGATCGCGATCACGCGGGACCCGATCCTGCAGAACTTTCTGAGAAACCTTGCGGAGCCGAGCGAAGGCGAGTTTCGCGCGGTCACGCGGTAGTGGGTTGACCCGGCCTGGGTTGTGCGGTCCTCTTGGTACAAGGACGCCCGCGGAACCAGGATCCATGAGCCAGTCGATCGAATCCAAACTCGCCATTCTCGCCGACGCGGCAAAATATGATGCGTCGTGCGCCAGCAGCGGTTCTCGTCGCAAGAGCTCCGGCGGGCTGGGCAGCACCGAAGGCATGGGCATCTGCCACAGCTACACGCCAGACGGCAGGTGCGTGTCGCTCCTAAAAATCCTGCTCACGAATGTTTGCATCTTCGACTGCCAGTACTGCATCAATCGTGTCAGCAGCGATACGCCGCGGGCTCGATTCTCGGTCGATGAAGTCGTTCAACTGACGATGGACTTTTATCGACGAAACTACATTGAGGGTCTCTTTCTGAGCAGCGGCATCATCCGCGACTCAGACTACACGATGAGTCAACTCGTCCAAGTCGCCAAGACGCTGCGCGAGCGTGAGTCCTACCGTGGTTACATTCACCTGAAGACGATTCCGGGCGCCGCCGAAGAGTTGATCCAAGAGGCCGGCCAGTACGCCGATCGCTTGAGCGTGAACATCGAGCTCCCAACCGTCCAAGATTTGAAAACGCTCGCGCCCGAAAAGAAACGTCCCGAAATCGAAAACGCAATGCACGACATCAAGGTGCGCCGTGATGAGTTGGAGGCGGATCGAAAGAAAGGGATGAAGCCGCCGAAATTCGCTCCCGCGGGACAGAGCACCCAGATGATCGTCGGCGCCACCTCGACGAGCGATCGCGAGATTTTAGCGACAACCTCCCACCTCTATGACACCCATCGTCTGAGGCGAGTTTACTACAGTGCGTTCAGTCCGATACCGCACGCCGACGCGCGGTTGCCAGGACAGAGCCCGCCTTTGATTCGCGAACATCGTCTTTATCAAGCCGATTGGCTGATTCGCTTCTACGGATTCGATGCGGAAGAGTTGACGACAACGGAGGCCGCCAATCTCGACCTCAAAATGGACCCCAAGCTCGCCTGGGCGTTGAAACACCGTGGTCAGTTCCCAATCGACATCAATCGCGCGGCGCGCGAACTCCTGTTGCGCGTTCCGGGTATCGGTGAAAAGGGCGTCCGCAAGATTCTTCGAACGCGTCGTCATCATGCGATTCGTGACGAAGACCTGGCACGTCTCGGAATTGTCCATCGCCGCGCAAGGCCATTCTTGATCACTGCCGATCGCCACCCCGGGCCGCTCTCATTGGATGCCGAATCGCTCGACCGTAGGTTGCGGCCGAAGCAGCAGCAATTGATGCTGTTCGAGGCTTCGGAAAGTGCATCCAACGGCCAAGTCTGATGTTGAACATCTCCGCAGAGTTCTTTGAGGACTGGCGTGAAAGCGCCCGAGCTCTGGCTTTGGCGGAGGTTCCACCTGAAGACGTCCGGTGGGCCGACGGTCGCGCTCGAAAGATCGATGGACAAGCCGACTTATTCGGTTGTGGTGACGACGTGCTCCCGGCTCCCACGTCGGAACGGACGCTACACGTGCCGTCCGTCTTCCTGGCGACCGCGAAAACGGTGTCACATCATCGCGACGCCGCGCGGTGGGACTTGCTTTATCGAATTCTTTGGCGGATGCAGCACGGCGAACGGCATGTGATGAACATCGCCTCGGATGATGACGTCGTCCACCTGACAAAGCTTGAGAAAGCGGTCCGCCGCGATGGACACAAGATGAAGGCATTTGTCCGCTTCCGTGAGGTGACTCATGAAGGCGACACGTGCTATCTGGCTTGGCATCGACCCGATCACTATGCGCTGCGTTTCACGGCCGACTTCTTCGTGCGGCGATTTGACGTGATGCGATGGACGATCATGACACCCGACGAAACGGCGAGTTGGGACGGCTCTCAATTGGTGTTTTCACCCGGCATGCCGAAGAGCGCAGCCAAGTGCGATGACGAAATGGAGTCGCTGTGGAAGACGTACTACGCCCACATCTTCAATCCGGCACGGATCAAACTGAAAGCGATGCAGGCGGAGATGCCCAAAAAGCACTGGCCGACGATGCCGGAAACGGAGTTGATCGACCAAATGCTTCGAGACGCGCCGAAGCGTGTGGAAGCAATGCTTCGATACACCGATGGGATCCGCTCGGCGTCGACGTTCGTTCCGGAGAAAGTCAGCCTGACATCGTTGCGAGCGGCAGCCAAGGACTGCGCCGCCTGCGATCTTTGTGAAGCGGCGACGCAAACGGTCTTTGGCATCGGTCCTCCGGATGCGTCGCTGGTACTGATTGGAGAGCAACCCGGCGATGAAGAAGACATTTCGGGCACGCCGTTCGTCGGACCAGCCGGAACGCTACTCGATTCGATCCTTGAAGAGGTTGGCATCGATCGACAATCGGTTTACATCACCAACGCGGTCAAGCATTTCAAATTTGCAAGATCAGGAAAACGTCGACTTCACAAGACGCCTTCTGCCCGCGAGGTCGCCGCGTGTCGTCCCTGGTTGGTTGCGGAACTGGAAACGATCCGGCCGACGCACATCGTGTGCTTAGGAGCGACCGCCGCCAAATCGGTCTTCGGACCGAACTTTCGAATCACGCGAGATCGTGGCAAGCAGATCGACAGTGATTTTGCGCCATGGGCGATGGCAACCTTTCATCCATCGGCGGTGCTACGCAGCCCCGATCCGGAAGTCGGTGAGAAGCTGACGGAGGATCTCCGCCTCGTCGCCGCGTCACTCTCGAACGCTACGACTTCTTAGCCGAGATGTTGATCGTGCGTGGCTCTTTGGCGACCGCGACGCGGGGAGATCGACTCAGTTGGTAAAGCTTGATGATCATGAACAAGGACGCAAAGACGCCAACAAACACGAGCACTGAGAGGTAGAGCGGACGGATGTATTTTTCCGAAACGTCGGCAACAACTTTGCCGCCGGACTCCATTGTCCGCCCCACAATCCCTGGCTTGGTCACGACAACCGGGTTGCCTTCCGCATCAAAGACGATTTCTTCACCACCGAGAATGCGTTCGGGTTCGGCAAGAATCACCGACGTCGCGGCAACGGTGAAAAGCGTCTTCCCCGGGTTGTCCTTCGCGAACTTGCCCATGAAAGCGACCACGCGTACGGTGTCATTTCGCATCAGGCTGAGCATGCCCTGGCGTTGCGGCGTGGGCAACTTGGCGAGATCATCCGCGTGGCGGGTGATCGCGATTGCTTGATCGGTCGTCAGTTTCGTGGCGAGCTCGGCACCGTCGTCGCCGAGCAATCGAACGAGCGTCCCACCGACACCGGGATGTTTGAGTTCACTTCGCAGCGCCGCGGCACCGTAACGGCTGACCGTTTCGGCCAACTCGCGCCCCGTCGTTCCGGCTGCCATCCGCGCGAGCGCTGACTTGACTTGCGATTCAGGCAATTCCTTGAGCGCGGCGAGGACCGGTGCAACCGAGGGAGCATTGTCTAATGCCCGGAGTGCCTCGGGCCCGTAGTTCGCCGCTAGCTTCGAAACTTGTTCTGCGGCTTCCTCTCCACCCTCACGCAGCGCCCCGGCAGCGACGCGTTCGGCGACTTCACGTCCGCCTTGCTTCGCGAGATACTCCGTCGCTTCTTCGGTACCCTCTTTTCCGAAATACTTGAGGATCGCTTTGGCGACCGCGGAACCTGTCGGAAGGGGTGCGGCCGACGCGTGTCCGGAGATCGCGATCACGAGGGCAAACGCAATGACGACGGCAGTGTTCTTGGGGGCACACTTATTCATCAACACTCTCCGAAGACACGATTTGGGTGAAGAAGCGATCGCGATACGCCTCCGAGAGTTGTTGGCAGACCCTCGGCAAGGCTGACTTCAATCCATCCGCACCGCCTGCTGCGGAAGAAGGCCCGTTCGCGACGGTATCGAGGGCGCCGGCTTTGTCGGTGCCTCCCGCCGTGTGTCCGAGAACGAGCGTTTCATGGAGATCGTCCAAATACTGGTTGAGCTCCGAATTTAATTTGGATTCGAACTGTTCGGTCATCCACCAATCGATGACCAATCCGACTGCGAGACCCGCACCGAATCCGACGACGGCACCGATCGGACCGCCCAAAGCGCCGGTACCGGCTCCGGTAGCGGACGCCCCGGCGGTGGCTCCCGCACCGCTGATCGCAACCGAGGGTGCGAACCGAGTCAACAAGCCCGCGATCACGGATCGAGCCGCAAAGGCGCCGACCTCGCCGAGCACAAATGCACCGACAAGGTTTTGAACGCTCGTGGTGCCTTGGTCCGCCGCGTAGACGTTGAGGTCACGCGAAAGTTCCCGAAAGAACGCCTCGTGATCCCCCAATTCAACCTCGGGCAGATCCGACTTGCGTAGTTCCGCTTTGACCCGCACCAGCAGGGCCGATTGGTTGGCGTCGATGTCACGACGAAACTGTTCCAAAACTTCCGAGAGGTCGTCGACCAGTTTTTGTTCGGAGAACAGATGCGCCTCAAACTTTTCCTGAACGTAAGCCTCGACCCGACCGTCCTTGGCCCACCATCCGCCAGGCATTCGCTTCAGGATTCCGAGCCGTGTTTTGATGCTCGTCATCTCAGCGACGAACAAGGGAACGCCGGCGTGATATCCCGTCATCACCTGATCCAGTCGATCGAGGCATCGGGTCGCGGCTTCGATGTTGCTACATTCCGTTTCGGCGAGGAGCGGCGATACGGTGTCATCGTAGAACTGTGCCCGACGCAACGTTGCATTCATCGCCTCGTTGCGAGCATCGACAGGTTTCGACGTCGAGTTGACGGACACCGTTGGTTCGGGCGTCTTTCGTTCGACTTCCGGCGCCGAATCGGGAGACGGCTTCAGCAGGACTCCGAACGTCAGCAAAGACGCGACAATGCCGCCGATCAGCGGGGTACGCAGAGAAGAGGTGCGATTCGAAGACGAACGGTCCAAAGCGACTTCCCCGCGTGGTGTGGCGTCAGTTGGCGATGAGTTACCAGTATTTCCACCAAGGCTTCTTCTTCTTGGCTTTCCCGTCGGGATGAACCCCGAGAATCCCCCAATGTTCGTCGTCACCACAGGTGATTGTGGTTGCACGAAGCATCGACGCTTCCTTGAGTTTTTCGATCAGGCGGGTGTTCACGTCGGTTTGTTCGACCTGAACACGGCGATGGAATTGGTTCATCGCGGAGAGGATTGCCGACAGCGCCTGACGCGCGGTGGTGTTACTCCCGAAATTACTGATCACGAACACCGTTTCGTTGTACGGCTTGCCGACGACGTCCGCAAAGCGCCAGTGGTCCTCTTCCTGATCCCACCCGTGATAGTCTTCGACCATCGTGTGCCTCTTGGCTGAGAACAACTACCCAAAGGGCGCAGAGTCGACTCGCGTCTTGCGGGAATCGGGCTCGCACCAACAGAACAGCTTACACGAAGTCGTTTCGTCATATCAAAGGCGATTTAGCCAAGCCGCGACACAGCGGTCCATCCAGCTCTGCCGCCCCCGGGCGATGTAGCCGACATGTCCGCCGGTCGACATCCGGATCACCCGAGTCTTCTCAGGCCAATCAGATCGATCAAAACAAGCGATGGGAACAATCGGGTCATCGTCCGCCGCTAAAACGAGCGTTTCGACGGGATTTTCGCCACAAACACCCGCTGCCCCCGATTCGCGGTAATAGTGATCCGCGCCCTCAAATCCACTCAACGGTGCCGTCCACTGGTCGTCCAATTCGTACAACGTCGAAGGCCGCCGATGCCTCGCCAGTGCTCGAAAGTCGCCTCTTTCTTGGACACCGGGGGGCATTCGCTCGAAAAGGTTGCGGATGAAATAGGAGCTGTAGGGTCGCCGAGAGAGTCGCTGCATGTTTTCGCTGCATCGGACCAGGTCGATCGGAGGAGCGACGACGGCGATCCGATCGAGACGCTCAAACCAAGTCGGCGTTGACTCGACACCGGCGCCGATTCGACCTACCAAACGAAGGAGTTGGTTGCCACCGAGCGAAACCCCGGCGGCAGAGAGTCGATCGCTTGGTCGCCGTCTCGCGACGAAATCGAGAGCCGCCGCGACGTCCGCACTGCGGCCCGCGTGACTGAGTTGGCAAGCCAATCGAAATGCCGATCCGCATCCACGCATATCGACACGATAGACGGACCAGCCTTGGGCCGCGAAACCGATCGCCATCCGCACCATGTACGGCGATTGATGACAGCCACTCAATCCGTGAATCAAAACGACCGATTCGTCCCGACTCGTCGAGCCATCGACGGGGGCTGTTTCGTGAACCACAATGGCATCGCCATCACTCACGTCGACAACATGTTCCGTTGTCGGTGGCACCTCCTGAGTCGGTCGCTTGAGAGACGCGATCGTTTGAAGATGGCCGCCGCGGACCCACCAATGCGGGCGAAAAGGAGGTGGCTCAAACGCAATCATCTTCGGTCCGATTCGTAACTCGCATGCAGACCATCCGCTCGTTTATTTCCGTCCCCATCACGGCGCAGGTATCCTCCTCGGCCAAACGCATCATCAAACGACTTCAACCGTTTGACAGTGGAATCAAATGGGTGCCGTTGGACAACCTGCATCTCACACTGAAATTTCTCGGTGAAGTCGATAACACGGAGGTGCATGAGGTTTGCCGTTCCATTCGGCGCGTGACCGATACCGTCGCGCCGTTTGAACTTCGCTTCGCCGGAACGGGCGGGTTTCCCAACTCTGAGCGACCGAGGATTTTGTTCGCCGGCGTGGAGGACCCCAGTGGGGAACTCGTTCGTATGGTTTCGGAGCTAGAACGGGTCCTCGCGGATTTGGGTTTCAAGCCGGAGCCACGCGATTACACGCCGCACCTGACGCTAGGTCGCACGCGCAGTAATTCGGGACGAGCACGTGAGGAGTTGATCGCGGAGATGAAGCAAATGGGCGATGTCCAGCTAGGTGAAATGGTCGTCGATCAAGTCCAATTGATGGCGAGCTTCCTCGACAAAGGCGGCCCGACGTACCAAGTGATGGACACGATCGATTTGGAAGAGTAGGCCTCACGTTTTTCGGCCGAAACGGAATCGGGCCGCCGCCCCGCCATCCTTCAATTCGTGAAAGTTGTGCGAACCAGCTCGCAATCGCTTTCTTTCGCCGTCGCGGGCTTTATCATCCGTAGACCTTCCTTGCCCTCGCCCTCTCGGACCGATTCCGATGCCGCGCCAATTGCTGTTCACGATCCTCACACTTTCATCGATCGGTCTTTGCCTTGGGCATGACGATCACGTCCACGACAAAGACAAGTCGAGGGTGATGACGACTCGCCAAAACACTCGGGTCATCGCACCGACGGTCGAGGAAGATGCGTTTCAGTTCATCATTTACGGTGATCGCACCGGGGGAGTCCCCGCGGGTCTGAAGATTCTTGAGCAAGCCGTGGCGGATACAAACCTGCTCGATCCCGACTTGGTCTTAACGGTCGGCGATTTGATTCAAGGCTACAACGAGACCGATGAATGGCTCGCGCAAGCCAAGGAGTATCGTGGGATCATGGGCGGCTTGAAAATGCCATGGTTCCCCGTTGCGGGCAATCACGACATCTATTGGCGAGGCCCCAACCCCGCGCCTCCGGGTCACCACGAGGCCAACTACGAAAAACACTTCGGCCCGCTTTGGTATTCGTTCCGACACAAGAATGCCGGCTTCATCGTGCTCTACAGCGATGAGGGTGATCCGGCGACCAACCTCAAAGCGTTCAACATCGGCAAGCTCCAAGAGATGAGTCAGAAACAGCTTGCGTTTCTCGACAAAGCGCTCGAGGAATTGGCCGATCAAGAGCACGTGTTCGTGTTTCTGCATCACCCGCGTTGGATCGGAGGCGGGTACACCGGCTCGAACTGGGACGTCGTCCATCAGCGCCTCGTCGATGCAGGAAACGTCAGCGGTGTCTTCGGCGGACACATCCACCGCATGCGGTACGATCCCAAAGACGGCATCGAATATTTCGCACTTGCGACAACGGGCGGTCACTTACCGGGTGATACTCCGATCCCAGACGCCGGCTACCTGCATCATTTCAACGTCGTCACGGTCCGTCCGAAGAGCGTCAAAGTCGCCGCGTTACCGGTGGGAGCCGTCTTTGATCCGAAACGATTCACCAGCGAGTTTCTGACCGAGGTCGAGTCAGCCAAGTCGCTACGACTCAAACAACTCACCGACAACATCCTCCTCAACCCGGATGGATCATCGGACGCATTGGTTCGGGTGTCGGTGACGAATCCATCGCAGCGGCCGATTGAATTAGAGGCATACCTTTCACTCGAGTCGCTCGAGAACGATTGGACATCAACGCTGGATCATCTCGGCGTAACGCTTGAGCCCAAGGCATCGCATGAATTCGAGTTCACCGTTCGCCGCGGCGCATCTCCCGGAACGGACATCCGCGTTCCGAGCGTGACGATCTCGACCCGACTCGTCGGCGATGACGTGGCGGTTCAGCTTCCCGAGAAATCGATTCCACTCGGACTTCGGCTCGGTGAAGTCCCCGCGGACTACTTCGCGGCGTCAGCCAACCATGCGTTGGTCATCGAAAATGAATCCTCTGCACTTGCGATCGCTGACAGCGCCTTTGACCTACCGGCGGGTCCCTTCACGATGGAGGTCTGGGTCAATCCGACCAAACAGGACGGATACGATGCGATCGTTGCGAAAACAGAGAGCTCGGAATACGCCTTCTTTTCAGACCATGGCGCGGTGCGCTTTGACGTTCACGTCGGCGGTAAATATGTTTCCGCGGCAGCGCCCAACAAGTTGCCGGAGAACAAATGGTCTCACCTGGCTGGCGTCTTCGACGGTGACTCGGTGACGCTTTATGTCGACGGCAAACGAGTCGATTCGAAGGCTGCGAAGGGGAAACGACGCGGAAACAAACTGCCGCTTTATTTGGGGGCGGACCCCAATCGCAGCGGCTTGCCCACCCGCTCCTTCACCGGCCAGCTCGACGAATTTCGCCTGTCGAGTGGGGTCCGTTACGCCGACAACTTTTCGCCATCACGACGATTTGAACCCGACGACGACACGGTTGTGCTGCACCACTTGGACCGGGCGGTTGGTCCATTCGTACTCGATCACAGTCGCTCGGCTGCGAATGCGATGGCTGGCTCGAACACGCGATTTGCACCGATCGATTGAACTCAGAGGTTTTTTTCGCGGGAGTAGACAAATGGAGTAGCCGCGCGCATCATCCGGCCGAACGCTTCTCTCTTCTTGCCGGCCGACGATGCCCGACTCCCCCGCAAAACGACTTCAGCGACGCAACCGCGAAGCGATCGCACTGCTGAGCCTCGGCGTCGATCTGGACCTCGGTATCTCCGGCGATCCCGTGGCTTTCCTCCGCGAGGTCAATGACCGCTTGTCGGCATCATCGGATGACGACGTCGAAGGCGTGCTGGAAGATGAAACGCTGCCGCAGGCGTATCAGTCCATCGCGCGAATGTTGGTTGCGGCCGACGATCCGGCTCCCATTTTCCAGTCGATCGCCCATCGCGAGGAGCATCGCAAGCTGGTTTCGTCGGGAGTCAATCAGGCGATGATGGAGCCACTCGTCGTCTTTACGATCAGTTACCTCGGTCTGTTGCTGATTTGCTTCTTCGTCGTTCCCCATATCGAGGCGCAATTCGAACAACAGTGGGAATCGCCCGGCACGTTCACAAAAATGCTCTTGGCCGTGCGTGACTGGTTGCCGGTCTGGGCCGTTGTCGCACCAATCGCAGTGTTGATCACGTTGGTGTTCATGCTCCGAAATTCGGTCTCGCTGGGACGGCTGCTCCCGGGTGGGCGGTTGCGTTCCCGGTGGCTGTCCTCACTCGGCCAGACACGCCGACTTCGTGCTCTAGCCGCAAGCGAAGTCAGCACGGAAACGGCGATCCAACTCGCGAAACATGATGGCGAAGCGATCGGTCCCTTTTCGCAAACTTTGATGCGTGAGAGCGATACGCAGGCTCGCCTTTCAGGGCTTAGAAGACTGACTCAGTTCTATCGCTTTCTCGTTCAAGAGCCTGCCACTGCGAGCGTTCGCGGTGCGGCACCGACCATCGGCATCCTCCTCGGTGGCGTGATCGTTCTCGGGTTCGCGTTGGTTTTGTTTCTCCCATGGATCGAAGTGCTTCAAAGCGTGGTTCCGATGGGAGCGTCGCAATGACGGCGAACCCTGCACCTCAAAACCCGGCTCCATCGAGCATAGCGCCCTCCATAGCGACGGCACTTCATGAGCGGGTCGATGAAATCCGCACATCCAATCCCGACTTGCCTTCACAACTGCGAGACATGGCGGACGAACTTCCGCCGTCACGAATGAAGCGTGAGATGGAGCGCATGGCGACCCAACTCCAGAGTGGTTCAAGCTCTGCTGAGATTGCACGCCGTTTTCCGGATCTGTGTTGGATTCTCACCATGAACCCCGGTTCTGCGACCGCCGACGCGCTCGCCGAGTCGCTCAGTTTCTCCGTGGTTCAAACGCAGCTCCAACGCAAACGGCTACGGGCAATCGCTTACCCCTGTCTCGTCACGCTGCTCAGCGTCGGGCTATTTCTGGTGGCCTGTGTCACGATCGTTCCGATCTTTGATGAGATGTTCCAAGAGTTTGAGCTGAAACTCCCCGGGATCACGTTGGCCCTCGTCAACGTCTCTCGTTTTGTGGTGGGTCAACCATTCGCCACGGCGGGTGTCCTGATCCTCGTCCTGGGCGTCATGGCGACGGTGATTTGGTTATGGGTCGGAGACAGCCCTGTCAAACGAATGCTCATCGGCTCCTCAACGGATCGAACCCGATCGCGGCACTCGTTTGCGAAAGCTGCGATCCAGGTCGCGGAGTTGACCGAGGAAGGCATCGGCTTTGGCCGCACCTTGCAGATCACCGCCGCGAGCTCCACCGACATCGTGGTGACCAGCACACTCTCCGAATTGGCGGCACGTCAGCAAAGTGAACCCGCCGGTCGGCTTGTCACATCTCGTCCGGCCCGCGCACTTCCGCAAAATCTTACGGTGGCACTCTTTTGTGGCGATCAACTTCAACCCAATCCGACGCTGCTTCGTGAGCTTGCGGCGAGTTATCGCGAACTCGCAATCGACCGTCGTGACTGGAGCGCGTTTATCATCGCGCAGCTGGCCCTGATTCTCGTCGGAATCCTGATCGCGTTCATGGTGATCTCGTTGTTCTTGCCGCTCATCAGCCTCATGACGAGTCTCTCATCGTGATTGAATTCCTTTTCCGAGCCATCCGATTCTTCGTGCCAAAATGGTTGGCGGGAGATTCGCTGCGCAGCCAGCAAAAATCGCTGTTGCGTTTGTTGGCGGTCTCACACTCGGAAGGCATCGATCCGCGTCGCCTCGTCCGCAATTTGGCAACGGAACAATCGGGCCCCTATCGTAGAACGCTCAGTCGGCTCAGTGGCTGGCTCTCCGCGGGGAGTTCAATCAGTGTCAGTCTCGGTCGAACACCCGGCGCACTCTCGAAACACGAAACACTTGCGATTCAGTGCGCCATCGAGAACGACCGGGTAACGGAAACCTTTGACCTGCTGCTCCGCCAAGCGTCCGAGGAGCCGCCGAGGGAACGCCCCGTGGTGTCGTCGACCGTGATCTACATCACCGTCACCTCGCTCTTTCTGCTCTGGGTCATCGGGCTGATGACCTTTGTCGTGCCAACGTTCGAAGAGATGTTTGAAGAGTTTGGGATCGGCCTGCCCTACAGCATGCTCACGCTGATCCAAGTCATGAAAAGCTTCGGCAGTTACGCATTGTTGATTGTGTTGGCGGTTTTGCTCATCGGGGTGATGTTTCAATTCGGTGAGGTTCGCAGGTTGCTCCACACCGGCTTTTGGCGACACGTTTCGCCAAACACGCCTGCGCGACGACGAGCCGGAATCCTTCGATTGCTGGCGATTCCAACCATGTCCGGAGACCCGATCGCTTCGACCATCTCCGCCGCCGCACAGTTTCATCCCGAGAGTAGCGTTCGTGCCCGCTTGATGCAGATTCGTGGGACAGCCGACGACGACCCGAGCCTGCTCGCCGAGTTGGCCAAGCATGGGCTGCTTCGACGCCACGAAGCCCGTGAACTTTCGAAGATCGACACACCTTCAGTACGTGGGTGGGCGATGACCACGCTCGCTGACAAGAAGAACATCCACTTGACTCAGCGTTCGCGGATCTTCGGAAGCTTTGCGCGGCACGTTCCCGTGATCGTCCTCGCGATCCTCGTCGGCTGGATCGCGGTCGCATTCATTCAATCCCTCACCACGTTGATGTTGCCGCTTTCGTAGACGATGACCGCTTCAACCAAGAAAAATCCGAAAGCCACTCGCGGCACTGTACTGATGGAAGTCGTCGTCGCGGCGGCTTTGGTCGTGACCGTGCTGGCGATCGCAACGCCACTGGTGTTTCAGACGAGCCGGATTTGGAAACAAACGCAGCAATATCAACTTGCGCTCGATGAACTCAATGGCCAAATGGATCGGCTCTTAACGCTCTCGGGCGAAGAACGCGAAGCGGCCATGGAGTCGATCGAGGTTTCGGAGTCGATCGCGACCGTGCTCGAGCAACCAGAACTTACCGCAAACGTGCTCGCCGATTCCTCGGGACAGCGGATCGAATTGGGGATCGATTGGAATCGTATCGGCGATCCTCCCCCGGTCACGTTGGTCGCTTGGATCGATGCTTTGCCTCCGTCAGACGAGACCCCGGAGAAGGCGACGCGATGATTCGAAAACGATACCGCACCGGTTACACACTCCGCGAAGTTTCGATCGCGCTGGCACTGGGAAGCACGGTGTTCATCGCCGCGACCGGACTGGTGCACAGTGCATTCAACTGGTCGAGCATGGGCCGAAACCATCGGCAAGATGACCAAACCTTCTTTCGGCTGCGAAACGATTTTTGTTCAGATACGCATCTCGCAACGGACGTCGAGGTCACGGAGAACGAAGTCAAACTCACCACCAGCGACGGAAGCGAGATCGTTTATCGAATCGAGGCGAATCGGGTGAAGCGTTCCCAAACTCAGGACGAGACCATCGTTCGACGCGAAGCCTATCGATGGAAGTCGGGTCGCGTGGTCGCGCTCAAGTTGCTTGATTCCGAGAATCAGATCGAGCTCGCCGTTTCGTCGATCACGCCGCACGCCGGAAAGACTCCGCTATGGCGCGTCGCAAAAGCCTCGATCGGTCTACGACTGCTTCATGAACGCGGGGAGATCGAACCATGATCGTCCAGCGAAACCGTCAAGGCACCATCATGATCGGTGTCCTCGCTTGCCTCGCCGTTGTCTCGGTCCTGCTCGGACTGTTGGTACGTGATGCGTTGGCGGCGCGGCGTGAGACAAAGCTTCGGCATCAGTGGCTGCAAACCAGCCGGTTGCTTGATGCCGGTGTTTTGCGAGCGACGACGCAAAAGACGCGCGACCCCGAATACGACGGCGAAACCTGGAGCCCCGATCTCCGATCGTCATCGGAGAGCGTTCCCGCATCCGTGAAAATCTCGGTCGACGGCGACCAAATCAAGGTGACAGCCACGATCGGCCACGCACCCGACCTCACCACTCAATCCCATCAATACTCGTTCGGTCAGTGAGATGAAACGTAACGCCTTTACTCTTGTCGAGCTGTTGGTCGTGATCGCGATCATCGGCATCCTCGTCGGATTATTGCTACCGGCGGTCCAGGCCGCTCGTGAGGCCGCTCGCCGAATGTCTTGCACGAACAACATGGTGCAGATTTCGCTCGGGACACATCACTACGAGTTCAACTTTGAAAAACTCCCGCCAGGAGTGACGGATCCCGTGGGTCCGATCCAGAACAAGGAAAACGCAGGTCAACACATCGGATGGATGGTCCAAGTCCTGCCATACGTTGAACAACACAACGCCTACGAGTCATTCGATTTCTCTCAAAGCGTTTACAGCGCGGCCAACGAGCCCGTTCGGCACACACAAGTTCCGACGTATCGTTGTCCATCGAATCCGTTTACCGGCAGCAAGCTGGACGCCAATGGTTTTACCGTGGGGCTCTCGGACTACGCGGGTTGCTACAACGACAGTGAGTCGCCGATCAATGCGAACGACAACGGGATTTTCTTCCGCAACAGCTCCATCGGTTTTCGCGACATCACCGATGGAACCACCCAAACGATTCTGATCGGGGAACACCTTGGTGACGCCGACGAACTGGGTTGGGTCAGCGGTACACGGGCGACGTTGCGGAATACGGGCGACTTCGCCGACGCTCCGCCATGGGACCGACAGGGCGGTAACGATCCGCGCAAGGCGCTCGAGGTCGGAGGGTTTAGCAGTTTCCATCAAGGCGGAGGAAACTTTGCGTTCGCCGACGGCTCGGTCTTGTTCTTGACACACAACATCGATCCGCAGCTGTATTCCCAACTCGGTCACAGGGCCGATGGAATCCTGATCCAGGATGAAGCATGGTAGACCGAGATTGATTCGATTCACTCGACGGTGTGAACGACGACCGAATTGTGGGCACGCTCGATCATCCCGCTGCCGCTGACAAACACGATTCGGTCGCCGGGCTTGAGCAGTCCTTGTTCTTTGCCCCAGCGGCAGACCTCACCGCGAATCGTTGCCGGATGCTGCATCCGCTCCACCGGCACCGGCTTGATGCCCCAGAACAGATTCATTCGCCGAAGCGTTGCGGGGTTGTCGCTCGCACCGAGAGTCGGAATCAATGAGCGTGACTTGCTTTTGACCCAGGCGGTGTTGCCGGTGCGGGTCGCGATCACGATCAACTTCGCCTGTATCGCCTCCGCAATGTTGCTCGCGGCAAACGTCACCGCTGTCGTGATCGGATGGACGCGGTTCGTCGCGGGCGGTTGATTTTGGTCGTGAATCAACGCTTCCTCTGTGCACTGCATGATGCGGTCCATCATCCGGACCGCTTTCACGGGATGGTCACCGATTGCGGTCTCGCCACTCAACATGCATGCGTCGGCCCCGTCGAGGATCGCATTGGCCACGTCGGTGGCTTCGGCACGAGTGGGCCTTGAACTGCGGTGCATCGACTCGAGCATTTGCGTCGCCACGATGACCGGCTTGAGTTTCTCACGACAAACCCGGATGATCCGCTTCTGCGCAAGTGGTGTTTCTGCGACATCGATCTCGACCCCCAAGTCGCCTCGAGCCACCATCACTCCGTCCGCCGCATCAACGATCGACTCGAGGTTTTCGAGGGCCTCTGGCTTTTCGATTTTTGCGATCACCAACGCATCGCAGTCATTAGCGGCCAACACGGTCTTGAGTGTTTGAACGTCTTCTGCAGAACGCACAAAGGACAGACTGATAAAGTCGATCGGCTGCGTTGCGGCCCAGATCGCGTTCTCAATATCATTTTTTTGCATCGCCGAGACCGAGAGTTTGACGCCGGGCAGATTGATGCCTTGGCGACTGCGAATGCTTCCCGCCGCGGTTACTCGGCAGACGGCGTTTGTCGGCGTCACCGACTCGACAACCAACGCGACCAAGCCGTCCGCGAGCATGACGCGATCACCGGCCTCCAGTTCGTCAATCAACTTGGGGTACGTGCTGGTGACTTCGTTTGGCTGGGACGGCTCACCTTCACGAATGAACGTCAGCGTTGCACCGACGTCGAGCTGAAGAGGCTCGACCTTCAACTCACCCAATCGAATCTTGGGACCCGCCAAATCCAACAACACGCCGACCGGTGTGTTGGTGGCTTCCGATGCGGCTGAAATCGCCGCCAACTTCTTCTCATGGTCCGGAATCTTTCCGTGAGCCGTGTTGACGCGAAAAACATCCACACCGGCACGAATCAGGTCGGCCAACTTGTAGGGCGAATCGCAGGCGGGGCCGACGGTCGCGACAATTTTGGTGCGTGACTGGTCAAGCGTTGAAAAAGACATGACGGACCTTGCGCGGAGTGGGATCATTCGGACGAGCAGGTTGTAGCGTTCCACGCGACCTCTGAAAAGAAACATCCGTGGTAACGAACCTCCACAGTCGCGTAGCGGGGATATCTCCTTCGGAGATAGAATGATGGCGTCACAACCACAGTCCCCTGCCCTGCCCCGCCCTTCCCTACGTTCCCTCTCTACGTGCCTGATACATCCGATCATGACGCCGCATCCCGTGGCGATCGCCCCCTCGCGTTAGTCACCGGCGGTTCAGCAGGACTCGGTTTGGTGATCGCGAAAACGTTCCTTCACGCCGGGTATCACGTCTTGATCGTTGGCCGCTCACACGAGCGGCTGCAATTGGCCAAAAATCAACTGTGCGAGATCGGGCCTGAAGTTTCAGCGTGGCAGTGCAATGTTCTTGATCTATCGGACGTGCAAGAGTTGTCCGACCGAATCCGAACACAATTCGGACGACTTGATGTTCTCGTCAATAACATCGGACAAAGTGATCGCGGACTTTCCAGCGAACTGGCGGCGGATCACTTGCGAACGATTTTTGACAGAAACGTGATCACGATGCTTCAGTGCAGCCAAGCCGTTCTTCCGTTGCTGGAATCCTCCCGTGGCAGCATCGTCAACATTGGGTCGCTAGCGGGCAAAGTCGGGGCTCGTTACCTGGGGGCATACGTTGCAGCCAAACACGCCGTCTCGGGACTGACCCAGCAAATGCGATTGGAGTGGCGGGAAAAAGGAATTCACGTCGCCATTGTCAGTCCCGGCCCGATTCGGCGTCCCGATGAGGGGACGCGGTACTCGGAGCATGCGGGCGGCTCGCTTCCTGAGCACGCAACTCGTCCCGGTGGTGGGACGCGTGTCAAAGGCCTGCCGCCGGAACGCGTCGCGAAGGCGGTTTTACTGTGTGCGCAACGAAAACGCACCGATGTCATCCTGCCCGGCTATCTTCGGCTGTTGATCACGCTGGGAAATGCGGCTCCGTGGCTCGGAGACTGGCTGCTGTTGAAATTCACGAGCAAAGGCAGCTAAAGCTGTCTTCGGTAGGCTGACCGACCGATCAAGATTGACTTCGTCGGACACTACACTACGCTTAGAAGTCCTGCCTCCTGCCTGCCATTTTGTTCATTCCCGGGTGCGGTCGCTTCCCAAGCCGCCCTGGATCTGACTGAACGTCCCACCGTTAGGCCCCCGAGATGAGCCGAAACCAAACCCGGCGAGACCGCTCCACGTCCCGAGCCATCGCGCTCCTCTTCGCACTCGTCGTGGTGCTGAGCCCGCAGGCTCGAGCCGCAGAAGGTGAGGTCGGGATGGTCCGATTTTCTTTTTCGGGCGTTCCCTGGCGAGACGTCATCGAATGGATCGCAGACGAAGCCAACCTCGCGCTTCACATGGATTCGGTTCCGTCCGGCAGCTTTAACTACCGAGACCCCTCGGCGTTCACGCATGCCGATGCGATTGATCGAATCAATTTGTTTCTGTTGCCGAAGGGCTACTCACTGGTTCGCAACGGCAATCTCCTGTCCGTGATCGACCTGAGCGACCCGCGGAGCATGCAGCAGCTCGACGCGATCGCAGACCTGGTCACGACCGCCCAGCTTGAAACTCGAAAGCCACAAGAAGTTGTGAAGTGCCTGTTTCCCCTCGGCGCGCTCGACTCGGCGGATGCGGTTGAAGAGCTGTCCGCAATCAAGCTGATGGTTCAGCCGACCATCCTCTCAAAGACGAAGCAACTTCTGATCGTCGACACGGTCGCAAAGCTCAAGAGCGTCAAGACCATCCTCGACTCCTTCGAGCCGTCCCAACTCGATAACGGAACCATCGTCAAAAGCTTTGAACTCAAACATGTCGACGCCGAGGACGTGCTGGTCGTCGCGCGTCCACATCTCGGATTGGCGACAGGTGAGATGATCGGCATCGACGTCAGTCTTTCGGCAGACTTGCAAGGCAAGTTCATTTTTGCGACCGGCATCGAAGACAAAGTGCTTTTGATCGAGAAACTCGTTCAGTCGATCGACTTACCTCAGCCAGCTCAGATTCAGGATGACAAAACCGCCGAGCTGCGGACCTACAAGGTGGTGGGCGGGAACGTCGACCTTGCCTACGACGTGTTGCTGACGTTGTTGGCCGGCCAGGACGCGAGGCTTTCAAAGAATGAATCTGCGGGAACATTGGTCGCCTTTGCAACCCCGGCCGTCCATCGTCAGATCGAAGGCACGATCGCGAAGCTTGCTGCCGAAGAACCAGACTTCGAAGTCATTCCACTGCGTACGGTCGACCCGTATGTCGCCATCGGTTTGGTCGAACAAATGCTCAATCTCTCAACGTTTGACGATGACGATCGCGACGACGATGAGATCCCACCGCCGAACATCGATGCCGATCCGGAGAATCGACGCCTGTTCGTGCGCGGCACGCCTGAACAGATCGCCCAAATCAAGAAGATCGTCCAAGGCTTGGACAACAACGAAACAGGTGTTGGAACGAAGGAGCGGATTCGACTGCTTCCACTGTACGGTTCTCACGCCCAGCAAACGCTCGAATTAGCCGCACGATTTTGGCAGAAACCGAATCCGATCTTACTTTTTGAATCCCAAACGCGTCGGCGAAATCCCGAACGTGTGTTGCATGGCCCCAATGAATCGTCGGGCTCCCCCAATGATTTGATCGATGCTGTGGAGTCGCTGGAGAGCCGCCCACCGAGTCAGTTTGTTTCCGCATCTGATCGTGGCCGACTACTGACATCGCCCGCTGCGGATGTCGCTGAAGATGCGATCGAGTGTCAGATGACGTCACGTGGCCTGTTGATCCAGTGCAATAGCTTGGAGGTATTGGACCATTTCCAAGAGCACGTCGAAACGCTGGCAGGGCGAGCCGGATCGGCCCCCTCGGAGCCGATCGTCTATTACCTGAAATACACTCGGCCTGACGAAGCGCTGCGAATGCTCGCCGAGTTGATCGACGGCGGTGAAGCCGTCGACCCTTCCTCCGATTCATTGGTCAACGCGACAGTTTCCAACGACTTGCTCTTTGGCAGCCTGCTCACCAACCGTGAAGGCACTCTGACCCTGATCGCGGGCACACTCACAGTCGTCGCCGACTCGAGATTGAATCGACTGATCGCGCAGGGAACCAGTGAGGATGTCGAACTGATCGAGGGCTATCTCCGGATCATCGAGAAAGACAGCAGCATCACTTCGGTCGAAACTTATGGTCGCTCACGTGTGATCGAGCTGGTGAACACCCGCGCGACGGACGTCGAGGCCGCACTCCGCAAAGCCTTTGCTGGACGCGTTGCGGCCAACACCGCCGGTGCAAGTGCTCCGCAGCAGGGTGGCGGCGAGGGCCAACGCGAAGACCCACGCGCGAAGGAGAAAGCAGCCGGCAACGACAAGAACAACGCCAAGAAAAACGCGAAAGCCCCATCCCAACAGGCTCGCGACTTGGAGCCCAAGATGACCTTGGCCGTGCATGAGCCGAGCAATTCGTTGATCGTGACCGCCCCCGAGGCGCTTTACCAGGAAGTCGAAAAGCTGGCCATGATCATCGACGATCGCGCCGAACAGTCGATCGAGATTCTCACGCCAAAGAGCGTCGTACTCGAAGCCGTTCTTGAAGAGCTCGTGCTCGGTCAATCCGATAACAACAACCGACGTCCTTCGGGATCGCGCGACCGAGATCGAGACAAAGACCGCTAGTTCGATGCTCGTACCGCTCTCATTTCCCTCGCTCCAACTCCGCCGCGACTCATGTTCCGCACGTTCATCATCGCACTGGTTGTCGTAGCCTTCGGATCTCTTTCCAATCGATCCGCGTCCGCCCAGGGTGGACTCCGCGAATCGTTGGAATTGCTTGATCGCAACGAGAACGACATCATCGAACCAGAAGAGATCACTCCGCTCGCTCGACCCTATCTGGAGCGGATTGCACGTGCTCACCGCGTCTCGCTCGATCGCCCTAATCCGATCGGCAAGTACCAGGAAGCGGCCCGAGTTTATTACGCCAAACAGAATGGCGTTCGTGGCGAAGATGTCGATCCGGATGAAGAGCGCAACGTCCGCAGCTTTCGCCCTCGCGACGATGATCCGATTGTGCCCGAGTTTGGCCTCGCCGAGGTCAAGTATCGATACGAACAGCGCGACCTGGAAGAAGCGGACGACACGATCCGACGGTGGGTCCGCGATCGAGATGGTTCGCTCGACTTTCGAGAAGTGCAGCGTGCAAGATGGACGCACCGGGATCCCTTCAGTTCGGATCTCAACGGCGATCAGCGTTTGAGCCGGCTCGAACTTGCCCAACGCTACGCGCGGCGTCGCATGCTCCAAGACGAAGCGGGCGAACTGATGCGAAAAGCATGGCGCACCGGGGGTGAAATCCGTTGGCCCGGTCGCGACGACGAAGACGAAAATCGCCGTGGCCGAGATGACTGGTGGCGTCGAGGTGGCGACAAATATTGGCTCACGGCGAGCATCCTCAGCCGCTTTGATCGAAACCGAAACGGCCGTCTCGAAGCGACCGAAACAACCGAACTCGGTTTCGCGACCGGCCCCGTCGACGCCAACCGTGATGGCGAACTTTCAAGAGAAGAACTGTTCGCCTACACGAAAGGGCTTCAAGATCAGACGGGCGATTTGACCGACGGGCTACCGAGTTGGTTCTATGAACTCGACGAGAACCGTGACCAGCAAATCACGCTCGTTGAGTTTGCGACCGAAGAAATGACAGACGCCCGCGTCGCGGAGTTCGTCGCTCTCGACGGCAATGACGACGGCATGCTGACTGCGACGGAAATCTTGAACGCCAAGTCGATGACTGGAGGTACCTTCGAGAACAACGAAGCCGAGGTCCTGCCACCACGAAAGACGATCGTTTCGGAGATCAACGTCGGCGAGAAATTCGTGATTGCGGACTTGAATGTTCGCATCAACATCACGCACACGCATGTCTCGCAACTCGACGGCTACCTGACGAGCCCCGACGGCCAACGGATTGAGCTATTTACCGCGGTGGGCGGACACGACGATCACTTCAACGGGACCGTCTTCGATGACCAAGGCCGTACCCCGATCACCAAAGCACGCCCGCCGTTCGAGGGCACGTTCCAACCTGAGGGATTGGCCAAACGTCAGCCCGGGCTCGGCGTGTTCAACGGGAAGAGCATCGAAGGGGTTTGGCAATTAACGATCCGATGCTCCAACAGCGAACGTTTCGGCATGCTGCACAGTTGGGCACTGATGGCTCGACCCGACGAAGATTCGCTCCTGGGAATGAACCAAGCCGCCTACACTCCCGCCACTCCCGACATCGAACCTGAAATGGTCGGCGTGGAAGTGGCCGACAGTCGCGAGTCATTTAGCGAAACCGAGTCTTCAAAACGAGCCTCCGCCGAGTTCTGGACCGCCGAACGTAAAGCGGAATACAAAGCACGATTCAGCAAGCCGACCAAAGACGAAGACTGGAACAAGCTCAGCGACGAAGAGAAACGCCAGCGACTGCAGGACCGCAAACGCGAGATCGCCGAATACAAACGCATGGTCGAAGAGCGATCCGGCAAGGGCCCCAAGTAGGCAGCCTCTTGACCGGAGAGTAGGCAATCATCATGTTGCCGGTCGTCGATAACCAATGGCATCACCTGCCATTGAGTTTCTTTGCACGCCGATTAAGGCTCCACGTCACCTCCGTGTTCGCATCGCCATGACTGCCTTTCCCGATATTCCGACCATTGCTTACGAAGGACCGCAAAGCGACAACCCACTTGCCTACCGATGGTACAACCCCGAGGAGTTGGTTGAAGGCAAGACGATGAAGGATCACTTTCGCTTCTCCATCGTTTACTGGCACACGTTCCGTGGAATGGGCAGTGATCCGTTCGGACCCGGCACCGCCGTCCGTCCCTGGGAAGACGGCACCGACTCCGTTGAGAATGCACAAAACCGAGCCAGGGTCGCGTTTGAATTTTTTGAAAAGCTGCAAGCGCCGTACTACGCATTTCATGATCGCGACGTCGCGCCCGAAGGCAGTTCACTGAGTGAAAGCAACGCGAACCTCGATGCGGTCGCCGATGTGTTGCTCGAAGAACAACAGCGAAGCGGTGTCAAACTGCTTTGGGGCACCGCCAACATGTTCTCCAATCCGCGATTCATGCACGGTGCGGCAACCAGCTGCAATGCCGATGTCTTTGCCTTCTCTGCCGCTCAAGTCAAAAAGGCACTCGAGGTCACGCACCGATTAGGCGGCGAAAACTATGTGTTCTGGGGCGGCCGCGAAGGCTATCAGAACCTTTACAACACGGACATGAAACGCGAGCTCGACCATCTCGCGAAGTTCTTTCACATGGCCGTCGACTACGCGAAATCGATCGGCTTTGAAGGTCAATTCCTGATCGAGCCGAAACCGAAGGAGCCGACCAAACATCAGTACGACAGTGATGCGGCGGCTTGCCTGAATTTCTTGCGAGCCTACGACCTCAAGGATCACTTCAAACTCAACCTTGAAACCAATCACGCGACGCTCGCCGGCCACACGATGATGCATGAGCTGGACTACTCCGGCTCGCAAGGCGCACTGGGCAGCATCGACGCGAACACGGGTGACCTGCTACTCGGTTGGGACACCGACCAGTTTGCGACCGACTATTACCTGACCACTCAGATGATGTACTACATCCTCAAGCACGGCGGTCTCGGCAGTGGCGGTGTCAACTTTGACGCCAAGGTCCGGCGCGAGTCCTTTGAACCCATCGACCTGTTCTACGCCCACATCGGTTCGATCGATGCATTCGCCAAGGGATTGAAGATCGCAGCGGCGTTGCGAGCTGACAACGCATTGGAAAACGTCGTCAGTGACCGCTACGGAAGTTGGGACACGGGCATCGGTGCCAAGATCGAGGCAGGCGAAGTTTCGTTCGCGGATCTGGAGAGCTACATCCTTGAAAAGGGCGACGCGGACGCCAACGCCAGCGGTCGACAAGAACTGGTCGAAGCCTTGGTCAATCGCTACGTGGATCGAATCTGAGGCAAGACCATGTTCCCACGATTGCCACTGACGGTGACGCTCATTTTGATGCCGTTGTTCCCGACTTCGGCGCAGGAGGCGGCGGCTCCTAAGAAGGTTGAAACGCCGGCAATCGGCAAACTCGATCCGGAGATGGCCGATCGTGCGTCGGCCGATGACGGGTTGGCATGGCACGATGTCACGAAGTGGGACATTGAAGGACGTATTCTTCCGGAACAAGAGCGTTTGCGCTGGTTCGATCGCTTGCCCGCATCTGCGGAGTCACGGGTGACGAAAAGCGTCTGGAACCTCAGCCGACATTCCGCCGGAATGATGGTTCGTTTCAAAACGGATGCGACCGCAATTCACGTGCACTACAAGTTGCTCAATCGCAACTTGGCTATGTCGCACATGCCGGCGACCGGCGTGAGCGGCATCGACCTCTATGCTCGCGACGCCGAGGGACGCTGGCGGTGGGTACAAGTCACGCGTCCGAATTCGCAGGAAATCAAAACCAAGCTCGTCAGCGGGTTGGCGCCCGGCTTCCGTGAATTTGCCGCATATCTGCCGCTTTATAACGGCGTCGAATTCCTGAGCATCGGTGTCGATCCCGAAAGCAAGTTCGAAACACTCGAGCCGCGCCGCAAGCCGATTGTGTTTTATGGCACCAGCATCACCCACGGAGCCTGCGCGAGCCGTCCCGGGATGGTGCACACTGCAATCCTTGGACGCCGCTTTGACCGTCCGGTCGTGAACCTCGGTTTTTCAGGCAATGGAAAAATGCACGAAGAGGTCGGCGACTATCTGATCCAGATCGATGCGGCGGCTTACGTGATCGATTGCCTTCCGAATATGAATGCCGAGCTCGTGAGTGAACGCTGCGTTCCGCTGGTCAAACAATTACGGGCCGCGAAACCGAAGACGCCCATCGTCTTGGTCGAAGATCGTCGCAACACCAACAGTTGGATCATGCCCGCGCGTGACGCTCATCACACGGCCAATCATCGCGCGCTGCGTGAGGCGTTCGAGCAGCTCAAACGCGAGTCCATCGATGGCCTGTACTACATTCCCGGGGACGCTTTGTACGGACGTGATGGCGACGGCGCGACAGATGGCTCGCACGCCAGCGATCTCGGCTTCATGCGCCAAGCGGACGAGTTTGCACCGGTGCTCGGCGAAGCACTCGGCCAATAGTGCCGTCATGACTTTTTCGATTCACCGGACTCGATCGTCCGCCGGGCCCATGCGGCGGCACCTTTGACGCCTGCATCGTCGCCGAGTTTTGCCGCGACGACTTTGAAGCGATCGCGATAGGCTTCCATCACCGAACGCCGCGCGGTCTTTTCGACCGTACCGACAATCAAGTCTTCCATCGCTTCGACGAGTCCGCCGCCGAGAACGATGAGGTCGGGGCAAAGAATGTGGATGACGTTCACGACACCGATTCCGACCGACTCGGCTGCGTCGATGATCAAACGCTCGATGACTTTGTCACCCCCGGCAACAGAATCGGCGAGTGCTCCGCTACGAATGTCGGAGAGATCGGTGCCGGTCGATTTTGCCAGTACCGGAGCATCGCCACGAAATGCAGCCTTCGCGGCCTCGGCGGCGATGGAGAGACGACTCGCCTCCGCTTCCAAGGTCCCCGGTAGCCCACCGCTACTGCGCGAACCGCTACTGATTCGAGTGTGGCCGATTTCCATACAGCTGATTCCATCACCCTGTAGGATCCGCCCCTCATAGATGCACGCTCCTCCGATGCCTGTGCCGGGAAACACCCCGACCGCGCAGCGGGAATCTTGAGCCGCCCCGAACTGGTACTCTCCATACAGCCCGGCATCGACGTCATTCAAGACAACGGTGGGGCATTCGAACCGGTCTTTGAGATAGTCGCCGACGGCAACATCATCCCAGCCGAGGTTAGGAGTCATCAGAATCCGGCCGCGTCGCAGATCAATAGGACCTGGGCAACCAATGCCGATTCCGTTGACCTTGCGGCCATGGAGTTCATTCTCGTCAAGCAAGCGTTCGATGGTCGAACCGATACGGGCGATCCCGCTATCGCTGCCCTCGCGACCCCGGGTTTTCCTTCGTCGGCGCCCAAGTTCCTTCCAATCAGAGTCATACGCGATGGCCAGCATTTTCGTGCCACCGAGATCAAATCCGATCCAAATGCCGTCAGCGTTCGCATTCATTTCCGCCACCGACAATTCTCGCGTCGGTTCCAGTAAGATATCGCTTCACGACCGAGAAATCCTCGCCTCGAACCGCCTCGCGAAACCCAATTTAGCAGCCTTCGCCACCCTGCCCAGAACCGGAATCCAAGCCTCCGCGTGCCAATCCCGTAATTGTCGGCCTAAGGGTGAAATAAAGCGGATCACCTGCGCATTTAGGTGTCCAGCGTTACCAAGATGAGCGATTCCGGGAGCTTCGACGATGATGGCACTCAACCCCCGACAGAAGGGATTGAGGTCCAATGGCGCGAGCTAATTGAAGAAGTACGCCCCGGATTGCGAAGCTTCCTGACGGCCAAGTTGCCTCAAGCGGCGGATGTCGAGGACTGCCTGCAAACGGTCATCTTGGCGGCTTTGGAGAGCCGTCCGCAGATTCCTGAATCGGCTCGACGGGCTTGGCTCTTTCGAGTGGCGTCCAACGAGGCGGCGCTTTACTGGCGAAAGAAGAAAACAACGGATCGTGTTTTGGAAAAACACGGGCAGTACCACGTCACGGCGGACGAACGGACAGCAGCAAACACGTTCGAGACGAAGGAAACCGCCGATCGCATCCAACGGGCAATCAGCGAGTTATCGCCCGATGTTCAGAGGATCGTTCGGATGCGGATACAGGAAAATTTGACGTTCCAACAGATCGCGGACCAGTTGGGGACCCCACTTGGAACCGTTTTGACGCGAATGCGACGAGCGATGGAACGACTTCGAAATCAATTTAAAGATCAAGCGTAACTCCCATGTCGAACGATCGATCAGACGACGACGCCGAACAAAAACTTGCCGACCGATGCTTGACGTACTTGCTCGGTGAAATGCCTACGGCCGAGCGAGCCGAATTCGAACAGCAACTGTGCGACCCCGACGTCGCATCGCTGTTCGAACGCGAGAGTCAATTGCTGCTCGAACTCGCCGATGCGAAAACGCACTCCCCTGCCCCACCGTCGGCCGCTGCCCCGCCATCGAATGCATTCTCTGCCACTCGCCGAGTCGGATGGCTTATGGCGTTGGGAGCGGCCGTTCTGTTGCTCGTCGGTGTTGCCTGGCAAGCGAACCAGTCCGGTGACGATCGGGGCAACGGGTCGATGGAACTTCGAATCGCCCAAGCCTGGGCGGACAGCCCCATTCTTTCGAGCGACGTGTTGGGCGACGAACTCGGCTGGACCGTCGAAGACGACGGACAGGATGAGACAGACGAGCTGACGGATTCCATCGATTGGATGGTCGCCGCAGTGGAAGTCGACAACGTGGAGGATGGTCGCAACGATGGTTAAGACCGCAGTACTCCTCCTAACCATGATCCCCGTTCTCGATTCGACTCGATCCGATGTCGAACGAGTCATCGTCGCGCAGCGAGTCGAAGAGAGCCCCCAACAAGACGAAGCGAAAAAGAAGGCGGCGGCAAAGCAAGCCGCCGACGCGAAGGGCAACAAGAACACTCGGAAACGCGACACCGAGCTTGAGAAAATCGTATTGCCAATGGTCGAAAATCACCTTCCCGATCTGAAGGTGCTGCTTGATCGCTTGCGCAAGAGTCAGCCCAAGCAATACGACAACGCGATCCGTGATCTTTCTCGCTACGCGAAACGCCTCGAAACGGCGAGGAAACGCAGCGAAGAATCCTTCGAGGTGGAACTCGAAGTCGTCAAGGCACAGTCCTCCGCAAACCTGCTCATCGCGCGACTGCGCGTCCGCGACAACAAGAAGGATCGTGAAGCACTCAAGAAAGCGACCAAGCAGATTCATGAAGCTGAATTGGCAAAGCTGAAATTCGATCACGCCCAGATACTTGAACGGCTCAAACGGATGCAGCAGCAAGTCGATGCCTCAGCAAAACAGCTGCAAGACCACGAGTCGAAAGATGCCGAATCGATCGACAAGACCTATGCCGGCTACCTCCGCAAGGCAGGCAGAAAGCCGAACAAAACGTCCAAAGAGACTCCCGCCCCCAACCCCACCCCTAAGAAAGACCGGTCATGATGTTACGCCACCTGTTCATCGCCTGTGCCATCGCAATGATGCTGGCACCGGTTAGTGATGCGGCCGAACCCGCGACGGCTCGCGTTGGGAAAAGCTCGACGGCCAAGTCGGTCGTCCCGCCAATCGACACGCGTTTCGACACCAAGCAACCCGACGAAGTGCCGGACTTTCAAAGGCACGTAATGCCCCTGCTGGGCCGACTGGGTTGCAACGGCCGCTCCTGTCATGGCTCATTTCAGGGCCGCGGCGGGTTTCAGTTGTCGCTTTTCGGCTACGACTTCAAAGGCGACCACGAGGCCTTTCTGGCCGAGAACACCGGGCGGGTTGATACGGACGACATCGAAGAGAGTCTGATCCTCGCCAAGCCATCCGACGCGGACTTGCACGAAGGTGGAAAGCGATTCGACAAAGGCAAGTGGCAGTATCAGGTGATTCGCAGTTGGATCGCCGCCGGTGCGAAATTCGAAGAAGACAGCCTACAACAGCTGAAGGAACTCGAGATTCAGCCGTCGGAAATTCGCTTCCGCTCATCCGACGAAAATGTTTCGCTTCGAGCGATCGCTCATTGGGCCGATGGCACCTCCGAAGACGTCACGCCGCTCTGTCGATTCCGCTCCAACGACGATTCGATCGCCGCCATTGATGAAACGGGCCAGGTTCAATCGGGTGATGCCGGTGACACGCATGTCGTCGTTTTCTACGACAACGCCGTCGTCCCGGTCCCGGTCCTGCGGCCATTGCCCGGGACGCGAGTTCAGCCCGGTGAGTCAGTTGCGACGCGTCTATCCGATCATCCGATCGATGTGCTCGTCAAACAGAAACTCGACAAAATTGGCATCACTTCTTCGGAAGTGTGCACCGACGCCGAATTCGTTCGACGCGCATCACTGGATATCACGGGTGTACTCCCCAGTGCGGATCGCGTTCGCGATTTTCTCGCGGATGGATCCGCTGATAAGCGAGAACGTTTGGTCGAAGAATTGCTCAGCTCCCCCGCCTACGCGGCGTGGTGGGCGACACGCATGAGCGACTGGACGGGTAACAGCTCCGAGCAACTCAACAACGTTTTGCCATTCCAGCGGACGGCCAACAAGCTTTGGTACGAATGGATGCGGACGCGGCTGGAGGACAACATGCCTTACGATGAAATCATCGAAGGCATCGTCACGGCGCAAACGCGTGAGGATGATGAAACCTATCGCGAGTACTGCGAGGAAATGACCAAGGCGTGCACGGGTGAGACCGAGCGGTTCACCAGTCGGAGTGGAATGCCGCTCTACTGGGCCCGACGCAATTTCCAGAAGACCGAAGACCGAGCGATCGGGTTCGCTTACACGTTTTTGGGTGTGCGAATCGAATGTGCGCAGTGCCACAAGCACCCGTTTGATCAATGGTCAAAACAGGACTTTGACGAATTCGCAAAAGTGTTCGGCACCATTCGAGCAGGCAATGCGAATCTCGTCTCCAACGATGCGAAAAAGGAACGCACTCAACTGCTCGAGAGCATCACCGGCGGCGAGAAGCTCAACAACGGTGACCTACGAAGAAAGATCTACGCAGCGGCAAAGGATGGCAAAGTGGTCCCGTTCGGCGAGTTGGTCATCAACTCGAAAGGGCTCAACGATCGCCAGAAAAAGCAGCGTGAAATCGCTAAACGAAAGGGCCGCAAGGTTGCCCCGCTGAAAATCCCGACGGGGAAGATCCTCGGGGCCGACGAAGAACTCTTGCTCGACAAAGATCCGCGTCCAGCCTTGATGGATTGGCTGCGAAGTGAGTCCAATCCCTACTTCGCGAAAGCAATCGTCAACCGAGTTTGGAGTAACTACTTCGGGGCGGGAATTGTCGATCCGACCGACGACATGAATCTTGCTAATCCGCCGAGCAATGCACCGTTGCTGGATCACTTGGCCTCCGAGTTCATCCGCAATGAGTACGACCTGAAATGGTTGCACCGCACGATCGTGACGAGCGACACGTACCAACGTAGTGCCGAAACGAACGCGACCAACGTCGGTGATCGCATCAATTTCTCGCACCATCTGCCTCGCCGACTGCCGGCCGAAGTCGTGTTTGACATGGTCGCACTGGCTACTGGATCGACGGAGAAAGCGAGCCAACTTCGCGGTGAGCTCACTCAAATGGCGATCGCCGAGGGGATGGCTCGGACTCGGAATGGCCCCTCGAATTTCGCGCTCAGCGTGTTCGGACAGTCGATTCGAGAGTCGAACTGTGACTGCGATCGGAGTGATGCACCGAGCTTGCTTCAGTCCATCTATCTGCGAAACGATTCCGAAATGTACAAGCGGATCGCGGACCGGAACGGATGGGTCGCCGAAGCATGCCAGGCCATCGGAGTCGAACCTCCTTCCACGAGCGACGCGAAGCTGGCAGGGAAAGTCCGCGCGGCCGAATCACAGCGACGTTCGATGATCAATCGCGTCAAACAAGTCCTCAAGCTTCCTGAGGCACGCCGCGAACGCTCGATCGACAAGCTGAAGCAGCAGCACAAGGCCATCGTCAAGCGAATCGGCAAGGACTTTGAAGTCCCGTCGCTCGACGCCTTGCTGGAATCGCCGGAAGCCTGGAGTGAACTCAAAGAGATCGGCTTGGTCGACCGGGTTGCGGGTCAACAGAAGGGCCTCGCCGAAATCGTCGAGGAAGCCTATCTCCGAACACTCAGTCGCTACCCGGACGAAGACGAGACCTCCGTGGCGATGCAATTCATCACCGAGTCCGAGCAGCCGTCCGACGGTATCGAGGGCTTGATGTGGGCGCTCGTCAATACCAAGGAATTCATCATCAGTCACTGACACGCGTCACGACTTCATTCCCACCATTCACTTTCATCTCATTCGGAACGAACCATGACCATTCATCAAACCTGTGACGGTGCTCGTCGACGCGACTTGCTGAAAATCGGAGCGCTCTCGATCGGTGGCCTCACCATGGCCGGTTATGAAAAGCTCGCCGCGGCCGGACAAGTCGCCGAGGGGCGTGCCAAGCGGGCTATCTTCATCGAACTTCCCGGTGGTCCATCACACATGGACACCTTTGACCTCAAGCCGAACGCACCGGACACGCATCGCGGGACGTTCAATCCCATCGCGACGAAGGTCCCAGGTATCCAAATTTCGGAACACCTTCCGAAGTTGGCTGCTTCGATGGATAAGTTCACGATCCTCCGCGGCGTCAGTCACACGTTGGCCGCGCACCGCCTCGGACGCGAATACGTCAACACGGGAAGCAAGCCGATCCCGGCCTTGGAATACCCCGGTTTCGCATCCGTCGTCTCCAAAGAGATTGCCTCCGACGGTGACATCCCGAGCGCCGTGGCCGTCCCTAAGACCAGCCAAGGCGCCGGCTTTCTCGGCATCCGCTACTCGGCACTGGAAACCAACAGCCAGCCGAGTTTCGGACGTCCCTTCAGTGTTCGCGGCATCTCACTCCCTGGTGGCATCAGCACCGATGAGGTTACGCGTCGCCAGTCACTTTTGAAGAAGCTCGATCGTCGCTTCACCGAACTTGAGAAGAATGACCAACTGCTCGACGGCTTGGATCAATTCGGTGAGCAAGCCTACTCGATGATCACTTCTTCGCGGGCTCGCAACGCGTTTGACATCAGCAAGGAGCCGGAGAGCTTCGCACGAAAGTTCGGTGAACAATCCTTCGGACAGAGCTGCTTGCTCGCACTCCGATTGGTCGAATCGGGTGTTCGGTTTGTGACCGTGCAACTCGGTGGCTGGGACACACACCAAGATAACTTTACGAAACTCAAGGAAAACAACCTTCCCAAACTCGACGAAGGTCTCAGCGGCCTGCTCGTCGGACTCGAGGAACGAGGGCTGCTGGAATCGACCGCGGTCTACGTCACCGGTGAATTTGGCCGAACACCCAAGATCAACAGCCGTTCGGCGGAGGGCGGACGTGATCACTATCCGCGATGCATGTTCATGCTGATGGCGGGTGGCGGCGTTCAGGGCGGCCAAGTGATCGGAGAAAGTGACGATACCGCTTCAGGCCCTCGAAACGAAGCCATCACGCCTGACGACGTCGCGGCAAGCTTCTATCACAATCTCGGGATCGACCCCACGCTGGAATATGACAGTTCGACCGGTCGCCCGATCACGCTCGTCCGCGACGGAGCAGTGATCCAACAACTTTTCGCGTAACAGCAAGAGCCAAGTATCCAGCTAACAAAAAAGCCAGGACAGATGTCCTGGCTTTTTTTGTGCCATGGAAGAGGAGAAGGGCCATGGTGAAGCCCTCCCTGCCTCACCATGGCCCATCAGTGCTGGAACGATGGCACCGATCGTTCCACCCTCCCAATCCATGGTACTGGGGATATCGGCACACATCTGGCGAAAGCTACAGTGGTTTAGCGACCTCTCGGACACTTTTTTGAGTTTCGCTCAAGAGTTGCTAGCAATGGCGAATGGCTTCGTTGGCCGCAACGAATGATCGCACCCGACTTGGAAGTCGTTCGAAGAGTGGCCACCGCCGCGATCCAATCGGACGGTGCAAGAGAACAGCTCAGACCAAACGAGTTGGCCTGAGCTGATAGTTGTGCGACCTGTTGGCACCGTCTGTCTAGCGGCAGTTATCGCATGCCGAAGAACCCGCAGCGGTCCATTCGGCGGGAAGCACCTGGCACGCACCGCTCGCGCATCCGGTTCGCT
>JBCBOT010000010.1:0-60282 GCA_039821165.1 Planctomycetota bacterium | reverse complement strand
CCTGCGTTTCGAGGACTTCCGCGAGCCGCAGGTACTGGCGTGGGTCTTGGTTGGTGTGGAACCAGTCTTCGCTGTTGAGCGTAAAGTTTGCAGCAGCGATGATCGTGACGTTCTCACCCCGAACTTCGCCGTTGACGTAAACACTTCCCTCGCGATTTTCGATCGTGACATCGCCGGCTTCGTTGATGACTCGACCGTTGATGTAGAGATCCTGATCGATGTCCGCCGGCGTGACGGGAAGCCCCGCCAAGTCATAGTTGCCGATCGGACCGTAGGCGTCTTGCAAGATGTCGATCGTGCGTGCCGTATTGTCAACCACGTTCGTGAGCGGCGACGAATTGAGGTAAACGTTTCCACCCTCAAGCACGAGCGATTGCCCATTCTGTCCCGTCGTCACACGCTGATTGTCGCGAACGAGGACGTTGCCAACCTCCATTGCAAACGGCGAGTTGTTGAGCACGTTTACTTGCGCGCCTGGATAGGCGACGAGTTGGTTACCAACCTGTCCGGGCAAAATACCCGTACTCGGCGGGCCCGCCTCGATAAAGATCGAACCGGGCGCCGCGGTGATGTCGGGAAGATCGAGAATGAGTACATCCAGGCTGCGCAAAAACTGCGTTCCGCCATTGACGTTCTCAGAGAAGCCGAGGTCGACTAGCTGTTGATTGATCTCATCCAACTGGACCTGATAGCGCGCCACCGCTTCGGCGTTGCCTTCGTGGTTGGCAATCCACTCGATCAATTTTTCGCGTTCTTCGTATAACCGGTTCCCGATGTTGGTGTAGACCAGCCCCACATCCTCCACCTCGGCTGGCTTGATCGCGTAGAACTTGTCGTTCAAACCCGCCGCGAGCTGGACCGTGATATCGCTTGGGTAAACCGGCGAACCTTCGTCTTCGAATGCAGTGACCTCGGCAGGGGTCAGGACACCGAGATCGGTCCACGCCCCCGAGTTGTAGTTCACCAAATGTGGAATCTGTGGAACGGATTCAAAGCTGTTGAGATTGAGCTGATAGAAGTTGCCGACGGTGCCACCCGCATTGGCTCCCCCGACCACTTGAATGATGTGGCCATCGAACATGTCGAGCGCGATGTTGTTGATGTCGAGCCGACTGTACTCGTAGTCGATTTCGACAGGCAGAGTCAGGTCATTCTTCTCCTGAGTGGTCAACAGCGTGTCCAATCGGCTGATTGGCAGTGTCGGACGGCCCGGGTAAACACGGGGTTGAATCGAAACGAACGCTGACGAATGGATGCCCGCCTCGACCTGTGCCGAATTTCCCACATTGACGTTGTTGGATGAGCTGAAGTTCTCATCTCCACTCGTTCCGATACCGTAAGGAAATGCCGAGAGCGAGAATGCTCCACCGTCGATCCCGACACTCGCGTTCGGGAGCGAGGTTTCATCGGTGACCAGATCGATGTCTTCGAAACCAAGAACCTGCGACGTGCCTTGGATGTCGATGAGATTGGTCTCATTGATCGTCGAGCTTGCGGTCGGGTTGACGATATTGAGCCCCATCGAAGCCGCGAAAATATTGCTCGCGGCACGACTGAAGTGATTGTTCGGCTGTGCGGGCAAGCCACGCCCGGCCCAAATATCGATGTTGCGACCCTTGAGCGTTGCGTCGTCCAAGTCCACGCGCTGAATACCGTTGAGGTCACTGTTCGCGTCGGCAATCGCGTTCGCGGACAAACCCGATGCAACCTCTAGATTGGCATCCGACGTCGACGTTCCGGCTCCACGAGTCGCGAGCTTTAAATCGCCCGTCAAGTTCTGCAGCGTCGCGCCGTCGATGTGAATCGACGATCGCGTGCGGGTGTCGATGTCGCTCACACCGACGGTCACGCCGCCGATGCCCGAAACACCCGTCGCTTTGACGCTGTCGAAGAGATCAAAGTCCGTCGTCGTGCTGATATTGAACAGTCCATTCTCGAGACCGTCCGTTGTGATCTCGACGCCATTCCCGATGGTGACCGACGCCTCGAACGGGTTCGCCTGTGTTCCGAGATCGTAGGAACTCCCGAGGCCGGTGACCGAGAGTCCGGAGACCGTGGCATTTCGAACGCTCCTGCTGAACTGAGCTTTTCGTGCAAAGTTCCTCGCGTTCATCAATACATGATTGGCATCGATCGTTGTCGCACCGCTTTGAATCTCGATCAAAGATCGGCTCGTCAGCTGGTGCGTGACAAAAGCGCCGGTTCCCGCGCCCGCCGCGATGGTCAGACTGTCGGATCGCCCATCAACATCCTGCGAGTGATCCGGAGAGATGCTCAACGTGAGCACGTCGATGTCGGCTCCTCCGGCGATTCTGGCCACCACGGCAAGATCCGAGTTCAAGGTGGATACCGCCCCGGTACCGCTGATCACACCGCCCGCCCCCGCGACCGTGTCAGCCGTCAAGTCATCGTTGCTCTCTGGAAGAATCTGCAACGTCCGCGAATCGACACGTGCGTTGGCCCCGATGCGTGCGACGACTTCTTCGATGCCGTCTCCACGACCCGCATTGACCGATGCGAGCGTCGCCCCGATGGTCAAGCCGCCGATATTCGTACCGGTCGCCTCGGCAAACCCGTTGATGTTCAACGTCGGAGTCAAGACGACATCGCCGTCGACGGTTACTTGCGAGTTATCCCCAAGATTGGAACGGACTTCCGACTCCAAATCCACGAACGCAAAGTTCGCGCTCGAAGTCCCGATACCGGCCGACAGTCCGAAGACCTCGCCGTGCGCGTTCAAATTCGATGTCGCATCGACCACCACGTCGTCCACGGCTCCGCCGAAACCGATTCTTGCCCCATTCCCGACTTGCGACAGTGTTTCGATCGCGGACTCGTTGCCAACGTTGACTTTGACGAA
Source organism: Planctomycetota bacterium (assembly GCA_039821165.1). Taxonomy (GTDB): domain Bacteria; phylum Planctomycetota; class Planctomycetia; order Pirellulales; family Pirellulaceae; genus Stieleria. The sequence continues at coordinate 57,422 of JBCBOT010000010.1, read as the reverse complement.
GGACGCACCGACCGCAACGGCGCCCATCGTGACTTGACCCGTGAATGCGTTGATGTCTTGATTGTTGACGACTTGAACGAGCACATTGTCAGCTGAAACGATCGTCGCGTTGTTGGCCAACAAGGCTTGCACCACGGTCGTGTCGTTGACCACGTACACCGCCGCGCCGACGCCGACGAAACCACCGGCACCAACGAACGAACTGCCGTTGAAATCCTCGTCCAATCGAGCCCGAACCGTGATGTCATCGCCTGTCGTTAATGTGCCTCCGGCACTGGCCGTCGTGTTGGCGGCAATCGAAGTGACCGCGATGCCTGCACCCACACCGACGAATCCACCCGCGACGCCTCCGACCAGAATGTCAATCTCGACATCCTCATTGGCGTCAACATTGATGTCGTCGCCGGCGGTCACGGTCGCTCCGCCCGAGATTCGCGCGGTGGTTCCCGAGGGCGTCGTGGCGGCGGCGAGTTTGGCGGCGAGTTGTGCCTGTGTCGGTGCGGCGGCGTTGATTCGACCGGCGGCATCAGCGGTGATGCTGCCGACCTGCTTGGTACTGCTGTTATTCGGGTTGGCGGCGTCGTCCTCAAAGTTTCCGAGCATTGTCGACGTTTCGTTGTGACTTGTCTCGGCCTGAGTCGCCGCATCGTCGGTCGCCGATGCCCCGCCCTCTCCTTCGACAGCGTTGCCGCTGTTACCGTCGTTGTCGCTGTAGTTTGAATCGAGTGTTTCGCCGACGGACCAAACCGAAATCGCCGCGGCCAAAGCGACCGCGCCGCCGGCGCCGCTGAAAGTGAAACCCTGCATGTCCTTGATGCCGAGCGCATTGACTTCGACATCGTTTTCCGCAGTCACCACCGCGCCGTTACCGATCTGTGCGACGGTGTCGTTCTTAACTGATCCGACATCGACCGCGCCGGCGACACCGACGAATCCGCCGGCCAGTGCTCCGGCAAAACTGAATCCACGAAGCTCATTCGCGGCGTTGACGTACACACTTTGCAGCGATGATGCGCCCGCATTCCCGCCGGTCTGATTGATCAACGCGCCCCCGTCGATGAGCGCGGTCGTGTCCGAGTCGATCATCGTGACTGCAACACCACCGGACACTCCCACGAATCCGGCGCCGGCCGCGATGGCCAAGTGTTTGTAGTCTTCACTGCTATCGGCTTGGACGGCCAAACCATGCACCGACCCGGTACTGAATCCGCTGCCGTTGCCGAATTGCTCTCCGGTAAAGATGCCCGAGTTAGCCGCGCCACCGCCGAGTGCATCGATGGTCGCACCACCACCCACAATCGCGTTGGTGACCTTGTCGACCGACACAACTCCCACGGAGGCTCCGATCCCGACGAAGCCGCCACCGACGGCTCCCGAGATCACATCCAAATCGGTGTTGTCGATCGCGCGAACCAGCATGTCACCGCCTGCCGAGATCGTCGCGGCACCGACGGTTGCCGTGGTCGTGTTGTCGATGCTGAGCACATCAACGCTCCCCCCGATTCCGACGACACCACCCGCCAAACCAAAACCGACCAGCAAGATGTCTTCGCTCGCGCCCGCTTTGAAAGAGACATCGTCACGAACATCAATCGTGACACCGTCACGAATCTCGGCTGTCGTGTTGTTATTCAGGACCGTCACACCGACGGCCGGTGCGACTCCGACGACTCCGGCGGCGAGCGTTCCCGCAAGTGCGAAATGATAGAAATCGCTTCCCGACGCGACCATCACATCCTGAGCCGAACTGGCACCGGTGTTGTCCCCGTTTATCGTTGCTCCGTCGCCAAGGTACGAATTGATGTTCGTGTTGATCACGTTCACACCCGCGCTGACCGCCACGCCCGCAATACCACCGGCAAGACTGATCGTGTACGTCTCGATGTCATCGCGGTTCGTTGCCGTTACGGCGAGACCACGAAAGCTGGTGGTGGTCAGATTCGCCACGCGCTGTGAGGTCAGCGATTGGTCGTTCGCATCGTTGCCACCTTGCTGATCGGCGTTGATGCTATCCAGATCCGCCAACCCGACCTCGCCTTGAGCCTTGAGCGTTCCACTATTGGAGTCCAACGAAACATCGCCATTGGCTTCGATTCCTGGTGTTGCCGCACTGGTTCCGGTGTAGCTGATACTGACCTCGCCGGTCTTCACTGTGAGTGGCGTCAATCCGAGAACCGTCACGTCGGCGGCGTTGCCGATGAATGCCTCGGTTGTCTTATTCACAGTTGACACAGCGGCCGCTGCGCCGATGCCCGCATAAGTCGCCACCGCCAACACGCCAACAACCTTATCGATTTCGACGCGATCATCAGCCGCGACGTTCATGCTGCCGCGAACGTCGATGTCGCCGGGGCCTGCTGAAGCCGTCGCGTCACTGGGGTCGTCGCCGACGAACGCGCGCGTCGTCAGATTCATAACGTGGACTGCGGCATCGGTGGCCACACTGACGCCCGACGAGGCACTCAAGCCAGCCGCGACAGAGGTGATGTCCTGGGACGAGTTCGCCAACACCTGCACGTTGCCTTCGACGTCCGCGACCACGCCCGACTCGATGAATGCCTCCGTCCGTTTGGTGATCGTTGCGACATCGGCGCCGAGCCCCACCGCCGCGCTCCCCGAAGCGGCGAGTGATCCCGCAACGGAAATGATCGTGGTGTGATCGTCGGCAGTGACAACGACATTCGGACGCCCGCTCGCTGAGGCGTTATTGGCATCGATCATGACCGAACGTCCAATCGAAGCTTCGGTGCTCTCATTGAGTACGATCACACCGGCTGAACCGGCGACAGCGGCCGTGCTCGCGCCCGCGCCGGCGGCGGCGGTACCGATGATGTCCTCGCTGCTGTCTGCGATGACCGACAACCCCGTGGTGCCATGTGTCGTGATGTCGGCCCCATCGGCGATCCGTGCAAAAACTTCATCGTGGTGAGTCAACGTCACGTTCGCGGCTCCGATGCCCGCACTTGAGCCGAACGCCAAACTGCCCCCGATGATCGTCATGCTCATCTCACCGTCGGCATCAAGTGCGATGTCGCCACCCGCATCAAGGGTGGCGTTTCCGACATCGGCACGGGTCGTGTTGTTGATCACATAAACAGCCGCCGAGCCTGCGACACCGACCGTGTTGCCGACGCCCGCATTGGTCGAGAGCCCGGTGTAGCTTTCCTCCAAGCTGGCGCTGACGGTGATGTCGTCATCCGCATCGACCATCGCACCGTCGGCAATTTCAGCAGTCGTGTTCAAACGAAAGATGCCGAGATCCAAACCGGCCCCGACACCGACCGCGCCGATCGAGACGCCGAGCGAACCGGCGAGGCTAAATGTCTCGATGTCGGTGCCTGCGGCGACGTCGACCGACTGGGTGGCAGCCGGTGTGATGGCACCGTTTTGGTTGATCTGTGAGTTGGACGAGATGAGCGCAACGGTGTCGACATCGTAGATCGAAACCACCGCAACGCCTGCGACCCCGACATCGCCCGAAGACAAACCTCCGGCAATCGCCACGGTCGTCGCGGTCGGATCATCGGCGTCGCTCAAGAGTGGTAAATCGAACTTCGTTCGCTCGACGGTCGTGCTCGCGTCCACCGCCATCACACCCGCCGCGTCAGCATCGCCGTCGATGATTGCCCGCGTGTCGAGATCGGTCACCGTGACGGCGACCGCGCCCCCGACCGAGGTGCCCGACGAGACGCCGACGGCACCGGCCAACGTTTGCGGGTTCACGTCGGCTTCTCCCACCACGTCCAACGCACCGCTTGTCGCGGTGACTTGTGAACCAGGTTGCAACACCGCTTCGGTCAACACATCGATGATGTTCACGCCGACGCTTCCGGCGATTCCGAGGTCCCCGGATCCGCCACCCGCTGCCGCACCCCAAGCGTCCATGTCGTGAGATTCGTTGCCCGTTGTCACTGCGGCGGCACGAACGCTGCTTCCCATGACCGTCGCACCGTTTCCGATGTAAGCGCGGTTCGTGACATTGCCACGGTTCACTCCAACGGCGGCTCCGATGTTGTCGGAATCACTCAGTTGAACCGCCGTCCCCGTCGCCTTGGCCGACGAATCGACTTCGGCGGACGACTCGATCGTCGTTTGCCCGCTACCGAGCAAGCTGACTCCGTTTTCGACGCGGGCTTCCGAGACCGCGGTGACAAAGTTGATCGCAATCGCCGCAGCCACACCAACACTACTCGATCCGCTACTCGACTCACCCATCGATTGAGAGTCGGCGTTGTTGGCTTCATCTGAAGCACTCGGCAGCGTCTTATTCTCACCTTTGTTGGGGTTATTGTTCGTTCGGTTATTCGCTTCGGTGTCGGCGTCGTCACCTTGGGAGTCATTACCGCCCGCGGTCGCTTTGGCGTTGGCTTGACTGTCGATATCCATCGTCGAAGTCACCATCGTGTCGCCGCCGATGATCACGTTGCGAGCCAAAATCGCCTGCGCGTCGTCTTCGACCACACCGACCGCGACCGAAGCGCCGACCCCGACGCTTCCGCCGGCAGCGTCTCCCGATGCGGTGACGTTGACGGTGTGCGCGTGCGTGGCGGCAAGGGTCAGATTCCCCGTCGTCGTGATCGCCGCTCCACTGCCGAGTCTCGCTCGGACATCGTTGTCCGGAAGCGAGATTGCTACTGCGGCACCGACCGCAACGTCGCCCGCCGCGCCGTTCTCGGCTTGGGTTGTGGTGACGAAGTCGCCGTCAGCAGTGAGAGTGAGATCGTCGATCACGCCTCCGACCACCGCCGCATCCTCGATTTCCGCCAGCACCAGATTATCGACACGGTTGAGGGCCACCGAAGCGCCGATGCCGACTTCGGTTCCCATGCCGCCTTCGTCTTCGGGCTTGGCCGCGGCGACCGCTTCCGTGTTGCCTTCGGCGATGAGGGACAGGTCGCCACCGGACAAAGTCACCGTCGCACCACTGGGAATCAACGCGCGGGTCGTCATCTCGACGAGGTTGATCGACACCGAACCGGCAACACCCACATCACCATCGCCCGCGCCGGATTCAGCATCCGCCTCGAACTTGTGTTTGCGATCAGCCGCAACCGTTTTCATCGTGGCTTGGAGCGCGAGCCCGGCTGCGAGCACGGTCGACGTCGCCGAAATCGTCGCTTCGTTGGTCACGCCAACGGTGTTGATCGCGACGGCAGCGCCGACACCCGCACTCCCCGCATCGGCGGAAATTCCGCTGGCTTCGGAAGTCGCATCCGCGTTGGACTCCGTTCCGATCGAAGCGTTCCCGGTCACATTGAGCGTGACCCCACCGACAAGTCGCGCCCGCGTGGTAACGTCGACCACATTGATACTGATGGCCGCCGCGACCGTGACCGGACCTTCATCCGTACTCGCGTCCCCGTTTGCCGAGGTGTCGCTGCTGTTGCGTGCCCCTTTCTTGTCCGCCGTCGTGTCGGTTGCGGATCGTTGAGAACCGCTTTTGTCGTTGACGTTTGTGCTGTCGTTTGAATCCCCCTCTGCTCCTTGAGCGGTGGCCGTTGCCTCGGCGTCGTTGACGCCTTCCTCGACCGCGCTGACGGACAACGTGCCACCGACCGTCACGTCGCGAGCGATGGTGGCTTCGGTGAGTTGATTGACGACGGAGACCGCGATCGCCGCGCCGATCGCCGCACTGCCGCTGCCCTCGGCGTCACCCATCGCCTTGGTGCTGACATCACCCTGATGATCGGCGGTCATCGTGAGATTGCCTCCGACGGTAAGCAACCCACCAGTGCCGATTTGCGCGATCGTGTCTTCGTGTGCGACCAAGTTCGCCACCACGGCGGCGACCGCCGTCCCACCAGCCGCCGCGCTCGTGGCTTCGGTCGTCAGGTCATAGTCCGAAGTCGCCGACAGGGTCAGATCATCAACGTTCACCAAGGACCCGCCATTTTCGATGGCGGCCCGAGTGATCTGGTCGGGAATGTGGACGGCGACGCTCGCTCCCACACCGATGCTCTCACCGCTTGGCGTTTCCGCCGGAATCGCACGCGCCGAGTTGTCCGTCGTTGACGTCGCGGACAATTGCAGATCATCGTTGGATGCATCGACGACACCCGTCGAGTCGATGGTCGCCGCGACATCGGTGATGGCCACGTGAATTACGAGAGCACCCGCGACACTGACATCGGCTCCACTGGCGTCGCCCGAGGGTCCCGACTTGGCTTCGCTGTCGAAACTGCTCGAGGCCATTTCAGCGCCGACGCTGATACCGGCTGCGCCTTCGAGCGTCGCGGCTCCCGTCAAACGACTCTTGCTATCGATGTCGACCACCGTGATCGCGGCGCCGACCCCGACACCGGTTCCACCCGACCCCGACGTCGTTGTGGCGTCGGCCATGTTGTCGACATCGTTTGTGGACCGCGTGTTGATTGAGACGCTGCCGCCCGTCGAACGGAGCGTCCCGCCGCTGATCGTCGTCAACACGTCACCCGTCGACGTCGTGACTGCAACGGACGCCGCCAAGTCCATGTCGCCGTCAGACGTCTCGGCGTCGTTATCCTCCAACGCCTGCTGACCCTGCGTCTGGGAATTGGAATCGCCGTCCTCGGTGGCACCTTCGGTGGTCGCGATCGACGTGGTGTTGATGGTCCGATTGCTATCCGCATCCAAAGTCAGCGCACCGGTCGCGGTCAACGTCGGGGTCCCTTCGATCAAGACCGTCGTGTTGCCGAGCACGACCGCTGTTGCGAGCGTACCTCCCGCCGACGAATCACCGAGTTGCCCGTCGGCCGTCGTGGTCAAGTTCACCGGGTTCGTACTGTCGATGTCGATCGAGACACCATCGAGCGTCGATGTTCCGGCGACACGAACACTGGAGTCACTGCTCACGGTGGCAATCGAAACGGCGGCGTCCTCTTGCTTGTCGTCGTCATTCGAATCGCCGTCATCCTCGGTGCCACGAACGATCGAGGCCGTGACATTGCTGGCCGCATCGATGTCGATCGTCCCCGTCGCATTGATATCGGAAGCACCATTGATGTCGACAGAAGCCGACGAGATCACCGCCAATCCGCCGACGTTGAGCGCACCGTTGAGCACTTGCGCCGAGTTGACCGTCAAGTTGGTCGTCGCGGTTGCGTTCAGCGTCACATTGGTCGCTGATAACGTTCCGCCAACCATCGAAACCGAAGCCGTCGGGAGCGCGATGATCTCCGTCAAATCATCCGCGTTCGGTTCACCGGTCGTCTCGGGAGTGCTTTGCAGGCGGATGTTGGTCGCGTTGATCGTCCCCGCCGTCATCATCACCTCTTGATCGGCATCGACATCAAAGTCACCCGAGACGGTGACCGTCCCAATGTTGATATCGACTTGATCGCTTGAAATCAGATGGAAGTCGTAGCCGATCGAATACGCTCCCCCACCCTCCACACGAACATCGTCATCCGAAATCAGCGGCAGGTCGTCGCCACCAATGAAGCTCAAGTTCAATTGGCCGCCGTTGGCATTGATGTAGGTGTCGAGCAATCCGAACGTGGACAAATCGATCCGCAGCGTATCCCCGACCGGTCCTTGAGTCGCCTCCGGCATCCGCGCGATATTGACGTCAAAGTCATCGCCAGCGGTCAGTTGGATTTCGGCAATCTGATTCCCGAGATTGCTCGTTTCATAGAGACGCAGGAACGGCGTGGCACCTCCACCCTCGGCGCGAAGCGTGAGGTCGGTGATCGACGCATCCAAAATGTCGGCCGGATAGTCCAGATCCGCGGCCAGTAGATGCCGCTCCTCCAACATTTCGAAGAGGGCTCGACGGCGTCGCAACGCCCAAGTCGAAAGCGTTCGATCAGCGGGAAGGAAAAGCGGACTCGCCGGTGAGAGACGTTGCCGAATTCGCACGGTACTGCTCCGGTAGACTCTGGATGATCCGGAAGCGTGCGCAGCCTCTGCAATCGACTTCGACAAATCGGCACGAATGACGCGGGCATCCTCACCCTCGCTCATGCCGCCGAGAAAAGTCAGCGGGGGAATACGGCAGCGCTCGCTCCTTCATGAAGACACGGATTCTAGCGTCTGCACCCACAAAGATTGACGGCAATCCGCAACATCGTGAGGGTGGCTCAAAACAGGCGACACCCAGGTGAACAAAAGGGCATTCACGTGGTGGTTTGGTTGACAGCCAACGCTTCAATCAGACCGGCGAGGCCCAACCATCCCGGTAGGCCCGCCGGAGATGCGCGTCCAAGTCACCACGCCCTTTGACCTTCATCTCAGACGCGTCCCATTCGAGCGTTTGATCCGGGAAACGTTGAGCCAAGACGCCCAGCAGAATGGTCTCGGTCATCGGTCCGGCAACGCGAAAGTTTGAGGCAGCTTGGTCGATCTTGCCTTCAATCGCGTCGAGCCATTCGCGGTACGGATTTTGCCCCGTGGCACGCGGGAGTGTCGGTTCGGGTTCCTGGATGGAGCCGGCTTTCGGGTCCCGTCGCAGCAACCACTTGTTCTTGCCACGGTGGAAATACAACTTGCCGGCGTCCCCGATCACCACACTGCCGTATTTTGAAAAGTCCACATCGCCGAGCACGGTCGCACTCGGATGGTTGTACTCGTCACCGTTCTTTTTCAATTGCCACGACTCGCGATTGAACGTGGCGTCGACGTATCCGTCGTACCAATGAAACGTGAAACCGTTATTCGCGGAGTACGGAGTCCGATCAAACTCCCAAGCGAGAATGGAGTTGATCGGGGGCGACAACGTCGTCCCACCGGATTGTTTCGCGATCACATTCTTCGGCCCTTTGGCATCCATCGCCCAGTAGCCCATGTCCATGATGTGGCAGGCCATATCGCCCAGCGCGCCGGTTCCGAAATTCCACCAGCCTCGCCAAGCGAACGGCGCGATCCGCGCACTGTAGTCGGTCCACGCCGCGGGCCCGATCCATTGTTTCCAATCGATCCCCGCAGGCACCGTTTCCTTCTCAGGCGGACGCGCAAAACCTTGCGGCCAAATCGGACGATTCGTCCAAGCATGAATCTCGCTGACCTTGCCCACGACGCCGGCACGCACCAGTTCCACGCAGCGACGCAGGTGATCGTTCGCGTGCGCCTGATTGCCCATTTGAGTCTTGACGCCGGTCTTGCCCACCAACTCGCTGAGCATGCGTGCTTCCCAGATGCCGTGAGTCAGCGGTTTCTGGCAATAGACATGCTTGCCCGCCAACATCGCCAGCGCGGACGCGTGAAAGTGATGGTGATCGGGTGTCGAGACCGTGACCGCATCCACCTTGTCTCCCATGTCGGCGAGCATCTCGCGGTAGTCCGTGAAGAAGGCGGCATCGGAGAACTCTGCCTGAGACTCTCCAACCTTGCTCAGTCGTGAAAGCGTTTTCTTGTCCGCATTTACCTTGCCGAGTCGACGACTATCGACGACATCCACGAGCGCCACGACTTGGAATCCCGCCTCGGCCGCACCCGTGATGTCGGAGCGACCTTTGCCGCCGACCCCGATTCCCGCGACGGTCGGTTTCTCCAACTTCTTCTCACCCAGCGCGGGGAAGAAGTGAAATCCCGCGGCCGCACCGAACGCCATACCCGCAGTTCGATGGAAACCACGTCGCGAGACCTTGGTTGTGGAAGATGTTTGGTGCGATTCACACTTTTTGGGCGTGGACTCTTTTGACACAACAACAGCCTCCAGAAGATAAGACCCTGACATCAACGCAGTTTGGCGGGATCGATATTGTAAACGCGGATCGCGTTGTCGCGCATGGCCTTGCGTAGCACCCCTTCACCCTTGGATCGAAAGTACTCCGTTGCGATGCGGACCACGTCGTCGACGGTGCCGAAATGCGTGCACACGCCCCAATTCGTCGCAAAGATCACACGATCCTCGCCGAACGCCTCAAAACACGGATCGAGAACCGGCAAGTAAGACGCCACATCCGTCGGGGCATCTTGTGTGAACGGCTTTGCCTCTGCAAAGTTCACAATGCTGGAGAGCTTGCAGTACACGTTCTCAAATGCGGCGCAGGATCGCACCGCCTCCCGCCACGCTTGATCGGTTTTGCCATCTTTCATCCGCGCTCGGAAACAGTGATTGATCACGATCTTGAGCTTGGGATAGTCTCGCGCGAGTCGAATGATCGCCGGCGCGTGCTTGGGATCAACCAACAGATCGACCACCATCTCATCGCTTTCCAGACGCTTCAGGTTTGCTTGCGCGACGGAGTGATCCAGGTAGCCCGCCAACTCATCGAATCGGAACCGATACCCGTTCAGATAGCCGGTCTTCTTGTACGCTTCGTAGCGTTCGGCGAATGCCTCGGATTTGAGGTCGCCGCGCGCGACGTACCCGCACACCAAGTCCGACTCGGCCTGTTTTAACAACCAGGTATTGAACTGCGGGTCGCTCTGGTCCACCGCCTCCACAACCAACGTCGATTGAATCGCCAACCGATCCGCGAGCGTTCGATAGTCCTCCGGAACAACCACCTGAGCGAGCGTGTTCTTCGGATTCGGGTTCTGGCGACCTTTCTCCGCGCGGACTTGCTCGGCACCCTTGAAGTGCGTGTGCGGATCGATGATCCAGGGTTCGTCGGCGGGAGCGAGGGAGGCGAAGCAAAACAGCGCGAGCGCAAGGGAAACTTTCATACGATTGCCGCGGGTTGAAAGGCGAGGAAGCCCACTGAGTTTAGTCGTGTCGCCCGACGACCGTGATTTCACGGGGTGTCCACCTGTTGATCCCTCGACGGCTAGCCCGTCAAGATGGACGCTGCGACGAACCCTGATCGAGCCACCCAAGAACTGCAACAACGCGATGTGCCGAAAGAGAAATGATGTTTGGAGACTCGTCTTGATGGCGGTGTTTCTTGCGACCACATCGGCTTGCAACCCTCCGGAAGACTCCATCGAACCCCGCCCGCGTCCGGTGACGTTCCAGACACTGAAAAAGGGTGAGGCTCCCGACGCGGCACTCGTCTCCGCCTCGGTCGGCTCATGGAAAACCGAAGACATCGGATTTGAAGTCGGTGGTCGCGTCGAGTTCGTTGCCGAACCCAACACGGCGGTCGAAGGACGCGTCTTTGACAAACAAGGCGAATTGATCGTCGAAGGCACACCGATCGGACGGCTCGAAAATGAACGCTACCGTTTGCGAGTCGAACAAGCGAAGGCGGACGTCGCGCAGGCGGAACAGAATCTGATCGCCGCCAACGTCGAATTGAACGACACCATTCCCGCCCAAATCGCGGCCGCAGTCGCCACCCGAACGCTGGCAAAGACCGAATACGACCGTAGCGTCAGCTTGTTCAAACAGAACGCCGGCTCCGAAGGCGAGATGGATCGAGCCAAATCGGAATACGAAAACGCGCTCGCGCAAATCCGACAGCTAGACGCCTCGGTAAAAGCGAAGCAGGCCGAAATCAAATCGCTAGACAACCGAGTCAAGCAATTTCAGCAGAGTCTGCGCGACGCCGAACGCGACCTCGAAGACTGCACTCTGTTCGCTTCGTTTCGAGGGCAAGTCGCCGACATCAGCGTGGTCCCTGGAAGTGTTGTCAACGCGGGTCAAGCCGTGCTGAAGCTTCAAATGATGAATCCGATCAAGGTGGAACTCGAAGTCTCCGCCGAGCAATCACGTCAACTGGAACGCACACGGATCTTGCCCGTTCACTTTGCGACCGCGGAAGGTGCGATGGCGAAACGAGATGGCTATCTCTATCAGATCGATCCCGTCGCAGATCCCGAAACGAGAACCTTCACCGTCACGCTGCTCATCCTCAATGAAAAATCCGCCAATGACGAAGAGCAAGCGGCAACGACCGATGACATTTGGCGACTGGACTTCGGATTCCTCCCCGGCTCAGACGGGACCGAACTGTTCGTCGATGAAAAAGCCCTGCTCCAAGATGAACAAGGCCCCTACCTCTGGCAAATCACCAACGCCACCACTCACAGCAACCCACCGCCTGATCGTCTTCTCAAAGTGCGTCGCCTGCGAGTCGCCCTCGGTCCCCTCAAGATTCCGTATCTGGGTTCGTATGTATTCCAGCAAGTCGTGGTCGACGATCCTGAGTTTGAGGTCGGCAAGAATCTCGTCGCGGGAAAATTGACCGTCGCCGATGGGACGCCGGAACAATGGAACGGAGACTCGATCCGGCTCGTCACCGACGGCCAATGGATGCTACGTCCGGGAGACCTGGTGCAGGTCGATCTCTCGAGCCGCGACACGGACGGGATTTACGTGCCCATGGACGCGATCGTTCGCAAAGGAAGCGAACTGGTACTGTTCACTCTGGAGGGTGAGAACGAGGCGGCCACGGTGAAAGCGCTACCCATCGTGTTGGCCGAGGATTCCGAAGGTCCGACGTCCAGTCTTCGTCGGATCGAATCCGCCGACGGCAGTTCTCTCGAAGGGCTCCGCTACGTCAACAAGGGAGCCCACTATTTGATCGATGGGGAAACCGTTCGAGTCGTCTGCGAGGTGAAAGACAGCCAATGAATCTCGCCGAACTCTCAATGTGCTTTCGGACGGTGGTCGTCACGCTGGTGACGTTAATGACCGTCTGGGGAATCGTGACATTTTCCACGATGCCGCGCCGCGAAGATCCACAATTCACGATCCGAACCTGCGTCGTCCAAACACGATGGGCCGGCGCACAGGCAATCAAACTCGAAGAGTTGATCACCGACAAACTCGAGGAAGAACTCGATAGCATCGAAGAGGTTGACTATCTCAACAGCGAGACGACGAACGGCCAATCGGTCATCTACGTCAACCTTGACGACAATGTGCCGACCAACGAAATCAAGCAGGTTTGGGATAAGGTCCGTGCAAAGGTGGATCTCGTTGAGATGCCGGACCCCTCGGCGCGACCGATCGTCAACGACGAGTTCGGTGACACCACGGTGCTGCTGCTCGGTGTCTATCAAACGCCACTCGAAAACGAGCCCGAGGTCCGTCCGGAACACGCCTATTCGCCACGCGACCTCGAGATCATCGCGGACAAAGTTCGCGATGCGATCCGTTTGCTGCCGGGAATCGCGAAAGTCAACAAGTACGGCGTGCAGGATGAGGCGATCTACCTCGAGACCGATCTCGCCAATTGGTCTCAACTCCGCCTGACAACGTCTCGCCTTAGGCAGTTGATCGAAGCCCGAAACATCGTGTCTCCGGGCGGAAGTCTCGACACCGAAAACGGAAAGTTCAACGTCAAGCCGGGAGGCGAATTCGATGCGATCAGCGAAATCGAATCGTTGACCGTCAGCGCCGTGCAAACCGACGACACCTACAACCGAGTCGGGCTCTCAAACGTCGGTCTCTCCGTCGAACGCAGCTACGTCGACCCGGCAAACGTACTCTGCCGATTCACCGAGGAACGGGGAACGTTTCCCGCGGTCATGATCGGCGTCACGATGAAATCAGGCAGTAACATCATCGACGTCTGCGAAGCCGCAATGAACCGAATCGATCAATTGGTCGAAGTCGAGCAGGCGCTACCTCGCGACATCACCGTTCGCCCGGTATCAAAGGTCTCCGACAACGTCTCCGCAAAAATCAACGAAGTCATATCCAACGTCATCTCCGCCATCGTGATTGTGGTGATCGTCGTTTTTCTGTTTGTGGGGCTCCGCACGTCGCTAGTCATGGCGGCCAACATTCCCGTCGTGGTCTTGGGTTCGATCGCAATCATTCGTCTGTTCGGCGTTGAACTGGAACAGATTTCCTTGGCTTCGATCATCATTGCGCTCGGCCTGCTGGTCGATAACGCGGTTCAGGTCTGCGACCAAACACGCTCCAACATCTTGACCGGGATGACACCCGGCAAAGCGGCCATCGAGGGTGCTCGGACCCTGATGTTTCCGATGCTGAGCGGAACACTCACCACTGTCGCTGCGTTTTTACCGATGCTATTCGCACTCAGCGGTGGCAGCGCCGAATACGTCTACAGTCTTCCGGTGACACTGTCGACGACGTTGCTGTTGAGTTGGCTATTCGCGATGTCAATCTGCGTCGTTTTGGCCGCCGCATTCATCCGAGCCCCCAAGCACCCGGATCGCCCCTCCGCACCGCTTCCTTGGATCAGCGACATACTGGACAAGCTTCGATCGAGTCGCCGAAAGAAAAAAAGCGGCGAGCCGGTGAAGGCGACTTCAAAGCCGGAGAACCCTTTCATGGAGTTCTACGGCGGTACGGTTGCGCTCGCGATCAAGCTGAAATGGTTCACGGTACTCGGCTCCGTCGCCATCTTGGTCGCCGCGTTACAGTTGCCCGTGAGTTCTGAGTTCTTTCCACAAGACCGACGCGATCAGTTCTACGTCCGAGTCACGCTCCCCGAAACAGCGACCATCGATCAAACCGATGTGATCGTCGAGCAGGTCGAATCAGCGATCAAGAAACTCAGTCCCTACACGAAGCCAGACGGCACGAGCGTCGAAAGACTTCGATCGATGCGCAGCATGGTCGCACAGGGCGGCGCGCGATGGGCGCTTTCGGTGAATCCGGCGGCACCCGGATCCAACACGGCCGAGATTCTCGTTCGCACAACTCACGGCGACCTCACGGACCAAATGATTCGTGATCTCCGCCAAGTCGTCGATCTCGGTGACGAAGAACGCGGCATCAAGCCGATCGCCGGTGCTCGCGTCACCACAAAACGTCTCGGGATGGGGCCGTCGGCCGCGCCGGTCGAACTCCGAGTTTCGGGGAACGGATTCGCGAACATCGATGAGCTTCGCCGAATCGCGGATGAAGTGAAACTGATGCTCCGCGATGAGCCCGGCACATGGGACATTGCCGACTCCTGGGGTGTCGATGGATTCCAGTTGTCGGTCGAAGTCGACGAGGAGCGTGCCAACCTCTCCGGCGTGTCCAACGCGGCAGTCGCCGACACGCTCAACGCCTACTTCAGCGGCCTTCGACTGACCACATTCCGCGAGGGTGATCATCAAGTCCCCGTTTACTTTCGACTTCGCCCCGAAGAACGACAGGTGCTCACCGAGCTGGATGCCGCATTTGTCGAAGGCGAAAATGGCAAGGTACCACTCAACTCGATCGCCGAATTTGTTCCGACCTGGCAACCCGGAAAGATCGAGCGACGCAACCAGAACCGAACCATCAAGGTCTTTGCCGAAGTCGAGGATGGCCTCTCGGGCAACGACATCGTCACCCGCGCCTGGAACTCGGAACGAATGCGAAAGCTGCGCGACTCGCTGCCACTAGGCTACAAGATTGAAATCAGCGGGGCGCTCGAAGAAAGCCAGGACGCGTCCGTGCAAATGCTGACCTCGTTCGGCATCTCGTTCCTGAGCATCGTTTTGATTTTGGTGATTCAATACAACGGCTGGTCAAAGACCATGATCGTGCTTGCGACGCTTCCGCTTTCGATCATCGGTGCGTGGTTCGGCCTTTGGCTCACCGATAATCCACTCGGATTCATGCCCCAGCTTGGACTGTTGTCGTTGTTCGGAATCGTTCTGAACACGGGCATCATCTTTATCGAATTCGCGGACCTATTGATCGAACGAAAACGCGATGAGATCGGCGAATCGAAATCCGAAGAGGAATCGGAGGTCAAACTCTCCGTTACGGAGTTCCGCCAATGCCTGATCGACGCTGGTAAGCAACGAATGCTCCCGATCTTCCTCACCGCCGCAACCACTATCGGTGGCCTGCTGCCATTGGCGACATCCGGCGGCCCCCTTTGGGAAGGCATGGCTTGGCTGATGATTTTTGGTTTGATCGTGGCGACCCTTTTGACGCTTTACGTCGTACCAGCGCTCTACGCGATCGTCTTCGAGAGACGAGAAAGCCGAGCATGATCGCGTCCCGCATTGCGATCATCTTTGGCCCCAACCAAACGGATCTGTTAGCCTGGAGGGGCCGAATCGATGGAGCAGGGAAACCATGGTCGAAGATCGAAAGCCCCGAACTACCAGCGGAATCGAATCTGAATTGTTGGCCCGGCTGGAGAGCCTTGAAACGCAGATCATTCGGCTTACCAGTTTGCTGGAATCGCAGACCAAGTTGCGACGTCAGCGGCGGGTTCGCTTCTCCATCAGGACGCTGCTGGCATCATTCGCCCTGTTCGCGTTCTTGTTTGCGTGGTTCGGAACGGTGCTTCAAAAATCGCAGCGACAAGCGCGGGCGGCCGATCAATTGGTGAAACAAGGCGTGCACCTGAGCTACACGCCTCGAGACAGTCTGATCGTCGGAGTACTCCCTGGTAATACCGAAGCGCCTCCCCGTCTGTTTACTCGCTGGTTCGGTTATGACCTCTTTCAAAGTGTCACCAATGCTAGCACGAGATTCGCCGGGATAAAGAATCAAGAGAAACAAGAAACACTGGATGCGGTCTTTGCGTTGACGGACCTTGAGCGGCTCAGCCTGACAAAGATGCAACTGAGCACGAACGACCTGACTCGACTCTCCTCGGTGCCATCACTTCAGTCGTTGGATGTTTCCCACACGGTGCTCGATTCGGGACGCCTAGAAAAAATCGCCGAGAGCAAACTGCGCTGGCTGGATGTGTCGCACACCCGGCTAAGCGGCGACGCGCTCAAAGACATCGCCCAGTGCAAGGAACTCCGCCATTTGAACTTGGAACGCACGTCAATCGACGACGCCAGCCTCGAACAGTTGGCTTCCATTCCAACGTTGCGATACCTGAATCTCAATCGCACGCCTGTCTCCAAAAAATCCGTTCAGGAGTTGTCCGCGTCCATGCCCAACTGCGTGATCGAGTGGCAACCGCTTCGATTTCTAGCCAGCGGACGTACCGACTCGAGAGCCGCACGGCGGGGAGCCATTCGGCTGGGAACTCCGAAAGAAGACCCTCGCCCTGCAATGAGAGTCACACCACCGCAGGATCAAGCGGAAATTATCTGGCGAATGAACGACGGCAGCACATTTCGACAGCAACGATACCTGCGTTACTGACACCAAAGCTCGCCCTCGCCATTCCCACGCGGATGCACCAAAAAACCAGCTTATGCTGGGTCAACGCGTCCAGATCAGCCAGCTTTGTGCGTGGATCCTCGAAAATCCTTCCGAGCGCCGATCGCGGTGAAGAACCGCAAATCGCCGACTCATTCAGTCGTCTTCCCATGTTAGAAGCGGACTAAATGACAACATTTTGACGACAGAGGGTGTTCAAGCAGTACCAATGAGGAAGAATCCCCCGATGTGAGACTCCAAATCCATCAAATGAGGGGAACCAAATGGATCGACGCACACGTCACCTCCGAAGAAATCGGACCCGTCGAGCGGTACTCGGATTTCAGTCTTTGGAGGATCGTCGTCTCCTCACCGTCTCCGGTGAAATCACAACCGACACGACATGGTCTTCGGACACCGTTATCAGTGGCGATCTCACGATCCGCCCCAGTATCACGCTGACAGTCGCTTCGGGAGTTCGCGTCACCATTGAAGAGGGCGCCGATCTCTTTGTCGAAGGCACCTTCGATGTCGGAACGAATGCGTCGGTCCGAATGGACGACGGCAACTCATTCGTACTCGGCTCGGACAATCGAATCGAAGTCCGTACCGGTGGTGCGCTCTTTGCGACAGACAGCCTGTTCGATCGTAACGGCACGGGGACCGACCTCACCCAGCTGATTATTCAGAGCGGTGCCGAATTCTCGTTCACCGACAGTAACTTCGATCTCGACCGCCTCGTACTTCAAGACGGCAGCGTGATTGTCGGCTCCGGTGTGACCGGCAACGGATTCGACACACCGTTGTCGCACCTCTTCCCCGGCAATCCCAATCTGCTCGACAACGAGCGATTCCTGGACGTCGAGATCCTCGCCGGACAAACCATCAACAACGGAGAGTCGCTCACGTTGTTGCCGATGGGCACGGTCACCACGACCAACATGAACTATCGAATCAACAGTCTCACCATTTCGCCAGGAGGATCGTTGGCACTGGGACCGGGCAGCCGAACGTTCGCGGAAGAAGCGGTGCAATTGTCGATCGCCGGATCGATGCACGTCAATAACGCCGGTTTCTTCAACATGATCGACGGAGACGACAACGTCGCAGGATTTGACAACCTGATTGAAGTCCTCGACGGAGGAAGTCTGCGTCTAACCGACACCATCCTTGACCGAACGGTAAGCGGTGATCAACGAGACCTCACAAGGCTGATTGTACGGACCGGTGGTCAATTCGAAGCGTCCGACACAACCTTCGACCTCGACCGCATCGTCTTGGAGGACGCGAGTGCTATCGGCCCTAACGGCGTATCTGGCAACCGATTTGATGTGCCGATCTTTACGCCTCTAGCGCACCTCTTCCCGAGCAACCCCAACCTGCTCAACAACGAACGGTTCTTCGACGTCGAGATCCTGGCCGGACAAACCATCAACAACGGCGAGTCGCTCACGTTACTGCCGATGGGCACGGTCACCACGACCAACATGAACTATCGGCTCAACGAACTGACCGTCGCCGCCGGAGGAACGTTCATTCTCGGACCGGACAGCCGAACCTTCGCCGAAGAAGCCGTGCAACTGTCAATCGCTGGCTTGATGCACGTCGACAACGCCGATTTCTTCAACATGATTGATGGAGACGACAACGTCGCAGGATTCAACAACCTCATCGAAGTCGTCGACGGAGGAAACCTGCGCTTTACCAACACCTCATTCGTCCGAACTGCCAGCGGCGATCAACGAGACCTCACTAGGCTCATTGTCCGCAGTGGTGGTCAACTCGAAGCGTCCGACACAACGTTTGACGTGGACCAGATCATCTTCGAAGACGCCAGCGTTATTGGGGCAGGTGGTGTCGTCGGCAACCGTTTTGACGTGCCGATCTTTACGCCGCTCGCGCACCTCTTCCCAGGCAACCCCAACCTGCTCAACAACGAACGGTTCTTCGACGTCGAGATCCTCACCGGACAAACCATCAACAACGGCGAGTCACTCACGTTGCTACCGTTGGGAACTGCTGTCACCACCAACATGAACTACCGAATCAACGACCTCACGGTCGCCGCCGGGGGGTCGCTGACATTTGGCCCCGGCACGCGCACGATCGGAGAAGAGAGCCTGCTCTTGTCCATCGGCGGTACCGTGCATGTCAATCGTGCTGAGTTCTTCAACGTGATTGATGGCGACGACAATGTGAGTGGCACACAAAACCTGATCGAAGTCATCGAGGGCGGGAATCTGCGGCTCACGAACACGCGTATTGATCGCATTCCCAGTGGAGACGAGCGTGATCTGACTCAGCTGACGATCTTCGATGGTGGCAGAATCACGATGACGGACAGTTTCTTTGGACTCGAGCGTCTCCGCCTGCTGGGAGACCAAACGACGATTCTTCGCAACGACATCAATAGCCAAGTGACCGTGCATGGCGGAACGCTACTCGATTTTGAACTGAATGACCTGAGTGACTTGGCGTCTACAACAACGGACTCCTCGCCGTCGATGATCCCGGCGCTATCCTGGACTTTCGCCGCAATTACTGGGGCACCACGATCAGCACGGAAATCGAAGAGAAGATCTTGCACCAGATTGATGACGCGTCTCGTCCGTTGATCGTTTTCGAACCCTTCCTACTGCAACCGAATCCCATTCCCGATTATTCGCCGATCGAACTCACAATCGATACGTCGCCGGCGATCGCGGGCGGCATCCTTGACGTGACATACAACATCCGCAACCTCAGTTTGGCAGGAAATGGAACGATACAAACCGCAGCCGTCTTTTTCTTAGTCGCCGGTGGTGCCAACCCGGAGACAAAGATCCTCGATTTCGTCGATGTCGAGCCACTGGACGCGGGCACGGAGACCGGGCAGCGTTCATTCGCTCTGAACCTCCCCGACGAAACGGATCCCATTTGGACCGGAGGACTGCCCGGCAACTATTCGATTCGCATGTTGGTCGACGCGACCGATTCATTGGCTGAATTCAACGAAACCAATAACAGTCGCACGGCATCGTTTTCCGCGTCACCGACTGTTGCGATCGTGAGCGAAACCGGCGAAGGAACGGAAGTGGCCGAGGGAGGTGCCGGCGACACGTTTTCGCTGCGGCTCAGCCAAGTGCCATCCTCCCAAGTCACGTTTCGTGTCAAACCCGACACTCAAATTGACTTGGGTGCGGGCGCAGGCACCGCGATCGATCTGATCTTCGACGCGACGAATGCTCTCGACCCACGCTCCGTGTCTGTCGCAGCAGTTGATGATCTGATCATCGAAGGCCCCGCGTCGGCGTTCATTGAGTTTGAGCTGATCCGAGGTATCAATCGCGATTCGACTTCGACCAGGATGGCGATGTCGATGGCGTCGACTACGGCAACTTCGGAATCAACTTGTTCCAAACCCTTCCCGAGTGACCCGTGACAAGCGACCGTCAGGCCGCTGATTTTTCGGTCACCGGCTCATCGGTCCCGTGGAAAGACTTCCAGCCGCGCGCGGTGATCAGACGCGCGCCACGTCGAAACGTGAGGAATGACCAAGCCCAACTGAGAATCACGAATAAGCGGTTTCGAAAACCGGTCAAGAAATAGATGTGAACGACCAGCCATGCGACCCACGCCACAAAGCCGGTCAACCGAAACTTGCCGACTTCGGTGATGGCACGACTGCGTCCGATGGTCGCCATTTGTCCCTTGTCGTGATAGCGAAACTCCGGACGATCTTCCCCTTTCAAATCCGCGCGGATGACTTTGGCAAAGTGCTGACCCTGTTGAACGGCAACCGGAGCGACGCCGGGCAGGGGTCGTCCCGATTCCTCGTCGACGAAATGGCACTGGTCACCAGCAACGAAGATTCGATCATGGGAGTCGATCGAGAGGTCCTTTTTAACAATCACGCGACCTTGGTTGTCGCACTGAAGTTGACTGCGTTTGCCTAAATCGGATGCCTCGACGCCTGCCGCCCACAACACGGTCGCGGCCTGAATCCGCTCGCCGGAAACTTCGACCCCGGACCCATCGACCTGAGTCACGCGTGAGCCCGTCCAAGTCTGTACGCCGAGATGCTCAAGGTCTCGCATCGCACGGCTCGAGAGCTTTTCGGAGAACATCGGCAAGATTCGCGACCCTGCTTCAACCAAGATGACTCGAGCTTGCTTGGAATCGATGTTGCGAAAATCCTTCGCGAGCGTGAATCGACTCATCTCGCCGATCGCTCCGGCCAGTTCGACGCCGGTGGGTCCGGCGCCCACGACAACAAACGTCAGCTGCTTGCGCCGTTCGTTCGGGTCCTCGGCGAGCTCCGCCTTTTCGAAAGCTTCCAGAACTCGCCGGCGAATTTCGGTCGCCTGTTCGATCGTCTTCAAACCGGGCGCGAACTCTTCCCACTGATCGTTACCGAAGTAGCTGTGCAGGGCGCCGCATGCCAAGAGTAGATAGTCGAACGGATAATCGCCTACCGTTGTACGAATCAAATCCTGCTCGGTGTCGACACTTTGAACGTCACCACAGATGACGCGGACATTTTTACCGGAAAGAATGGCTCGGATCGGAGCGGCGATGTCGGCGGGACTCAACCCCGCCATCGCGACTTGGTACAGCAACGGCTGAAAAAGATGGTGATTCCGGCGGTCGATCAGCGTGACGTCCACTCCGCGTTGCCGCGCGAGCGCCTTGGCGGCATTGAGACCTGCAAAACCACCCCCAACGATCACGACCCGCTTGGTATCCGACATCGCGTCTCTCTGGCGTATTAGCGTTCACGTCCCCCGCAAGTCTATCCCCGAGTGGCCGCGGGATCGAGGCACCCCGATTCACGTTTTTGACAAGCAATCTCAGCGTACTGCTAGACAGTCACATAGCGGACGATGGTGCCGCGCGGTTGAATAGGCGTCCCACCATTCTTGAGACTCTTGGGCCGACCCATGTTCGCGCGCTTTGCTTGCCTTTGTTTATTGCTTGTTGGTTCCGTTTGGTGCTCGAAGTGCATCGCCGCTGAACGGCCCAACATCATTCTGATCATGGTCGACGACATGGGTTTTTCGGACCTCGGTTGCTACGGCGGCGAGATCGAAACCCCAAATCTCGACAAACTCGCGGCCGGTGGTGTCCGCTTCGACCAGTTTTACAACAGTGGCCGATGCTGCCCGACGCGTGCGACGCTCATGACCGGACTGCATCCGCACCAAACCGGCATTGGGCACATGACTTTGACGCCCACCGGTCAACCCAAGCCCGATGTCCCAGCAACGTACCAAGGCTTTCTCAACCGCAACTGTGTCACCATCGCGGAAGTTCTGGGTAGCCACGGCTACAAAACACTGATGGCCGGGAAGTGGCATTTGGGCATGCATGATCCATCGGTGTATCCACTCGCACGCGGATTCGATCGGTTTTACGGCAGCCTCGCCGGTGCGACGCGATTCTTCTTTCCGGAACATCCTCGCGGAATGACTCGAGGCGACACACCGATCAACATACCCGAGAGTACAACCGACGAACCCTTCTACACGACCGACGCGTTCACCGATCACGCGATCGGCTTCATCGAAGAACATCGATCCGCGGAAAAGAAGTCACCGTTCTTTCTTTACCTCGCATACACGGCGCCGCATTGGCCGCTCCAAGCCTTTGAAGACGACATTGCGAAGTATCGCGGCAAGTACCGAGCGGGCTGGCAAGCGCTCCGCGAAGCCAGATACGACAAACAGATTCAACTCGGGTTGATTGACCCGAACTGGAAACTCTCTCCACCCACGACCGACATTCCGAACTGGGAATCCCTCTCGGCCGCGAAACAAGATGAGATGGATCTCAAGATGGCCGTTTACGCTGCCATGATTGACCGTGTTGACCAAAACATCGGCAAGCTGATCGGCAGTCTCAAGGACAGTCAGTTGTTCAGGAACACTCTGATCCTATTCCTCTCAGATAATGGCGCCTGTCAAGAAGGTGGTTTGCTGGGCCGAGGCGATTTTGCGGATGTTAAACAGCGAAATCTCGCATCCGCGAACTCCTACGGTGAAGCCTGGGCCAATGCGAGCAGCACGCCGTTTCGACTCTATAAACACTTTGCTCACGAAGGCGGCGCGGCAACACCCTTCTTCATGCATTGGCCTGAGAAGATCGCCGCACAAGAAGATTGGTATCGTGAGCCGGCACAACTGATCGATCTCTTGCCGACGCTCATGGATGTTGCCGGCGCGGAGTATCCGACAACATTTAATGGCCACAAGATCACTCCGCCTGACGGCCTCTCGCTTCGTCCCGCTTTCGACGGTCGATCACTGGGACGCGAGGCTCCGATCTTCATCGAACACGAAAAGAATGCGTTTGTCCGTCACGGAAAATGGAAGTTGGTCGGCCGTGGTGTTGCCACGGCGCGAGGTACCGACCCGACCAAGTGGGAACTCTACAACATGGAAAACGATCGAACCGAAACGGACGACCTTGCTCAAAAGAACCCGGCGCAAGCAATCAAGATGGCCGGCATGTGGGAACGGTGGGCGGATCGTGTCGGGGTCTATCCCAAGCCGATCAAAAAGAAAAAGAAGAAATGAACGCCCCTTTACTCGACATCAAAGCTCAAAGCCTCCCGTCGTCAGCCAAAACGTGACGATCATGCAGACCCAGACTAGGTCCAAAAAATGCCAGTACTGCGCCGCGAAGTCGACCGGCCAATGTCGTTCGTGATCGTAAACTCCACTCATCGAACGGGCGCCGACGATGCCGAGCGCAAAGATGCCACCGAGCACGTGGAGCGCATGCAGAATCGCTAGCACGACGACCATGCCCGCAACACCTTTGCCCGTTCCGCTGAACATGGCGGGACCGAGCAGCATCTTGTTCATCGCGAAACACTGGACCACCGTGAAAACGATAGCCGCCAGCGTGCTGATCCCGAGCAGCCACGCGGTCGCTTGAAACCGATCTCGACGCACGGTCCGCGTGGCGGCATGCACCAATCCGCTGATGACGAGAAGACAGATCGTGCTGATCAGGAACGAGCCGGGTAAGGGCACGTTATTTTGAGGGTCGTCCCGACGCGTGTAGGCGTAGAGACCGAACAGCAAAATGCTCGACAAAAAGAAGATCAGCAGCGACAGCAGAAAGAGCCATCCACCCTGCTGCACCCGTTTATCGGCCGGCAGCGCGGGGCGCCCCGGCTCCGACGCGGCGGACGGGAAGTTACTTTCTGGAGCGGGTCTGATGTCCGTTTCCATCTCAGCGATTGCTCCGCCCAAACATCGAGTTCAACAATTCCCGGATCACACTCAACTTTCCAGCCCTGCCTCTGCAGCGTAGGATAGCCCGACGGGTAGGACACGCTGGGTGGTTGTGGCATCATGTCGCTCGCGACGACGAGTGGCGCCGGCCCTGGGAAGAACCGCAAGTTGGAGCGGAAATCAAATCCCACGACGGTGATCAATGAGCAGAATACGGGATTTTTGCAACTCAGACCTACCGGGCTTGGCTCGCGTTTGGAGCGACCACTGGTCTCAGGTTGGCGCTCCGCCCCCAATGAGCGCGTCGATCATCGAACGCGCCCTGCTTTCGCGGAACTTTTTCGTGGCCAGCGATTTCCTCGTCGCCGAGCACGAAAATCGAGTCGAGGCATGGTGCCAGTGGAACGGACTCGGTGGCGAGGGTGAACCCGCTGCCGAAGTCGTCCTCTCGGCAATTTGTTTCACCCATGCGGGGCTCGAACTCTGCGACGAGCTTTTGGTCGCTGCCGAAGACAGAATTCGCGAACAGGGACACCAATCAATCGCCGTCGGGCCCTTGCGCGATCAGCAATTCGGATACGTCGGTTTGCCACCGATCGGCCATGGCGTCGGTGTTCCCGAAACCGACGTTCGAGTGGCATCGCTACTGACCCGGAACGGATATTCGCCGGACGGCCGCTTTAGCCGCATGGTCGTGCCGACCGCTCCCTACCGGCCTCCCGTCAATCGCGAAATGATGCAGTTGCGGCGAACGACGCGGACCGAGTCGTCGCCCATCATGCCGTCGCCCGGCCGGCAAGCCGCGGCGATGTCGCACCTGGATCTCGAGAACCATGTCTTGGTCAATCACCGAAGCGGTGAGAGACTCGCAAGCCTTCGACTTTGGCTTAGCGACCCCGATTCACAAGTGATGAGTTGCAGCGAAGCGATCCTCGATTTGACGCCGCTCGAAACGACGGACTCACTGACACCATCGGAATCATTCTTGATCGCCGCAATGATTCAAACCCTTGCGAACCGGTGCGTCTTTCAGGTGGAGACTGCGGTCAACTCCGAGTATCAACCTCTGATCGAACAACTTGAAACGCTGAACTTCCAATGCACCGAGCGCGGTCGGCGTTGGCGAAAGCAATTGACCTAGGAACTGCCCCTTCGATGTCGCAACATCGTCGAGATCTGTTTTGGTGAGCCGAAAGGCGTTCGTTAGCCGCGGCTTTTTCTCTTCCAATGCGGTTGCGAACGAAGTTTCGTCAGAGGCTCTCGATCGCGAATTGCACGATCGGCTTCGGATCCTGAAGTCCGTGCGGGTGATGGCCAAGGCCTGGACGACGATGTTCGATGATCTTGCCTCCGAGCTCGCGGTATCGTTTGACGAGCTGATCTCCGTTCTCCGCGGGCGGAACGACGTCGTCGGCTTCGTTGATCAGTGCGTAGATCGGGACTTCCTTTTCGGCGAGTGACTTCAATCGGTCGAGTGGCCCATCGCTGTACCTCAAAGCTGCGTCCTCGCTCAGACCATACGCTTGCAGGCATTGCTTCCAAGCGCCCGTGGCTCCTGTTCCGAGTGCATCCGCGCCAAGAAACTTGGCGGCGGGCCACGAGCGAAAATCCATCACCGCGTTGTCGACATAAATTCCAGCGACGACGTTGGCGTTGGCCGATGCCCATCGCATCACGATCAAGCCTCCGCGACTCATTCCTTCTAAAAACGGCTTTTCGTGAAGTCCCCATTTCTGTGTCTGACGATAGAACTGATCCCATCGTTCGATAGCCACATCATTACCGAACAATCCCGCGACATCACAATAAACGACGTGCCATCCGCGTCGCAGCATCTCGAGATCGAATTGCGGCTGGTGCCCCCAGAATCTGGCTCGCCAAACCCAAGGCTTGCCTTCGGCCGGTGCTTTGGGGGATACGATCCTGCACTCAACGGAGTCCAACTTCAGCGAGTGCATCTCGAATCCATGGAAACTCGACTCACGCACCGGAACGTCCGCAGCCTTAATTGCAGCGATGACGTCGACGGCTCCCGGCGATTCCGATGTCGGCTGCGACTGGGCCAAAGCCGGACTCGCGAGCGTGACGCAAACCGCAACAAAAAACAGCCGCAAGAAAATCGTCTTACGGAGCCGGCACCAAGATGAAAGGAAACCCATAGTCCGCCAATTTGCGTGAATACGGAACAACTCTCCGCCACGAAGAATTTAGCAGTCTTCACCACAGCTTGCTCGGCCACCGATGTGCTTGGACGAGCGGAAACCGAACGGTGACTGCCGTGCAGTCAATTCTCGCCAGATCGACTATGCTCGGTGCTTTGCCGAACGGGGCGGATAGAAGTTGCCGTGAAACACGAGCAGGACCCGAGTGCTTTGTTCCAATTGAACATGAGGGTGACACCGGACGGCTCGCGCCGTTCCACTAACGATTGTTGCGGTAGCGGCGCAAGCCCTCCGGTACGTCAACCCGAAAGCTGAATTGGAACGAAACGCGAGCCGCTTCTCCCGGCGCACCCAAAATCAGCTCTTCGCTTTTGCAATACGAATCCGATTGCGGTATCGGCTGAGACCCATTGCTGGATACGCATAATAGAGTCTTTGGATACGAAAGCCCGACTGAACACGAATCATGAGCCGCAAAGAAAAGATCATCGCGATGCTTGCCGAAGACCCCGGCGACACGTTCTTGAGATACAGCCTGGCGATGGAATTACGGAGTGAAGGCGAGCACGACGAGAGCTTGCAAAAGCTTGCCGAGCTAACCAAGGACACGCCGCCCTACGTCCCGGCCTTCTTCATGGCCGCTCAGCAGCTCGTGGATCTCCAGCGAATCGATGAAGCGCGGACCCAACTCCGAACCGGCATCGATGAAGCGCGGCGACAAGGTGACTCACACGCCGCCGCCGAAATGAGTGAACTGATGATGTCCCTGGGCGAGCTCGGTGAAGGCGACGAATTGTAGTGTCCGGGGAACAAACGCCGGCGATCGTTTTGCGAACCATCGAGTTCAGCGAAACAAGTCTGGTCGTCACCATGCTGACGCGAGAATTTGGGCAGGTCGCGGCACTTGCGAAGGGGGCGCGGCGCCCGAAGAGTTCCTTTGAAGGCTCGCTTGACCTGCTCGCCGTTTGTCGTGTAGTGCTGATCCGTAAATCGGGTGATGCCCTCGATTTGCTCACCGAAGCGAAGCTCCAGCGACGTTTCCGTGGCGCCGAGCATTCACTTGAGAGGCTTTACGCAGGCTACTACATCGCCGAAATGCTGCGTTTATTCACAGACAAACACGACCCCCACCCGGGACTGTACGACCTCTCGCTCGACGCGCTCGGGCAGATCGACGGTAGCGGCAACGTGGCCCGCGCATTGCTGGGATTTGATATCACCGCGCTGCGACTGCTCGGGCATGCGCCCGCAACGCGGGGCTGTGTCGGCTGTGGGGACATGGTGCGCTCGACACCACGCATGTACTTCGCACCGATCGGTGGTGGCGTGGTTTGCATGCAGTGTCGTCCGCGGCAGGAACACGTGCTGCCAGTACGAGGAGAAACGGTTGAAAACCTAGAACGTTTGCTAGCTCCTCACACGCGAATCCCGATCGAACTTCCCAGCGGAGTTTATCGGGAGATTCGAGGATTGGTCAGTCGATATATCCAAGCAATCCTTGGATCGATTCCTCGAATGCAACCTTACTTGCCCGCCCGGATGGAACCGGTGGAATGAAATTGAATTCGACGCAAACAAAAAGCTCTCCGTCACCGCGTGCCGCACTGCCCGTCGTTTGGGCCGGCATCATGGTCTCGGCTCTCGGATGCCAAACGCCATGGACGCCGATCGGTAGCCTTGCCGGAAGCTCACCGCCGACCCCGACTCCCCTCGTGGGAGACGAAGGGGCGGTCCGACAGGCGGGCGGTTCGTTCATCGACGGCACGAATCGGTTAGTCGGCTTCATCTCCGGAACTTCCCAGGACGAGGAGCGGGCGAAGGAGTTTTATCAGGCGGGAGATAAGCTGTTCCGCGAAGCCCGTGAAGCGCCGGAAGAATCCCGCGCAGGGCTCTTCGCGCGAGCAGCCAACAAGTTCAAGCAAGCGGGTGATGCGGCACCCGGATCGGGACTCGAGCAAGACGCGCTGTTTATGCGCGGCGAAGCACAGTTCTTTGCGGACGACCTGAGCGGCGCCCGCGACACATTCGAAACACTGCAGAAGGACTTTCCCCGCAACCGTCACAGCGATCGTGTTGCGGCGAGACTCTTCAAAATCAGCCGGTATTGGATCGACACCGCCAAGGCAGGTGGTGATCGCTGGTACCGCTTCAACTTGTTCGACAAGAAACGGCCTGCCTACGACGCGGGCGGTCACGCGGTCAAGGTTCTGGATCAAATCCGCTACGACGATCCGACAGGCAAGCTCGCCGATGACGCGACGCTCGCAGCCGCGATCGAGCACATTCGCAATGAGCGTTTCGAGGAGGCCGACGAATTCCTCACTGACTTGCGGGAAACGTTCTCCGACAGCGACCACATGTTCCTCGCTCACATGCTCGGCATTCAATGCAAACTGAAAGTCTATGCCGGACCGCGCTACAGCGAACGAGCGCTCGAAGAGGCGAGCGAATTAGTCAAGCAAACACGGCGTCGCTTCCCGAAAGAGATTCAGGAGAAAAAGTACAGCGAGATGCTCGCTCGTTCCGCGGCTGAAATCGAATTCCATCAAGCCGCCAACCTTGAGGAACGCGCAAAGTATCGCGAGAAGCGTCACGAGTTCGGTGCCGCCCGCGAGGAGTATCGACGGCTTTTGGCGAAGTACCCCAACACTCCCCAGGCTGAGAGGGCACGGAAGATCCTTGATAAGATCGAAGGCAGACCCGCAGTCCCGACTTCGCCACTCGCTTTCATGACAAAGGTCTTCCCCGATTCGCGTCAAAACACGCCGCTCGAATTGACGAGCGACAAAGCTCAGACATCCGGCGGCAGCGAAACCCCGACTCCACCGTCGGAGTCCATCTACCGATGAGTCGTGGTGTCTGCCTCATCGCCGTTGCTTGTGTGACACTCACCAGCGTTGGATGCGCCCCGTACCGCTTCGGCTCGGCGGCGCTCTATCCGACCGAGATTCGCACCGTTCACATTCCGATCGTTCAAAATACGACCTATCGCCACGATCTCGGTGTCCGATTGAACGAGGCACTCGTTCGGGAAGTCGAACAACGAACACCATACAAAGTCGTCAGCAGCCCGAATGCGGACTCGGTACTTCGTTGCAGCATCACCGGAACGTCCAAGACCGTGTTGAGTGAGACCGAAAACGACGACCCTCGGGCACTGGATGCAGCGATCTCGGTCGCGGCGGCATGGACATCGCGTGACGGACGGCGGCTCATGCAAAACAGCCGTTCGACAATGGACGCCGATCAACTCGGATTCGGCCAAAGCATGCGTTTCGTGCCCGAAGTCGGCCAGTCAATTGACACGGCCACCCAATCCGCCATCGACGGCCTGGCGAGACGCATCGTTTCTCAGATGGAAAACCGCTGGTAGTGCCGCCGGGGCGTTGCCCTGCTCTCAGCTCCACGCCTGCCCTGATCCAGAATTGCAACGTGATCCGGTTGCCGTCACCGAGGGGTTGCCATGATGAACGCATCCTCGATGCTAGACATGAAAGCCATCCCTGCGAGGCCGCGCACCCATCCCTTTGATTTTGACACCCGCGATGACGACACCACCAGCGAACGTGAAACAGTGGCATCTCGGTGACCGTGTCCTCACATTCGAGCGGAAGCCGCTGGTGATGGGCATCCTGAATGTCACTCCGGACAGTTTTTCCGATGGGGGTCGACACAACGAAGTCGAGGCGGCCATCGCCGCCGCGCTCGCTATGCAGGCACAAGGAGCCGACATCATCGATATCGGCGGCGAAAGCACACGGCCCTACAGTGATGCCGTGGCCGTCGATGAAGAGTTGCGTCGCGTGATGCCGGTCATCGAGGGACTCCAAGGCAAACTTGATATCCCGATCAGCATCGACACCAGCAAGGCCGCCGTCGCGAAAGCTGCGATCGAAGCCGGCGCCGAGATCATCAATGACGTCACGGGACTCGAAGGCGACCCGAAGATGATTGACGTCGCGACAACGGAATGCGTCGGTGTTTGCGTCATGCACATGCGTGGAACACCGCAAACGATGCAAGACGACCCCCGCTATGAAGACGTCGTCGAAGACATCGTCCGTTACCTACAAGAACGCTACGACTTTTGCATCACTGCGGGGATCGCGAGAGAGCGCATCTGCCTCGATCCGGGCATCGGTTTTGGCAAGACACACGAACACAATTTCACGCTACTGCAAAACACCGCGCGATTCTGTGAACTCCCGGCTCCGATTTTGATCGGCCACTCCCGCAAAGGCTTCGTCGGAAAACTGCTCGGTGACAAGTCAGCTGATCGTGACGCGGGAACACTTGGAGTGACCCTGGCGGTGACCGACGCCGGCGCCGATGTCGTTCGCGTTCACAACGTGCAACTGACCGTGGACGCGCTCAAGCTCTTTGACGCCTGCCGCGGTCGAGCCTAGCGATTGCTCATCTCACGGTTGAGCGTCCGTCCGCTCGTCAGGCTTCTCCGGGAACCGACGAAACACCGCGATTGCGACGAAGAACGACAGAAAGATCAACACGGAGCCCAACAAGAACGGCGCCCCGGGAAAATCCATGATGGCGTTGTCGCCCGTAAAACGACTCAGCAACACGCTGGTGAACAGAATCGGCGAGACAATACTCGCCAAGCTCTGCAATTGCGTCAGCGCACCTTGAATCTGCCCTTGCTCGGTTTCGTCCACTGCTCGCGTGACGATGCTTTGGACCGCCGGCCCGGCGAGACCTCCAAGTGCGCCGAACGAGATGATCGCAAACACCATCCAACTCTCGGAAGCGAGCGAGTAGCCCAGAAATGCGGCCGACGAGATCAGCGTCGAAACCAACAACACGTATCGTTCACCAAAACGCTTGACGACCGGTCGCACCAAACCTCCCTGAACGATCACCGTCGTGATTCCGACCCAGAGCAGCGTCAATCCAGTCGTGGTCAGGTCCCAACCGAACTTGGCCGAGCCGAACAGGACCCAGGTGTTCTCCAAGCCACGCTGGGCCAAGGCCTTGATCGTGAACACGATCGCCAGACCGAAGACCAACGGATAGCGACGAAGATTTCGAATCGAGGCGAATGGATTCGCGTTCGCAAATGACAGTTTCCCCCGCTTCTCTGGCGGCAACGATTCCGGCAACACAAAGAAACCGTATAGCCAATTGACGAGGGAGAGTCCCGCGGCAACGAAGAACGGAAGCTTGACCGAAATGTCACCCAAGACACCGCCGAGCGCGGGACCAATGATGAAACCGAGCCCGAAAGCCACGCCGACGAAACCGAAATTGCGCGCCCGCGTGTCATCGTTTGAGACATCAGCGATGTAAGCGTTGCCGGTTGTAAAGCTCGCGCCCAAGATGCCAGAAACGATGCGGGCGATGAACAACCATTCCAAACGGGTCGCCAAACCTTGGATAATAAAATCGATGCCCAGTCCAAACAGCGAGCCCAATAGGATCGGACGTCGCCCGAAGCGATCCGACAAGGCACCCAGGACCGGCGAAAAGATGAACTGCATCATCGCATAGGAAGCGGCGATGATCCCGTAATAGCCTGCCGCACCAGACTCATCGGTGTTGCCGAGCGTCTCGACGAGCTTGGGCAGCACCGGAATCACGATACCGATACCAAGGATGTCGATGAACAGCGTGACCAGGATAAAGGCGATGCCCGCCTTTCGATTCCGATAACGCTTTAGCAAACCAGGGGAAGATGCCTCGCCGGCTGATGGCGTCGGCTCGTAAGGGTTCACGGCGTCGGGTTGATCGCTCCCGACCTCGGGTCTTTCGGCCGAGTCATCGGGATTCGAAGATTCGTGAGTGTCCGCCATGTTATGCCGCTAGGTTCGAACCGACGTCCGTTCGGTAGGCGCTCCAAGCGGGGAGGAAACCGGCGAGTAGAGCGAGGATTAGAACGAGGGGAAAAACGTACAACTCGTAGGCACTGGTTGCAAAGATGCCCGGCTGCACGCCGGTACGATCCTCAATCTCGCCGCTGAACAAGTAGATCGCGCCGTGCGCGAGAAGCCACCCGAATGCGGCTCCGATCACCGCGATCAACAAGCTCTCCAACAAGATCACCCCCGTGACGGTTTCTCTCCGTGCACCGAGCGCTCGCATCACGGCGATGTCACGACGACGATCGTTCATCGAATTGTAGATCGCAACTAGCACTCCGACGGCCGCGACGACACAGGTGATGAGGGTAATCACCAACAGTGCCGACAGGATCGGCCCGAGAATCGAATTCATCAGGATCGCGATCTGTGCTACCGGCGCGGCGGCCTGTGCTCGCATGCTCTCATTGATTTCGTTCTCCATTCCCGGAGCCAACATCAACTTGCCGTTGCGGACCAGGATGGCCGTGACTTCGCGTGCCGGAATCGAGAGTGGCTCGTGGCCCTCGGCGTCCACCGGCGCTTCGGTCGGCGGCACAACGATCGCGCCCTCCTTGAGCGGCTTGGCGTGATTCTCTTGAAGGTAAAAGCCTTCCAGATTGACGAACGCGGCACGATCATTCGGCGTTCCCGTCGGCTCGAGGATACCGACCACGGTGAACCCATGACCGTGACCATCACCTTCGGGGTCGCCGTGCGTCGAATTGAAGACGTCGCCGACCTTTAGATTCAGGGTCTTGGCGACTCGGATTCCGAGCACCGCTTCGAAGTAGCCGTTTTCCTCGGAGTGTGATTTGAAGGGACGCCCGTCACGAAATCCCAATCGCTCTTCCAGCAGCGGCCCATGCCGCAGCTTCTCAAAGAAATCAGGCGTTGTTCCGACGACGCGGTATTCACCCAGATAGTCACCCAGTGCCAGTGGGATTGCAAAACCGCGAAGCCCCAGACTGTCGACGAGTAAGGCACTTTGATTCTCATCCACCCCTTCCAGATCGGCGAAGGTGTCATGCTCTTTGTAGTGAGCCGCAGCGTCTCCCAGTGTCATGATGCCGGCCGCTTGCAGTTCCGCTACCGACTCGCCATCGAGCGCGAAAAACGGAAAATTGATCGGCGACGCTTCATCGAACTGAATGTAGGACGCGTAGACGCCGTCACGCTCCCCGAGCGCTGGGTCCCCACCGTATTTGCGGACCATTTCGGCGCGGTGCTTCGCCGGAAAGAATTCCATGTATTCCGTGAAGGGAAGATTCTCGTTCGGCTGGCTGAGGTAGTACACGCTGTTGAGCGTGAGTTGCATCGCGCTACCTTTGGGCGCACCGATGACCAAGTTGTAGCCGACCTGTGCGTTTCGAGAAAACGCTTCGGTGACGATCCCAAAAACCGCGAGCACGAGCACGACGAGCGCGACACCGAGCGCGAGTGACAGGGTCGTGAGGAAACTCGACAGCGCACGATAGCAGAAGTTTCGCCAAGCGATCCGTAGCAACCAAAGGAGTCGTGACAACATTCCGAATCAGACCTCAAGCGGATTGCAAGACTCGATTGATGGACGCCAAATCATCAACTCGACCGAACCGTTCGGCGACGTCCATCGCATGCGTCACCATCAACAGCGAGACGCCTTCGTCACGGCACGAATCGATGATCAACTCGAGCACGTTTTCGGCGCTCGCGGGATCCACATTCGCGGTCGGTTCATCGGCCAGCAACAGTTGTGGACGTCCAGCGAGCGAGCGCGCAATCGCCACGCGTTGTTGTTGGCCGACGGAGAGTTGTTTGGGTCGATAGTTGGCTCTGTCAGCCAACCCCACACGAGCCAGCAGATCGCGGGCGCGGGCCGCGTCGATCGGCCGATTGCCGAATGCCATTCCGAGTTGAACGTTTTCGAGCGCGGTAAACGCCGGTAGCAGATTGAACGTCTGAAAGACATAACCGACCATCGCCGCGCGACAACGATCGCGGCCCTGCTCGGAAAGCTTGGTCAGTTCGATTCCGGTGACTTGGATACTACCACTGTCGGCGCTCAACAATCCGGCGATCAGATGCAATAGCGTGGTCTTTCCGCCGCCACTGGTGCCGATCAACGCAACCTGCTCGCCCTCATTGATCGAAAACTCAGGCACATCCAACACCGTCAGTGAACCACCACCGGGTTGGCTGAAGGTCTTGATCAGATCCTTGATCTCAAGGGTCGGTTTCGAATCGGTCACCGCGGTTGCTCAAAAGGGAGGGTTGATTTCAGCCACGGCCGCGCATCGCTCGAGCCAAGCCGCGATCGGTATCGCGCTTCTTGAGGGACTCACGCTTATCATGCAGTTTCTTGCCCTTCACAAGACCCATCACACATTTGGCCAGCCCCCGAGCATTGAAGTAGACGCGGAGCGGAATCAGCGTCAGCCCCCTCTCGTGCGCTCGACCGGCGAATTTGTCGAATTCCTTGGCGTGTAGCAATAATTTTCGGGGACGACGGGGGTCGTGGTTCCACATCCCCGCGTTGTTGTAGTGGGCGATGTCGGCGCCGATCAGCCACAGTTCACGGTCTTTCACCCGGATATGAGCCTCGTCGAGCGACAGCTTGCCCTCACGCATCGATTTGACTTCGCTGCCCATCAACATCAGGCCGCATTCGATCGAGTCCAATATCTCATAGCGGTGGCGAGCCTTTCGGTTCTCCGAAACGATCGTCAACCCTGGATCGGGCTTCTTTTTTCCCGCGGATTTCTGCTTGGACTTGTTCTTCGCCATGGTGGGGGATTGTAGCCGCAGCCCGTGCGTTAGCCATTGCCCTTCAGACAGACGCACTACAATAGAAGTGACGCGGCGGTTCGCGTTTTCTTTCCCGTTTTTCCGACGTCCACCCAGCTGCCCATGGCGTTCCGACTTCCCGTTGTTTCCGAGCCCGAGATTCCCGAAGGCACCGCACTTAGCGGCAGCGGCAGACTCCCGAAATGGCTCAAGCGTCCGATTCCCAAAAGTAACGCCAACCACATCACGGCGGGGCTTTTGGATGAACTCAAGCTGGAAACAGTCTGTGACAACGCCAAATGCCCCAACCGGATGGAGTGTTACAGTCAGCAAACCGCCACGTTCATGATCCTCGGCAACGTTTGCACCCGGCCCTGTGGTTTCTGTGCGGTCCATCGCGGACGCCCCCCGAGGATGCCCGAAGCCGACGAACCGGAACGCGTGGCCGAGGCCGCCGCGCGACTGGGTCTCAAACACGTGGTGCTCACCAGCGTGACCCGCGACGATTTACCCGATGGGGGAGCCGACCATTTCTATCGCTGCGTTGTCGCCGTTCGCGAACGTACCGGTGCAACGACCGAAGTGTTGACGCCCGACTTCGTCCACTGCAAAGACGCACTTCAGCGTGTCATCGCCGCGAAACCGACCGTCTTCAACCACAACATGGAGACGGTCCCCCGGATGTATCGTCGGGTCCGCGGACCCAAGAGCGACTATCGCTGGACGCTCGGCATGATGCGCCAAGTCAAAGAGTACGACCCGGAGGTGAAAACGAAGAGCGGTTTGATGCTCGGCTTGGGCGAAGAACGCGGAGAGTTGCTTGATGCCCTCGCCGACCTCCGTGAATACGACGTCGACTTTCTGACACTCGGCCAATACCTGCAACCCGGTGAGAAATACCTGCCCGTCGTGCGCTACGTGCCGCCCGAAGAGTTCGATGAACTGGCCGACATCGCCAAGTCGATGGGCTTTCAAAAAGTCGCCAGCGGCCCCTTCGTTCGTAGCAGTTATCACGCCCGAGATATGGCTGAAACCTGATCGACCTTTGACTCCCCCTCTCCAAAGCATCTCGTCATGCCCCGCCTGAGCACGTTCTTGCTAGTTGCTATGTTGCTGTCGGTGTGTTCCTGCACCCAGCCCTATGACCCCGTTCCTCCAACGCTCGATTCCGTGAACCAGTCCAACAAAAGTTACCCCAGCGAACCCGGTCCCATCGACGAAGATGCGCCGCAAGAAATGACGCTTCTCGATTCGGGACTTCAGTACCGCATCTTGCGGAAAAGCGATGGAAAGAAACCCACCGCTGCCGATTCCGTTCTCGCACACTACGCCGGCTGGCTCGAAGATGGAACCCAATTCGATAGTTCCTACGATCGTGGTGCGCCGAGTCAGTTTCCGCTCAGCGGAGTGATCGCAGGCTGGACCGAAGGGCTCCAATTGATCGGCGAGGGAGGCATGATCGAGTTGAAGATTCCGTCGGACTTGGCTTACGGCCCCTCAGGAAGACCCGGTATCCCACCGAACGCCACGCTCATCTTCAAAGTCGAACTGTTCGAGGTTCGCTAGCCGCCACGAGGGTGTTCGGCACCTGAGCGACATCCGTTACTCGCCCAGGGCCAACGCGACCAGCACGCAGCTCCCGTCGTCGATCACGTTCAACCCGGCGTTTCGAGCGGCCTGGCTCGCGAGTTCATCCTCCGCACCAGGCTGCATCCACAGGTGCTTGATCCCGGCATCGATCGCGTCCTTGACGATCGACCGAGTCACTTCGGGTGGCGTCACAATCGAGAGTGCTTCGGGAACCTGAGGCAAGTCACGGATCAAGGCGAACGCTTGGTGGCCGTCGACTTCGGCCGCCTTCGGGTTCAATGGATACGCCGATCTTCCAGACGCAACCAACGCGTTGAACACCTTGTAGCCATACTTCGCGGGATTGGTTGATGCACCTGCCACCGCAAAGGTTCGCGCAGCAAGAAACGCTGATGGATCCATTTCATCACTCCAAATCTTTGGGCGTTAGCCAACCACGCGATGCCTGCGCAACGAAGGTCTCAAGCGACTGTCGAACCGCTTCTCGAAGCGGTGTTGTTGTCACGCCTGGAAAAGCATCGCAAAACGGTTCGTAATCAAGATCACAGATAAAGGGAACCGACTCGCTGCCCACGCTGATTTTAAACCGGTCGTGAATACCGAGTTCGCGCGATGCTTCCTCAATCGCCTCAACGATTTGAACCATCTCATAGGTGTTGCCCGGTAGCGTGAAAACGCCATAGCCATCCCAAGGGTCGAGAGTCGCACGACCGAACGCGGCGCCGACATCGGGCGCGAACTGATAATCCTGCCGCGTGCGAAACGGGATTTGAAACGGTAAACCCAGCGCCACGCACTTCATGGCGGTGGTCGGTGTGGACGTCAGGCCCGCATCGCGACCGGGCCCAAACAAAACCCCAGGCCGAAGCGTGAGGGTCGCGATCCCGGTGTCTTCACAGAAAATCCGGGACACACTCTCGGCCGCCAACTTCCATGCTCCATAAACATTGACGGGGAACGGCTCCGCTAGCATTGGCACTCGTCCGGCGGCGTAATGGGAGCGGGGACCGTAAACGGCGATCGAACTGGCAAACACGAATCGCTGCACACTCGAACAGCGTGACTTGATCGCCTCGATCAAGTGCTGTGTCCCCGCC
Source organism: Planctomycetota bacterium (assembly GCA_039821165.1). Lineage (GTDB taxonomy): Bacteria > Planctomycetota > Planctomycetia > Pirellulales > Pirellulaceae > Stieleria. The sequence continues at coordinate 19,868 of JBCBOT010000010.1, read as the reverse complement.
AGATTGATCTGCAAGCCCAGATCCCGGTTCGCGTTGCAGTCGGGTGTTTGAAGCGCAGCCAAATGGACAACATGCGTCACCCCCAAACCACCCAGACACGCACCCAACCCCTCTTGGTTGGTCACGTCTCCCTCAATAAGTGCGAGACGCTTTTGATCAGTACCCTCAAAAAGCCTGGCCGTTCTGTCGTCATCAACGCGACGTGAAAGCACCACCACATCATGGGGCGTATGAGCCAGAATCCAACGCGCCGTCTCGCGCCCGATGCATCCATATCCACCGGTGATCAGAACTCGATTTGTTGTCATTGGGACTTCCTGAATCCTGCCTTAGCGCGGTCCGTTCGAAACAAAATGCCTGAAAAGACCCGTGTTTTTGAGAAAGATGGACACGATTGTGCTATAAACCGGCGGGGGGTGAGGGATATCCCGCCACCAAAAATCCACCATGTTGAGGTATAGCTAACGGCGCAACTTCGCCATACCGATCTCAACTCGTACACGGCGGACTTCGTTTTTCGGGATTGCAGGGGCAGCAAATCTCGTCAACGAAGTCCGCCTTTTTTAATCGACCAAGCTGGCAAGAACACCAGGTTCAATCGCACTAGAATCGAGACCTTTCCGATTCGATTAATGCAGATTGATTCATGATTGGTTTTGAACCGCGAAGACGCATCATCTTCGTTCTCTTCTCGGTTTCATTCGCACTTGCGAACTCTGAAGTTCATGCGTTCGCTGAGAGTGATCGCCCCAACATCCTCTTCATCCTGACGGATGATCAGAGCTGTTCTTCGTTGAGCTGCTACGGAGGTTCACTCGTCAAGACGGTTCACCTTGATGGCTTGGCCGAAGACGGTCTTCGGTTTACCGATGCGTATGTGATGCCGCAATGCACGCCGACCCGCGCGGCACTCCTGACCGGTCAACACACGGCTCGCAGCGGCATGTGGCATGTCATCCCTTGGTACGGCACACCGTACGCGCCCGTCTTAGAGCCGTTGTTTCGAGAGGAACTGTTGCCAACGCAGTGTCGACTTCCGCGCATGTTACAAAGCTCCGGTTACCACACAGGCATGGGCGGCAAATGGCATCTGACAACAAACCGTGAGCAAGGCTACTACACCCATTTGTTCGAAGGTGCGGCTTCCGAATTCGGTTTTCATGAAGTCGCACCAGCGGGCGAAGGTTCTCAGAACGAAGGTGACAAATGGGTTGATCACCTGACCGATCATGCGATTGATTTTATCAAGGCGCATTCCGACACGCCGTGGTTCTACTACCTTTCACACCACACGCTTCACGGCGTTGTGTCAGCACCGCCCGACCTCGTCAAAGAATATCTTGACGACGGCGCTCCGGAGAACGGATTTGGAAACGCGACGTATCTAGCCGCCATCGAACACCTTGACGCTTCAGTCGGCCGTCTGCTCGCGGCGCTCGACGAAACCGGACAGCGCGACAATACGATCGTTGTCTTTCTTGCCGACAACGGTGGAGTCGACACACGGTATCACCACACTCGACTCGACGGAAAACCGGCCGATGATTCGGCACCGTTGGCGATGAGAGATCAGCAGCTCGAAAGTGCACCGCTCCGTGAGGGTAAGGGTTCGATGTATGAAGGCGGCATTCGAGTGCCCTGTATGGTGTGCTGGCCCGATCAAATTCGCCCGGGCCAGGTTTCGCGAACGCCCATCCATGTCGTCGACTGGCTCCCGACCCTCTTGGAAGCGGCGAACCATCAAAGCGATCAACCCGAGGACGGAGTCAGTTTGTTGAGCCTGTTTCGCGGTGAGACACTCCCCGAACGTTCACTCTATTGGTATTTGCCTCTCTATGACCTGCGTTGGGCAGCGACGCCCTGCTCAATCATGAGGCGGGGCGACTGGAAGCTGATCGAGTTTTATGGCGATTGGTTCGATGAAGACAAACGTTATCACACCGGCCATCGTGTTGAACTTTACAACTTGGCGAATGACATCGGCGAACGAAACGATTTGTCATCCAAGCACCCCGAACGAGTCGAATCGATGCAACGGCAACTTTCTCAATGGCTCAGCGAAATGGACATCGAGCCGCCGCGTGCAAATCCGCATTTCGATCCGTCTCGCGCGCTCTTGGAAACTCGCGACAAGCCGGCGTTCCTGCAAGGGAGAACGTTTGGTGACTGATCGAAGGCTGTCGAAACGCGCCACCACACCCTCATCCAACGGGAGTATGATGACCTCTTCCCTCCTCTCCTCCCTTTCCCTGCAGCGAGCCATGAAGCGTTTCATTTTGGCACTGGTGCTGACGTCGATCGCTCTCGCGCCCTCCCATGCAATCGCCGACGAAGCTGCGTCGCTGTCGTTGCTGGTCGAGACTCTTCACGCGACTGACGATGTCGAAGTTCAGGCTGCCGTGTTAACTGGGATGCTGAGCGGGCTCGAGGGACGTCGTGGTGTCGCATCACCGAAAGGCTGGCAATCACTCAAGAATAAGCTCGGGCCGGAAGAATCGCTCCGTGACTTGATGATGCGATTGTCCCAAATCTTTGGGGACGAAACGGCGATCCAGCAAGCACTTGAGATCGTTCAAAATCCGGAAGCGGATGCCGGCGCGCGGCGCACCGCATTGCGGGCGCTGCTCGCGCAACAGAACCGCGAAGCCTCTTCTCACCTCGAGGCGTTGCTCGAGGATCCGACACTCGAACTCGATGCGATCCGCGGGTACGCGGCGATCGAGAACGCGACCGCACCCGGCATTTTGCTCGCTCGTTATGAAGGACTTCGCCCCGAGGCAAAGCGAGCCGTGATCGAGACACTTTCCTCTCGCAAGCGATACGCTCAAGCACTGTTCGCGGCTCTCAAATCGGACCGCGTGCCCAAGGAGGATATTCCGGTGCATGCGGCACGCTCGCTGCGACTGCTGCTCGGCTTTGCGTTCGAGGAGTTCTTCGGTGAGATTCGTAGTCTCGCCGACGATCGCGGGCAACAACTTGCGAAGTACAAAGCTCTCTGCTCACCGGATGCCGTTGCTAAAGCGAGCGCACCTCGCGGCCGCGCGGTATTCCAGAAAACGTGTGCGTCCTGTCATTTGTTGTATGGGGTTGGTGGCAAGATCGGCCCCGATTTGACAGGCTCAAATCGAGCGAACTTGGACTACATCCTGCTCAACAGCGTGGACCCCAGCTATGACGTCCCCGACGGTTACAAGATGGAAATCATTCAGACGTTCGACGGCAGATTGATCAGCGGTGTCATTGCCGAAGAAGACGCACGTCGAGTTGTCCTGAAGACCGTCGAACAGCCCAAACTTGTCATCGCCAAGAGTGACATTGAGGCCCGCAAGACATCGACCAAATCCATGATGCCCGATGGGCAACTCGACCAGATGAAACCTCAGGAAGTGGTCGACTTGATCAAGTATTTGCGTACCACCGAACAAGTGGAATTGCCCAGTGAATCCTAAACCCTCCCACGTCCGACTGGCCGCGATCACCGCACTCGCTTTCGCATGCCTCTGCGAAGCGGAAGAACCGGATCGAAACCAACTACCGAAAAAGCAACATCGCACCAGTGATGCTCCGTTCCTGACGCCGCAAGAGGCCGTCAAGAAGATGGCGGTGCCCGATGGATTTGAAGTTTCGGTGTACGCTTCGGAACCCGACATCGCCGAACCGATCGGATTCACGTTCGATGATCGTGGTCGAATTTGGGTCGCGGAGAATTTCAACTACCGGACGCGTCGCGAGCACACCGAAGAACCGGTGAGCCGAATTCAAATTCTCGAAGACACCGATGGTGATGGCGTCTTCGATCACAAGAAAACGTTTACCGATACGCTGACGTTTACTTCCGGGTTGCTTCCCGGATTCGGTGGCGTTTTCGTCGGTTCGCCTCCGAATCTGTCCTTCATTCCAGATGCCGACGGCGACGACATTCCCGACGGCCCGCCACAGGTCCTGCTCGACGGCTGGGGTATCAACGACCGACACGAAACGCTCAACAGCTTTATCTGGGGACCCGATGGATGGATGTACGGTTGCCACGGAGTGTTCACTCGGTCGCGCGTCGGCAAGCCGGGTGACGACGATGCGAAACGTCAGTTCATCGACGGCGGTATTTGGCGTTACCATCCGACGCGCAAGAAATTTGAAGTGTTCGCGAGAGGACTTTCAAACCCATGGGGGTTTGACTTCAACGATCATGGCCAAGGCTTCGTCACCTGTTGCGTGATCCCTCACTTGTTCCACATCGTGCAGGGTGGTGTGTACCACAAGCAGAGTCTGCCACACGTCAACCCGCACATCTATGACGATATCAAGACGATTCGAACACACACTCACTTGTCGGCTCACGGCGGCGCCCGCGTTTATCTTGCCGACACCTTTCCGCCGGAGTACCGCAATCGTCTCTTCATGTGCAACATCCACGAGCATGCGGTTTTGACCGATATCCTCGTCCCGAAAGGGTCAAGCTTTCTTGGAATGCACGGAGATGATTTCTTGCCGGCCAACGACTTGGCTTGGGTCGGATTCAGCGTCGAGATCGGTCCCGAAGGCGGGGTCTATATTCTCGATTGGCATGACACCGACGTCTGTGGCAACACGATCAATTTCCCAAACAGCGGCCGGATCTACCGGGTCATGCCCGAAGGTTCAAAACCGATCGAGCAACCCAACATTCGTTCGCTAAGCGACTCGCAGCTCGTCGAGCTCCAATTGCACTCGAACGATTGGTACGTTCGCCAAGCGAGACTACAACTCCAGTCCCGTGCGGCCGCGGGCAAACTCGATCGAAAGCTCGTCCACGCGGAACTCGAAGAACTGCTTCGGACAGCGGAAACGGAAGCAAAACGGCTGCGAGCACTGTGGTCGCTCTACGTCACCGACGGACTGAACACGAACCGCTTGAGCGAACTCTTGGACCACGAAGACGCCTACGTTCGCGCCTGGGTGATTCAGTTTCTTTGCGACGACAGCCAAATTCACTCTTTCGGTCGACACGGTGATTCGAAAGAGCCGATCGTCGATGCGGAAATACTCAAACGGTTTGCTGCAATGGCGAAGGATGATCCCTCCCCAGTCGTTCGCCTCTATCTTTCGTCAGCCGTCGGTCGACTTCCATTTGATGCTCGCTGGCCGATCCTCGAAGGTTTGGCGTCACACGCCGAAGACAAGGACGACAACAATTTGCCGCGGATGGCTTGGTTCGGTCTCGAACCGATGGTCCCCGAACATCCGCGGAAAGCCCTCGCGCTGGCAGTGAAAGGCAAACTCCCACGTCTGCAAAAATTCGTCGCACGCCGAATGCTGAGTGACGAAGTTCCCTCGGAGCCACTCAAACGAGCGGCAACGCCAAAGAAACAGGATCCAAAGTGGCAATGGACCATTCAGCGGGTCGCCCCCGGATTCACCGTCGAAGACGTCGGCGAGCTAGGAGTGGTCCACCATCGAGAATTCCGCAACACGCAGGCGATTCAAACCCATCCCTTGGATCGAGAGACGCCCTGTCGCTTGCTCCGCAATATGAAATTGCCGGCGGGCAAGACTTCGACGCTTCGATTGCGTGTCAGTCATCACCCGCACGGTGATTGGCAGTTGCGAGTCGTCGCGAACGATGAAGTACTTGACGATCGAATCATTAGCTCCAAGAGCGTGTCAGGGGACGAATGGGAAAACGTCTCCGTCGACCTCTCAAAGTTCGCCGGAGAAACCGTTCGGCTGACGGTCGAAAACCGCGCCAACAATTGGGCGAATGAATGGGGCTATTGGAATCGCGTCCGCGTGATCAGTGAATGATCCTCAGGACCACCGTGGATCGCCCTGCGATGGTCGATCCGAATCACTGGTTCGAAACGCTTGCCATCCATCGGCAGCGTTGGGCGGAGCAGGTCGCGTCAGTGTGCGGTGGGCCGGACGCGTCACCGGTTTGATGGCTTCTTCGCCGACGACCTCGACCGCCAGTTGGCGATAGCGACACGACAGTTCCCAAGCTCGGAACACACGCTCAAAATGAGTGCGGTCGAGGTGCTGAACATCTTGTGCGTCGAGTAACATCATCGTCGCGGTCCCAGTGCGGTCTCCTAATGTCCCTCTGACGAGTATTCGACCTCGAGAGTTCGCCTTTGCCTGGAAAAAAATCGCAGACGACAGGCGTCAATGCACCGGACGCACGATCACGTGTCCATCGCGTCACCACCGGCAAACTACTCGGTTTGGCCGGATGCTTTGCTTTGATTTTCGCGGTGTTTGTCCAAGCAACTGACGGCCGAGGCTGGCTGCTGTTCCTGGCCATTCCGCCAATTTTCGGCTCGATCCACGGGACCGTTCGGCACGGATTTGCTGGCTTTTGCGAAGGGACTCTTTTCGGAACACTCCTCGTCCCGCTGCTCTTGCTCTTGCTGATCGTCGTCGCGCTTTGGCTATGGTTCCTGTGGTTTTTTCTCTCAGCTTGCCTTGGTTAGCCGTACCTGTGCAGCCCCACCAGCACTGCGAGCGAACCTGTTTCCGATCTCAGGTCAGTCCGGCGAGTTCTGTTGCGCGTCGGACCCGAGTGATCCCGATCATGTACGCGGCGGTTCGCAGCGGGATGTCGTGCTCACTGGCCGTTCCCCAAACATTTTCAAAGGCGTCAGAGAGTGTCCGATCAAGTTCCTGTCGCACGCGATCAAGCGTCCATCGGTAGTGCTGGCGGTTCTGCACCCACTCGAAATAGCTGACGGTAACTCCACCTGCGTTCGCGAGGATATCAGGAAGCACCGTGACCCCTCGCTCATGCAAGATCGTGTCGGCATCGGGATCGACCGGCCCATTGGCGCCCTCAATGATCGCTTTCGCCGAAATCTGATCCGCGTTGCCCGAATGAATCACGCCGCCCAACGCGGCGGGAATCAGGATGTCAGTGTCACCGAGTGTTAGCAGTGCATCGAGCGGCAAGACTTCGCACTCGCCATAGCCTTCGAGCAACCCGTGTGGATGGTTGAGCTTGTGGCGTAGCACCTCGGACATATTCAAACCGTCGGGCTTGTAATAGGTTCCAGAGATGTCGCTGACTGCGATGACAGGAAATTGTGCGTCGGCCAAAAACTTGGCGGCGTGAGACCCGACGTTGCCAAATCCCTGAATCGCGACTCGAGTATCCTCGGCTCGCATGCCAAGCCGTTTTGCTGTTTTCACGGTGAGGGATCCGACGCCTCTTCCGGTCGCTTCTTCGCGTCCTTTCGCACCGTATTCCTCAACCGGTTTGCCGGTGATGACAGCGGGGTTGAAGCCGTGATACTTTTCCCACTGATTGCGGAACCACGCCATCACCCGGTGGTCCGTTCCCATGTCAGGCGCCGGGATGTCGGTGTCTGGTCCAACGATATCGTGAATCTGATCGACAAAAGCACGCGTCAGTCGCTCGATCTCTCGATCGGAAAGCGAACGAGGCGCGACTTCGATTCCGCCCTTGGCGCCACCGTAGGGCAAGTCGACAACGGCCGTCTTCCAAGTCATCAAACTCGCGAGCGAACGGACTTCGTCCAAGTTCACTTCGTGGTGATACCGCAATCCACCTTTCATCGGACCGCGACTCTTGTCGTGCTGTACGCGGTAGCCGATAAAATTGGCGAGCGAACCATCATCACGTTCGATCGAAACCTGTACCTGCACCTCGCGCTGGGGCATCAACATCGCTTCGCGAAGTGATTCGTCCAAGTCAAGATGCTCAGCCGCGGCGTCAAAAAAACGGCGAGTCGCCTCAAAAGCTTCCATGGTTCGATCGCTCGGGGATTGGGGAGGGGCACCGCATTGTACTGGGATGTGTAGCCTTTCCGACCCCGTTTGAATTCGCTCCGTTTCTGTCGCCGACCCCGTGCTGAGATTGCAAAATGCGGATCGTTTCTCTCTTGCCTGCCGCAACGGAAATGGCGTGTGCGATCGGACTCGGTGACCAATTGGTTGCGGTGACCCACGAGTGCGATTTCCCCGTGACCGTCTCCTCGCTGCCGAGCGTCACCCGGACCAGGATTCCTACCTCCGCTTCCAGCGCCGAAATTGATCGACTTGTCCGGGATCAGTTGCAGACCGAAGCCGCACTCTACTCGCTCGACCCCGACGGATTCGCGCGAGCCGAACCGGACCTGATTTTGACCCAGGCGCTCTGCGACGTCTGTGCCGTGGCCGAATCCGAAGTCCAACGAGCGATCGAATCGCTCCCCATCAAACCCATGATCGTGAACCTCGAGCCGAATCGACTCGAGGATGTGCTCGCCGGCTTGCGCACCATCGGAGCCGCCGCCGATCGAATCCACGAAGCCACTGCCGCGATCGATCGACTCCGTGCCCGCATCGACTTGGTGCGTGAGCGAGCCGAGGCCAACCCCAATCGCCCGCGAACGCTTTTGCTGGAATGGATCGACCCGTTTTTTTCAGCGGGCCACTGGAACCCAGAGTTGATCGAATTGGCAGGCGGTGAACCGTTGCTTGGCAAGGCGGGCGAACGGTCGCGGACGCTCACGTGGGAGTCACTCCGCGATGCCGACCCCGAGATCCTCGTCATCGCGTGCTGCGGTTTCGATGTGCCCCGCGCCTTGCAAGACGTTCGAATTCTTCGCGAACAACCGGGTTGGAATGAGTTGGACTGCGTACGCACGCGGCGTGTCTTCGTCGCCGACGGTTCACAATACTTCAACCGCCCGGGGCCCCGTTTGGTCGACAGCCTGGAAATGCTCGCCGGAGCAATCGCCGGCAAACCAACGGACGAGCTGACGGTCCCCGACCTCAGTTGAGCTTATCCGATCGCGGGTTTATCGCCGTCGGTGTAAACCTCTTCCACGCCGCGGATCGATTGCAAGAAATGCTCGATATTCGGCGTCCGCTCTTCGACCTTCGGGTGCATCATCTGCATGACGGCTCGCGCGAGGACCGGGTGAATGTTCGGACAAACGTCGGTCAATTCCTTCGGCGGACTGGTGTCGTGCTGCAGTGCCGCACGACCGGTGACAATTTCACCCTGCCACGGATGCGCGAAACACAGCAGGCAATAGAAGGTGACGCCCAACGAGAACAAGTCCACTCGTTTGTCCGTATGCCGACGACGAACGATTTCGGGTGACATGTAGAGCGGGGTTCCCGTCCGGTTACCCGGAAGCATGTACGGCGTCTCGGCGGGAACGGTCAATCCGAAATCGATCAGTTTGACGTCCGCGGTGTCCGGCAAACAGATAAAGTTGCGCGGGCAGATGTCGCGATGGATGAATCCCATTTGGTGCACATATTTGAGCGCCTCCGACATCGAACGGATCAGCATCAAGCGTCGCCCGGTGACGTGCTCTTCCTGCTTCTTCACGATGATGTTCTGCATACTCGGTCCCGCGATGTACTCCATCACGATGACCGGTTCACCCCGCGTCGACGTTCCGACTTCGTAAGTGTTGACCACGTTTTTGTGGTCCATCTTGAGTGCGATTTGACCCTCGCTCGGCTTATTGAGCTTTTTGAACCGACCTTCGAAAAGTTCAACCTTTTCGGGGTCATTGATTTTGACACCGACGAGTTGATCATCCCGTTCGAGATCTTTGGCGACAAAGAAGTGCGCCATGGTTCCGGTCACGCCGGTACGCTGCCTCGAAAAACGAGTCTGCACGTCGATCTTGCCGGCATTCTTTTTCTTGCCGTCACCGCCGCCAGAGAACGCAGATTTCACAGAGTCGAAGAGGCCCATGGAAGTCTTACTTCCCGCAGTAGTCGATGGCTCGGGCGATCTCAGTCTTCAGATTCTTTCTTTCAACGATCCGGTCAATGTAACCGTGTTCCAAGAGGAACTCACTGGTTTGAAATCCTTCCGGCAACTCGATTCCGATGGTTGCCTTGATGGTTCTTGGACCGGCAAACCCGATCAGCGCTTTGGGTTCGGCAAACACGAGATCGCCGAGCGACGCAAAACTCGCCGCGACGCCACCCATGGTCGGGTTGGTGAGCACGCTGATGAACAGTCCACCGCTGGCGTCGTAACGGGCCAACGCCGCGCTCACTTTGGCCATCTGCATCAGCGACAGAATTCCTTCGTGCATCCGTGCACCACCACCGCTCGCGCTGATGATGATCAGTGGCAGGTTCTGTTCCGTTGCGTGTTCGATCAAACGTGCCAGACGTTCGCCGACGACCGATCCCATGCTCCCCATGATGAAAGCACTGTCGGTCACCGCGAGCGCGACGCGCCGAGCGCGAATCATGCCGACTCCGGTGACAGCCGCGTCAGTCAGCCCGGTACGTTTTTGCTCACCGACCAAACGCTCGGAGTAGCGTTTGCGATCCTGGAATTCCAACGGATCGGTCGGCCTCAAGTTCTCGTTGAGAGCCTCAAACGTTCCTTCGTCGACGACCTGTTCGATTCGTTCGGTGGCGGACACGTAGAAGTGGTGGTCACACTTGGGGCAGACGTTCTGCCGCTGCTGAACCTCTTTCTTGAAGATGGTATTCACGCAGCCGGGACACTTGAGCCAAAGGCCTTCCGGGACACCCTTTTTCTTAGGCGGATCTTGGGCGTCGCGGTTGGGCCGTGCGTCGGATGGAGAGTCGAGTGCGGACATATCCGCAGTGTAGCCCATCGCGCGAAAGTTGCTCACCCCAAATCGAAATTCGCGGTGCCCGTCCCGACTTCGATTTCCCCGCGAATCGCCGCCGATCCATCGCGTTTTCGTGGCCAGACAGCTATCCTCAGGCGGAATCCCCCTCCCATAGAATCGGTCGAAAATGCGTACTCTCCAGCGATTTGCAATTCTCACACTCGGATGCCTTTGCCTTCTTGCGATCAACACGCGTCCCGCGGTGTCCGCCGAACGGCTGATCGAGACCGAGAGCTTTGAAGACTTGGGCGGCTGGAAACTCGACACCCAGTTCATTCAGCAGATGGGTTCGCCGTACCTGATGGCGCACGGCCTGGGCAAGCCCGTCGCTGACGCGACCACGCGTTTCGATCTGGAGACCGCTGGCAACTACCGTGTTTGGGTGCGGACGTTCGACTGGGTCGCCCGTTGGAATGCCCCCGAGTCACCCGGCAAGTTCCAACTCGCCATTGACGGTAAACCGCTTCCCAAAACCTTCGGCACCGAGGGTAAGCAGTGGTCGTGGCATGACGGGGGAACGATCCAATTGTCAGCGGGCTCGCACTCGATGGCCCTGAAAGACCTGACGGGCTTTAACGGACGCTGCGACTGCATTTACCTCACGACCGATCTCGGCAATCAACCGCCTCCGCAAAACGAAGTGCTCTCGTCCTGGCGTCGCGAACAACTCGGTCTCGACGAAGAGCCACTCGAGCGCGGCCCCTACGATTTGGTCGTCGTCGGCGGCGGCTACGCGGGAGTCGCATCCGCACTCAGCGCCGCACGGATGGGTTGTCGCGTGGCATTGATCCAAGACCGCGGCGTCTTGGGTGGCAACGGATCCAGCGAAGTACGCGTTTGGGCGAAAGGCAACATTCGTCGTGGCAAGTACCCGCGAATCGGGGAGATCGTCGAAGAGTTCGCCGACAAGGCCACCAAGTCGCCGGGCACCTACGAAGAATTCGGCGACGCACACAAGGAGGCCGTCGTCCGCGCCGAGCCGCAAATCGACCTCTGGCTAAATCATCATGCCTTTGCCGCCAAGATGGATGGCACCAAGATCGTTTCCGTCGGTGCCTTCAGCACCAAGACCGGAGCCGTCGTCCGCATGCTCGGAGACCGCTTTGTCGACTGCACCGGTCACGGGTGGCTTGGAAAATGGGTCGGCGCCGATAGCGACATGGCCGCCGATGGGCGAATGGGGATGAGCAACATGTGGGCATGGGACGAAGTCGACCAACCGACGAGCTTTCCCGAAACACCCTGGGCGCTCGACCTGGAGATGAAAGACTTTCCGTATCCGCGGGATCATCACGGCCAGTGGTTCTGGGAAAGCGGATTCGACAAGGATGCCGTCGGCGATGCCGAGGGGATTCGTGACTGGAACCTGCGTGCCGTGTTCGGTGCTTTCAACGCGATGAAGAACCGCGACGGCGCGGTCGATCACCGAAATGCGATCCTGACCTGGGTCGCATTTGTCGGTGGACCCCGCGAAAGCAATCGTCTTCTCGGCGATGTGATTCTGGAGCAAGACGACATCATCGGGAAACGAGAATTCCCCGACGGTTGCGTCCCGAGCACGTGGTCCATCGACTTGCACTACCCCAAAGACGAGTACGCAAAAAAGTATCCCGACAATCCCTTCATCAGCAAAGCCGTTCATGATCGCCGCGTCGATCGAATGTATGGCTACCCCGTGCCCTATCGCTGCTTCTACAGCCGGAACATCGACAATCTGTTCATGGCCGGTCGTAACATCAGCGTCACACACGAGGCCCTTGGAACGGTTCGGGTCATGAAAACTTGCGGCATGATGGGTGAAGTCGTCGGAAAAGCGGCCTCGCTCTGCGTCCTTCACGAATGCTCGCCCCGCGACGTCTACGAGAAACACCTCGACGAACTACTCGAATTGCTTGAGTTGCCAGGCAAAGCCCGACGCAGCACGCCGTCGGCTTCCATCACGATCGATGCCGGGGCCCTCTCTCGCGCTGAAGCATGGGGGCCCATCGACGGACTCGACCCGGCCAAACTGCCTGGCGTCGTGATCGATGACCGCAACGCCAAGACCAAAGGCGATTGGAAATCGGGCCGCACCAAAGGCAAATACGTCGCTTATGACTATCGCTACGCGAACCCCGGCAGCGGCGCCCAAGCCGTGTTCACTTGGAAAGCCAAGGAGTCAGGTCGTTACCGCATCGGCCTTCGAACGGCGCCTTTCGATAACCGCTCCCAAGACGGCCCTGTCACGATTGAAGTCGGTAGCAACGCCTCGCAGCACCGCGTCAATTATCAGGGTTCGGAAGAGGGCGAGTTCGTTGAGGTCGACACGATCGACGTCAAAGCAGACGACGTCATCAAAGTGACCGTTCAAACGACAGATCCCGAAGGCGGAAAGGTGTCAGGGCTCGTGCACCTGGACGCCATTCAGTTCCTCAACGTCGACTGAGTGTCGGACCGGTCGTAGCATCTATGACGGCACCATGTGGCGGTCGCCCGCTTCATGGCGGAATCCAATTGTCACGGTCTAGGCGGCGATTAGTCTCTGAAACGAGATCGATTGCTCGCCGTCGCGGCGCCGATCGACTCCCGAGGTCCCACCAGGTCTCGGTCTCGGTCCATCACCCACGAGGTTCCCGTGCGCCCGTCTCGTCAGCATTCTCATCGTCCGTGGTCGCCCTCTACGCTGGAGCAGCGGCTCATGCTCGCTGCCGATGCAGGCGCGTCCGTTACTTCAGGGCACGATACCGCTGCGGCCGAACAAAGCGCTGTCGAGACGGCACGAACATCGGTCGACCGAATCGTATTTGTGGATGCGTCCGTCGAGCAACTCGCCGCACTCGACCCGTCGCTCGCTCAAGATGCCGAACTCGTCTTGCTCGACACCCACTCCGACGGCCTGGAACAGATCACAAACCACTTGCGGACCCGACGCGATGTTCGCGAAGTCCACGTCGTCTCCCACGCGGCGGCCGGAACGCTCCGTCTCGGCAACGGCGCACTCAATCGAAGCAATTTGGCAGATCACTCGGAGCAGATTCGCAGTTGGTCCGAGGCGCTGCGGCCCGAAGCAGACGTTCTTCTATACGGCTGTGATCTCGCGGCGAACGCCGGCGGTCGCGCATTGATTCACGACATCGCAAAGCTCTGCGGCGCTGACGTTGCCGCCTCCAACGATCGTACCGGTAACACACCGCAGCAAGGTGACTGGGTCCTTGAGTACCACGTCGGTGACGTGAGCGCTGGAATCGCACTTTCCCGAAAGGCGATGGAATCCTACACGGGTCATCTCGCCATCGAGATCAACGCCGCCGGAACCACCGGTGACGAAATCATGGAGTTGTTGATCGACGACCAAGTCGCGGCGACATTCAACGTCAGCGGAGGCGCTGACAGCGGTAACTTTGAAAGCTACTTCGCGTCCATCGATGGAGTCGATGTCAATCGGATTGGAGTTCGTTTTGCAAACGACCTTTACCTTCCGGACCAAGGGATCGATCGCAACCTGAGGGTCAACTGGATCCGCGTCGACGGCGTCCAATATGAAACCGAAGCGCCGAATGTCTTCTCCGATGGCACCTTCGTCGAAGGCGTTGGCATCCAGGGAGGCAACTGGCAATCCGAAGTCTTGCACGCCAGCGGGACATTCCAATACAGTTCGCAGCAACAAGGCTCACTGATCGAAATCGTCGCGCGCGGTGAAACGGGCGACGAAAGCATGGAACTGCGAATCAACGGAAACCCCGTGCAGATCTACACGAGCGTTTCGCAATCGTTCACGACCTACAGGTTCCAAGCAGATCAATCGGTGACACCGGATCAAATCCAGGTCGCCTTTATCAACTCGTTCTACGTTCCAGAAGTCAATTACGACCAGAATCTCTTCATCGACTTGATTCGAATCGACGGGGTGACGTACCAGACCGAGGATCCCTCCACATTCTCGACGGGGACTTGGAATCCAAACATCGGCATTGTTCCGGGCAACTACCAAACCGAAACGCTACACGCGGACGGCTACTTCCAATTCGGTGGTGGCGGTTCGCAACAATCCACTTCGATCGCTTTCAGCTCGGACAATTTTATCGTCCGAGAAGATGTCGGGTCGGCCGGCCTGACCGTCGTTCGCAGCGGCGATCTGAGTCAAGCGTCGAGTGTCGACTACTTCGTTCAAGGTGGCTTTGCGGTCGCGGGACAAGACTATCAATCGGTCAGCGGAACACTGAATTTTGCCGCAGGTGAAACCAGTAAGACGTTCACGATTCCGATCCTCAACGATGGCACGCCCGAAGGCACGGGAACGTTCACCGTCGAACTCAGCAACCCAAGCGGTGCACAGTTGGGTGTCGAACGGACCACGATCGTCACCATCAATGATGATGACAACGTCAATCCGCCCGGTAGCTTGAACGTTCAAGTCCCCAGTGGATTCAATGTGCAACGCGTGGCGGGCAATGTGAACTTCGCCGGTCCCACCGCGCTCAAAGTCGCCGACGACGGTCGCGTGTTTGTGGTTGAAAAGTTCGGGAGAATCTATGTCGTCGAAAACGGCCAGCGGGTCGAAACGCCATTCCTGGATCTTTCGAGCGAAGTCTATGCGGTTGGCACATCACAGGGCCTGGCCGGATTCGCGCTCGACCCCAATTTTGATTCCAACGGCTATGTGTACGTGCTTTACACCGCTTCGGAGAACGGCGTTCGATTCGGCCGCTTGGAGCGTTACACCGTCAGCTCCTCGAATCCAAACCGCATCGACACCAACTCCCGTTTGATCCTGATCGGTACGGACGCTTCGAACGGCTTCCCAGACGGTGGTGACATTCACCTCGTCGGCGACCTCAAATTCGGTAACGATGGATCGTTGTTGATCAGCTACGGCGACGCGGCCGGCAACAACAACATCAGCGCCGCCTTCAACGCACAAAACCTCGACAACCTCGGCGGCGTCATCGCACGTGTGAACCCCGCCAACGGTCAAGGCTACGCATCGAACCCGTTCTACACCGGGAATCCGAACGACGTTCGCTCCAAAATCTGGGCGTACGGTCTTCGAAACCCGTATCGATTCGAAGTCGCTGACGATGGCAGCACGAATCCGAACGACGGAAATCCAGGCACGCTCTACATCGGCGACGTGATGTTCATGAACTCCGAAGAGCTAAACATCGCTCGGGGCGGAGAGAACTTTGGTTGGCCCTACTTCCAAGGCTTCGATGCGTTCACCGGCACTCCACCCGCGGAAACCCTTACCTTTCCCGAAATCGCTTATGCACGCTCCGATGCACGCACCTCAATCGGCGGCGCGATCGTGGGCGAAAACGGATTCCCGTCGGGATTCGCCGGCGACTATCTGCACGCCGACTTCTTCAATGGCTGGATTCGTGCTTACAACCGCGACGCCGACGGAAACCTCGACAACGGTCGAGGCTTTGCCACCGGAGCTTTCGGAATCACCGATTTGGAGTGGGACCCGACAACCGGGCAGTTGTATTTCGTTGCGTTGAATCAGGCGGCGGGCTTCCGTGGTGAGCTTTACGCGATCAATTACTCGGCGACCAACTCGGGCGGTTTCAGCCCGAGCGAAGTGTCCACGGGAACCGATGGTGTCGCGTTCACAGTCACCGCATCGGAAGAGGTTTATCGCCGCGACGGAAACGCATGGACACAGCTACCGGGTAACTACAAGAAAGTCTCCGTCCGCAATGCTAACGAGGTCTGGGCCATCGACTCGTTCGGCAATGCGGCCCGCTGGAACGGTTCCCAGTGGCAAGACATCGGTGGTCCGGCCCTGAACGACATCGGAGTTTCACCCAATGGCGAAGTCTGGGCCGTGAACACCAACAACACGGTGCTGCAGCTCGTTGGAAGTGATTGGGTCACAATCGGCGGCACTCTGGCGGACATCGAAGTCGATGGGAATGGGAACGTCATTGGTGTCAATCCGGCCGGCCAAATCTGGCAACGTATCGGCGGTGCTTGGTCGCAGATCAGCGGCACACTCGTCGACATTTCGATCGGAACCGATGGCAGTATTTGGGGCACCAACGCAGCCAACCAGGTCTGGCGACGAATCGGCAACGCGTGGCAGCAAGACACCAGCGTTTCACTGCAAGCGATTTCGGTGAATAACGGATCCGACGTTTGGGGCGTCGACACCGCCGGTCAGATCCGACGGTGGGACGGTTCGACATGGTTGTTCGTGTAGAGGCGTTCGTTTTGGAGTCGCACGTTTCGGATCTTTGTAATCCGAAACGTCAGTGAGGAAACGAGTTCGCCAGCGCGCGCCACACCAGAGTGGCGATACTTCTGCGGCAGGTGGCTAACCCAATCGCTTGAGCGCGGGAAACTCCAGCGTGAACTTGGTTCCGCGGCCAACGGCGCTATCGACGGCGATGCGTCCCCCGTGAGCCTCGATGATCTTTCGCGCGGTTGGCAGCCCCAGACCACTACCGCCTTCTTTGGTCGTGTAAAAGGGCTCGAACATTCGCAAGATCGTGTTGTTCTCGATCCCGCGGCCGGTGTCGATCAGGTCGAGTGCGACGCTGTTCTTCGTGGTGTACGTTCGAACGACGAGCTGCCCTCCGGTATCGGTTGCCTCCAACGCATTCTTCACCAAGTTCATCAGGGCCGCCTGTAACGAGTCGCTGTGCAGGGCGATGGCGGGCAGATTCGAGTCGAGCAGGCGTTGAATCTCGATGCCACGTTGGGAAGCTTGGGCGCTGTATGCGCGGAGCACCGTGTCGATTTGATCGTTGAGGTTCCCTGAAACGAGATCGATGTCACGAAGCGTCGCGTAGTTGAGAAAGTCGCGTAGCAGCCCCTCCATCCGCTCACACTGTTCGCGGACGATCTCCGCCCTTTCAATCGAACGACGACTCTGCGGCTGATCCCATTCGGCCAGGTCTTCGCCCAATAGGCCGATATTCATGTGAATCACCGAGAGTTGATTCTTCATTTCATGGGCGAGCGATCCCGCAAGCTCGGCGAGTTCTTCGTATTTGGCCCGCAGGGCGTCGAGCGGTGAAGGCTTCTCGGGTGGCGACATGGCGGAGCAGGCAAACCAGAGACGTGGAGTGGTATTGGGAAATTGTAGCGGCGGATTGCATTGAGGCGGACCGGTCCGGGCACCTCCGAGACAGCACGACCGGAAGTCTATTCCGCGCACCGAGTCAATTCGAACGAGTACGTCTAACACCACCGGACTCAACCGGTTAAGGTTTTCGCAGGCGAGGTTTTGTCCCCCGGTCGGTGGAACAGTGCCTCAACCGACGGGCCGCCGGGCATGATGAATCGATGAATAACTGGGAAGCATGGCTATCGCTCAGCGCCGCGATCGGGCTGTTGGTGAGCCTCGCGTTTCGCGTCGGCCCGACGGATCTGCTTGCCATCGCTTTTCTGAGCCTCCTGGTACTGGTCCAGGACGCTACGGGCACGGATCAATTGCCCGATGTGAATGAGGCTGTCGCAGGCTTCGGCAACACCGGACTGCTGACCATCGGGTTTCTCTTTGCCGTCGTCGCCGGCTTGGAACTGACGGGCGGGACGAAGCTCGCGACGGGCTGGTTTCTCGATCGCGCCAAGACATTTCGGCAAGCCCAGTTGCGAATCCTCCTACCGGTTGCGTCGGTCAGTGGATTCCTCAACAACACACCGGTCGTGGTCGCTTTGATTCCCGTCGTCGATGATTTGTGCAAGCGATTGCAAGTCAGCGTCAGCCGTTTGTTGTTGCCGCTCTCGTACGCCGCCATCCTCGGCGGCATGTGCACCGTCATCGGAACGAGCACCAACTTGGTCGTCCGCGGTGAATACCTCGCAAAGAACCCCGGCGCGACGATCGGCTTCTTTGACCCGGCAGTCGCCGGCATCCCGGCGACGCTTGTCGGCTTGATTTACTTGCTTGTGTTTTCCAAACGGCGGTTGCCGGAACGTCGCGCGGCGGTCAGTGCCAGCGACGACCCGAAGAAGTACACGGTGGAAATGCTCGTCGACCCGACGGGACCGTTGGTCGGCAAAACGATCGAGGATGCGGGACTGCGAAGCCTGGCTGGTTTATACGTCGCCGAGATTCAGCGCGGCGACCGCGTCATTCCGGCCAAGCCCAATGAACAGCTACAGGGCGACGACGCGCTGATATTGGTCGGTGCGCTCGACAGCGTCGTCGACTTGCGCAAAGTCCGCGGGTTGCTGACACCCGACGACCAGGGTCGCAAGCTCGAGTTGCCGGCTTGGCAACGCACGTTGGTCGAAGCCGTCGTGAGTCCGCGTTGTTCGTTGCTGGGCCGATCGATCCGTGAAGGCCGCTTCCGCAGCACCTACAACGCGGCCGTGGTCGCGGTGGCGCGCGGGGATCGACGACTGGAAGGCAAGATCGGTGATGTCCGTATTGAAAGCGGCGACGTGCTACTGCTCGAAGCCTCGCCGTCGTTCATGGTTCGCGCGCGTGAACTGCGTGATTTTTATTTGGTCAGCCAAGTCAACTCGGATCGTGTTCGCCGACACGACCGCGGCTGGTTGGCGATCGCGATCATGATGGGCATGGTTGTCGTCGCCGCGCTTAACTGGATGTCGATCTTGACGGCCGCGATGGCCGCGGCGATGGCGATGATTCTGTTTCGTTGTTGTACGACAACCGAAGCTCGACGTTCAGTCGACTGGAGCATCCTGTTGGTGATTGGTGCGACGATCGGCATCGGTGAAGCCATGGAGACCAGCGGTGCGGCGCGGTTCCTCGCCGATGGACTCGTCAGCGCTGCGGGGGACAGTCCGCTCATGACGCTCGCGCTGGTGTATCTCGTCACGATGCTCTGCACCGAACTGATCACCAACACGGCTGCGGGGCTTTTGATGTTGAAAGTCGGTTTGAGCGCCGCGACGGCATTGCAAGTCGCGCATCCTGGTCTGAGCGAGAAGCCGTTTGTGATCGCGGTGATGATTGCGGCTTCAGCGAGTTTCCTCACCCCATTTGGCTATCAGACAAACCTGATGGTCTACACGCTCGGCGGTTATCGGGTCAGTGACTACCTGCGATTCGGCCTCCCCCTCTCCATCATCGTGTTCGGCGTCTCCATGGTCATGATCCCGCTCGCCTTTCCCTTCTAAACGGCCGACCCAGCAGCAGCGAATTGCAACCGCACCGCCGTTCTCCTCATCAACCTCGTCCCGCGCTCACTCGCTCCCTGCCCTGCCCTTCTCTACCCCGATTTTTTCCTCGCTCGATCCCACCACCGCTTTCCCCGCTCACCGCCACCCTTCTCTCCTCACCGCCAACCTTCTCTCCTCACCGCCACCCTTCTCTCCTCA
>JBCBOT010000009.1:0-61142 GCA_039821165.1 Planctomycetota bacterium | reverse complement strand
AAAGCTCAATCGGATTTCCAGAGGCTCGCAGGATTCGTTCTCCAACACCATCGCGCTCACGAAGTTTTTGATCTCAAAGAGCATGCCTGCGGATGGCGAGAGTTTTGATCCATTCCGATCCGCGTGCGAGCAAGGCGAGTCCGACAAATGGCTTAACGAAACGCGCCGACTTGAGCTTGCCTTCTTTGCGCCCCAATGGAGTCGCTGGATTGAGCGGATGGACTCGACCGAGGGACTGGAGGAAGCCGTGACTTGGTTCTGGGCCCACCTTGAACCGTCCTGGTCATGGCAGACTGCGGGATCCGTTTTGTCCGCTCTAAAGGACACCGACCGTTTCGCTGCCGAGAACATCACCCACGTTCGCCCAAGCAGACCTTCACCACTGGCGACGCTGCCACACTGTTCGCTCTCGAATCCCGAGTGCTGGGAAATCGACTCGCAATGGTTTGTACGGATTCGATGCACCCCCGATGATTGGCTGCGATTCTGCGATGTCTTGCACACGATTGCGACACCGCAACAGTGCAAACGAATGCGACGCATCATTGACGCACTGCTCGGAAAGCTGAGCGTCGAACAAGCCGCGAAAGAATCAGACGCCGACACTCGCGAGATTCAGTTGCTGAGTCTGGTGCCGGTTAAGCAAGGTGCCGAGAGAGAGTCTGACCTCGCCGAGAGAATGCGGGTGCTGCTGGACCATCGCCGCAAAGCAAATCGACTCAAGGCGATGAAGCGTGAGAAAGCACTCGAAGCCAACGACAACGCGAAGAGGATGCTCGCCGCCCGAGCAGGCATCGAAGACTCGCAGCGTTTGGACTGGTTCGCAATGGCCGATGTGCAACAACGAATCGATTCGGTTTCCCCGCTCGAAATCGATGGCGTGAATCTGTCTTTGATCGTTCAAGCGAATGGCCTTTCAACGGTCCGAGTCGTCAAGGACGGAAAACCGCAGAAATCGATCCCCACCAAACTCGGAAAACGGAAAGAGGTCCAAGACCTCAAAGAACTGAACAAGGAACTGCGGCAGCTCGGCCGTGAGACCGCACGCTCGCTGGAACGTGCGATGGCGTCCGCGGCCGAGTTTGATGTGGCCGAAATGAAACGTCTGTTGTCGAACCCGTTGGTCGAACCGCCGTTGACGTCCTTGCTCCTGTTGCAGGGCGATCGGATTGGAACCTTGTCGGCCGGAGAAACCGGTCCCACGCTGACGGATGTCGACGGCAAGACTCATGTGCTTACCGCCGATGTCGCCTGCCGGATCGCACACGTTACCGATCTCTTTGATGCCGGCTGCTTGGCGGAGTGGCGGGCGCAGTTTGCGGACCGCGTCCAAGCGTTTGAACAAGTGCACCGCGACGTTTTTCGTCCGACGAAAGCCGAACTGGCGGGTAAGGATTCGACCATCACACGCTTTGCGGATCATCCCGTCCGAGAAGACCAAGCATTCGCGATCCTCACTCGTTATGGATGGCGGCAATTGCCCGAAGCCTCGTGGCAATATGAGAAACGCGACGCCGCGACAGAAACCCTGTGTCTGACGGAAACCGAGGCGTCCGACTCGATCGGACAACTCCGTTTCCCGACGGTATGGTTCGTCGATGCGGACGAACGGACGCTCCCGCTCAGCGATGTCTCGCCACGCTTCTTAAGCGAGTGCATCCGTATGGTGAATGCGATCGTCACGACCGCTGAAGCGGACGACGACGACGAATAGCCGTCAAACGGATCAAGATTCCGCCGAGACCGCTTGCCTCACCGTGCGATTTTTAACCTCATCGGTCAGTCTCGCGACGGCTTCTGCGACGGGCATCGAACCGAGGTCGCCATCGATACGATCCCGCAACGCCAGGTGCCCGGCTTCGGCTTCCTTCGGTCCGACGACGGCCATGTAGTTGACGAGGTCGAGTTGTGCGTTTCGGATCTTTGCCTGAACCTTACCGCCGCTGGAATCGACGGTAACGTAGAGACCGGCATCTTCCAGTTGCTTGGCAACCGCCGCCGCGTAATCGAGTGATTTGTCACTGAGCGGAAGCACACGGACTTGCTCCGGTGAAAGCCACATCGGGAATGCGCCGGCGAAATGCTCGATGAGCATTCCGGTGAATCGTTCGAGCGAACCAAACGGCGCGCGGTGAATCATCACCGGACGGTGCGGCTGGTTATCGCTGCCGTTGTATTCGAGCTTGAATCGGTTCGGCAGGTTGTAGTCTAGCTGCACGGTGCCGAGCTGCCACGAGCGCCCGATGCAGTCATTGACCATGAAGTCCGCTTTCGGCCCGTAGAAGGCAGCCTCGCCAGGTTCCTCATTGAACTCAAGTCCGCTTTGCTGGAGCACTCTTCGCAACGCCGCTTCGGCGGTATCCCACTGTTCTTCGCTGCCAACGTATTTACTGCTGTCCGGATCGCGCAACGAAAGCTGAACGCGGTAGTCTTCGAGCCCGACAGATTCTAGAACGAATTTGGTCAGTTCGATCGTGGCGCGAAACTCCTCTTCGACTTGGTCTTCAGTGCAGAAAATGTGCGCGTCATCCTGGGTGAGTCCGCGCACCCGAAGCATTCCGTTGAGTTCGCCGGTTTGCTCGTGGCGATAGACAGTCCCAAACTCAAACAACCTGAGCGGTAGCTGTCGGTAGGAACGCACCTGTGCTTTGAAGATGTGGCAATGATGCGGACAGTTCATCGGCCTGAGCAAGTATCGCTCGTTCGCGACCTGCCATCGCTGAAGCACCTCGCGTTTCTCTTCGGGTGCGGCGGTGGGCTTGTAATCGGATAGCTCGACGCCAAAAACTTCTGCCGCTGCGATCAGTTTTCTTTCGCCGTCGGAATCGATCGAACCCTCTTCGAGTTTTTGGCTCCACGCATCAACCAAAGCACCGACTTCGCTGCCAAACAGCGGTGCAAACTGACTCTCACGATAGTAGGGAAAATGCCCGCTAGTCTCGTACAGTTCGACGCGTCCGATATGCGGACTGTAGACGGGTTCGTAGCCGCGTTTGAGAAGTTCCTTGCGAAGAAAATCCTCGAGTGCGATTCGGACTCGTGCACCCTTGGGCAACCAAAGGCAAAGCCCTTGCCCGACATCGGGACTGATTTCAAACAAGCCGTGCTGCTTGCCGAGCACTCGATGGTCGCGGCGTTTGGCCTCCTCAAGACGATCGAGGTATTCCTTCAATTCTTTCTTGTCGAAGAATGCGGTGCCGTAGAGACGTTGCAGCGGACGGTTCGAGGTGTCGGCTTTCCAGTGTGAGCCGGCGACGCTCATGAGCTTGATGGCTTTGATCTTGCCGGCGTCGGGGATGTGCGGGCCGCGGCAAAGGTCGACGAATTCACCTTGCCGATAGAAGCTGACGGTGGGCTGATCCGAAAGACCGGTTTGAATGTGCTCGACCTTGAGATCCTGGTCCAGGTCGTCGCAGAGCTTGGTCGCCTCGTCGCGATCGAGAATAAATCGTTCGAAGGGCTCTTTAAGCTTGATGATCTTTTTGATCTCGGCCTCGATGGCGGGAAAGTCGTCTTCGGAGATCGGGGTGTCGACATGAAAGTCGTAGTAAAACCCGTTGTCGGTGACGGGACCGAACGCGAGCGAGACCCCCTTGTAAAGCCGCATGACCGCGCGGGCCATGACGTGGGCGGCCGAGTGCCTGAGCACATCGAGGGCTTCACCGTCACGACTGGTGAGCAACCGGACGTCCAACGCTTCCTCATCCGCCATCTCGCCGAGAGGCCGGTCGGCGTCGACGATTTTGCCGCTGACTTCCGCGGCGACGACGCTTCGCGCGAGGCCCTCGCTGATCCCGGCAGCGATATCCATGCAGGTGGTGTGACCGGGGTGTTCGTGCAGGGTGCCGTCAGGCAAACGGACGGTGACGGGTGGCGATTGGCTCATGGCGATCTGGAAATCCTGGAGTTGGAAGCGTCCTCGTCACGAAGGAGGACGTTTGTTAGCCAAAGAATGATGGTCATGCCGATTGAGCGTCAATCCCGTTTCGGACCTGAAATCCGTGATATACTGGCCGTTTGGCGGATAGGCTGTCGGCTTCGCGAGAGGACGCGACTTTTTCCGACGGAGTTCACCTCTTCTTTAAATTTTTGAACGATGTCGTCCGCAGAAATCAAACACGACTTCCTCGATCCACCGGATCCCGAGAATGGGGCGGCGGATCATCTCGGGACGATCGCCCATTACCGCGTGATTCGCGAGCTGGGCAAAGGCGGGATGGGATACGTCTTTCTCGCCGAAGATGTGCGGCTCAAACGTGAAGTCGCCCTCAAGGTGATGAATCAAAAGATCGCCGCGACGCCCGGTAGCCGAAAACGGTTTATCAGCGAAGCGCGAGCGATGGCGGCGGTTCACCATGACAACGTCGCGACCATTTTTGAGGTCGGTGAGTACAAGGGCACGCCCTTCATGGCAATGGAGCTGCTTGAGGGATCCACGCTCGAAAGCCTCGCGGAGACCGAGAATCGACCGGGCTACGTCGATGTGATCCGCTACGCCCGCGACATGGCACGAGGGCTCGCCGCCGCCCACGCACAAGGCATCGTCCACCGGGACATCAAACCGGCCAATATCTGGCTGGATTCGAAAACCGACCGCATCAAGATCCTCGACTTCGGGCTCGCGCTTGCCGCTACACCCGTCGATCAACTGTCGGGCCGAGGCTCGGTCGTGGGCACACCCGGGTATCTTTCGCCAGAGCAGGCGCGGAGTGAACCGCTCGATGACCGGAGCGATTTGTATTCGACGGGTGTCGTGCTCTACGAACTCGCCTGCGGTCGATTGCCGCTGAAGACCAAGAGCGTCGCGGAACAACTGATCGCGATCTTGGCGCATGATCCACCCGCGCTCCGCAAACACAACGCCGACATTCCAAAGCCACTGGCCGATCTGATTCACCGTTTGATGGCGAAGGAACCGCGCGATCGCGTGCAGAGCGCCGCCAAGCTCGAAGAAGTCCTGGACAAGGTGGAAGTCGAATGCGAGTCCAAATCTGAAGTCGCTCAAGCCATCAACCAGCTTCAAGCCGGCCTGGATAAGGTTGTCCAAAAGAAGGAGCCCGTCGAGGCCGCGCCGGTGGCAACGCCCGCACCTGCTCCCAACCCGTTTGACGCCCTCCCAAGTTCGATCCCCGCGGCACCTTTAGCCAACGATCCGCTGGGCCCCGTGCAAACACCGGCTTCGGGGACGTTCGGCGCGGCCACTCGCAAGAAAGCTCCGCCCAAAAAGGAGTCTTCCCCGATGGCGATGTGGATCGCGATCGGAGTGATTGCGGTCGGCGTGCTGGTGGTCTTACCGATTGCCGTTTTCTGGGGCACATCGAATTCGCTCGATCGGCAACAGCAAGTCGATCAGGCGAACATGGACGACACGATCGCGCGGGTGAAAGAGCGTGCAAATCAACCGAAACAAGAACCTGCGAATCCATCCATTGGAGGCAACAGCAACACAAGCTCCGTCTCGGCCGTTTCGCTGTTAAATGACCCACCGGCGATGCAACGCCCGAGCATCAAAGCGAAGCAATTGAATGCGCCCGGTGCCCGTTGGATCATCGGTGCCAAGCAGGCCAATGGGTCTTTCGAGGACACGCGGCCCGACGTGAATGCGGCAAGGGTTCCCGGTTGGACGGTTCGACGAAGTGGCCCCGACGCGGGCTGGCGCATCGCGTCGAGCCCGATCACCGATCTCGGTGTCGTTGCCGCATTCGCGGGTGAAAAGAGCGAAATCCAAGTCATCGGTGACCCGATCAAGTACCGAGCAAACGCGGGGGATGTCTTCCGATTGGGTGCCCACATCGGCGGCGAGCAGAAAGGCATGACGGACTACCGAGTCATCCTCGGCTTCAAAGCGGACGATGGTTCGATGACCCGCTACCAACTCGCGAAGGTGGCGGAAGGGGCGATGTGGGGCGTCGCGAAAAACGCGAGGCGACTCCGGTTTGAATACACCGCGACCGCCGACGATGCGGGCAAGCATCCGTTCCTCGAATTCACCTTGTCCAACAAGAACCGCGGACGGAAAGGACGAACGTATCTGGACCGAGCCGTACTCACGGTGGTTTCAGCGAATCAAGCGTCGGTATCCGTCGCGAAACCGCCCGCGGATTCGGTCGCGGCGAGACCGAATGCCCAACCCAAGTCGTCTCCGACTGCCTCGTCAATGAACGTGGCCGCCCCGAATGCCAACGCCCGTTCTTCATCGAACAATCAATCACGTTCTTCGGCAAACAACCGACTCGGCAACGGTGCCGCGAACAAACCCGAGTCGGCTTCGTCGACCGCTCTCCGCGAAGCTCGCTTGTCGACCTCGGACCAACTCGGGGCCGACACAAGTGTGAAACGCGGCAGTGGGAGGGAAACGCTGGGCGAGCAGCTTCGTATGGCCGTTCAATCACGTAACGGCAAACAGATCCAGCACGCGTACCTGCGATTCAATCTCGACTCGTTGCGTAAACAGGAGGCACAAGGCCAGCGACCCAACACGGGGTTCGGAGGCAACCGAAACGCGAAGAAAGTCAATGTGAAATCAGCAACACTTGAGCTGACATTGGCAGGATCGAAACGCCCCTCCGATGCCCGTTTAACGGTCTACGGTCTCGGCGACGAACGGAGCGACATTTGGCCGGAGAACCGGCTGGTCTGGAACAACTCGCTCTCTGCGGCAGGACTCAACACGTTGCCGCTCTTGGCGGAAGTCACCGTGGGAGAGGGCGACCCCGCCGAACCGCTCGTCGTCTCGGTTTCGTCACCACAACTAGCGGCGTTCATCGCGAATATCGAGCACTCCACGTTCACGCTCGTCGTCGCCGGAGAGAACGGCAACGAGCCGATCTACTTCGCCGCCAAAGAAGATTCACGCCGCCAGGCACCGGCCATCCGCCTGAGCGTTCCGGAGTAACTCACCCGCTGCTGGCCACTGCCCGCAAAGGGTGAGCGACTGGGGTTCGCTAAGCCATCCGGCGCAGCGCTAGCGAAGACACCGAATCCGGGTTCGGTGTGCAGATCCCATACGTGATTGAAACGGCGACCAACGCCCGGACTCGCTGTCTTGAACCAAACGGATCGCACAGGTGTAAGATCACAGGGACTTGATTTGCATCTTCTTTCCAAATGGGTGTCCGATGTCAGCTCGATGGATGATCTATGTGATGGTGGTGACGACGGCACTTGGTTTGGCCGGATTCCCGCGGGATGTGTTTGCCCAATCTGAAACGGACGAGCCTCCCTCCCAGGACGCGACGGACTCCGAAAGGGTTGAAATCCCGGTAGAAGTACTGAGCGATGAAAAACTGGAACGATTGCTCAACGTGCGTCTCAGTGGTGAAATGGGCTACAACTTCGGGCAATTCGCCAACATGTTCTTCGTTCAAAGTCGCATCCGAGTCGGCATGGGACTGGGGCTCATGACCGAAGACGGCGAAGTGGCGGAGAGACCGTTGCAATCGCCGTTCCCGCCGACCTACAAACCGACGCTGCGCGAGTTCCTGGATTCGATTGCCATGCAAACGTTTTCCGATTGGAGTTACGACCCGAAACGACAATTCATCTCCGGGCCGAAAGAAATGCTCGCGGAAGATCCGAACAAGCGTGTCGACAAGATCGCGATCTTTGGATTTACAAAACGAAAAGAGAAACGCGAGAAGAACTTTGAAATCAAACTTGCCGAAGGATGGAAAACCATCGACCAAGGCAACTGGGTCATGCATGTGCCGACGTCCTTCCCGGTCGGGATGGACATCTACGATTTGGGCATGTTTTCGAGCGACGAAGAAGTCGATGAGAAGGAATTTCGGGATTCGATTCGCGAGCAGGTCTCTCTGGGCTGGGCCAATCAAATCTCACCGGGCGTCGAAGCGAAAGACTTGGCCACCAAGGATGTCGGCGAACACGAGGCAAAGTATTTTGAAACGCTGATCCCGTCACGCCTGGGAAAACAGGTCCGCTGGCGACAATGGGTCTTTACCGTCAAGAATCGGTGCTTCTTCATCGTGAGCACGTTGCCGCCCGAACTCGACAAAACGGTCTTGCCAGACGTGGAAGCCATGGTGCAGTCGATCAAGATTCGATCGACCCCATAGCATTCAATGGTGCTGCCGCTAATGAGGCAAATTGACGTTCGTTTCATCACGATGTGATTGTTTGCGTCCGACGGACGTGTCATCGTGGTTGTCGGAGGGCACCCGATGAGCCGATCGCGGTTTGGAAACCATCGCTTTTTCTGGTGGATGATCTTTTTGTTCATCCCGACGTTCGCGCTACTGTTCTTCGTCGTCACGATGCAGCGCACCCCGCACAGTCTGGGGCTGAAACGCGAACTGGACGGAACGTATCTCTATCGCGCGACGAGAATGTCATTCTGGGGATTGCCCTACCGTCGCAAGGTCGAGATCTATGACCTGGAGACGGATCGCTGGGTGAGTGAATGGTACACGGACAAAACCATCCGGAATGTCGTGATCCGCAATGGCGGCACCGAACTGGTGACGATCAATCGTGATCGTGTGATTTCGATGCGCCCGCAAGGCGAAAGGGAGCTTGGATCTTGGCGTCCGCGACACAGCCTGGTTGCGGTGGCGGGCGGCCTTGTCATTGAAGTTCCCAATCGCGGCCTCTGCTATTTCGATTATGAAGAAGGGACCGTGGTTCCTTATGAATTTGACACGACGGTCGCTGAATGGCTCCAGGGTCCTCGATCGAATTGGCGATGGCAAATCTGGAACTCAACCTGCTTAGAAGTGGCAAGCCACGAGCGAGTCTATTTTCGAATCGATGGTCCTCGCCTCGTGCGGATGGGCATGTCGAGAGGACGAGTGATCGACGATATCGCCTCGGACGGTTCCTGGTACATCTGGATCAAGCGAGATGCTTCGAGCAACATGCCGGTGCGGAACATCGTCGACATGGAGACAGGCAAGGTGTTGGCAACCGTTTGCCCACCTCAACCAATCTATTGTCAGGTGGCTGGCCCACGGTTGTTCGGAATTTGCTTTACGGAAAGGGATGGGAAAGCCGTCCTCACCTATCAACGAATCGACTTGGACACGGGCGTTCGGGTTGGACAACGCATCGAACTTCCCGATGCAGTCCAAGACAATCTGTTTGACGCGACCGGCGAGCACCTTTATTCGATCGATGAGTTCGGTGTCCTTCAAAGCCTTGAGGTTGATTCCGGGAATTTTTCCTCCGAGGAGTTTGATGGAGGAGTTTCCTGGTGGTGGCCGCTCCGCGTCGTCGGGATCCTGCCGGCGCTGATCTGGTGGTTGGTTTGGTCACTCGGCATGCGGCGTTCAGAGCGCTCCTACCAGCCGCTGATCGACATCGGGATTCTGCACGCGGTGCTCTTGGCCTGTTTCGGTGTGCGGCTCTACGCATTCATGAACGGTCCCGACTGGGATGGTGACCTGCATCAATGGGAAAGCGTCGGATTCTTGGGAGCAGCCGCCAGCCTCGTCGGCTGGGTGATGTTGTGGGTGGTGCACGGGCCGCAGGGGCTCGGAATTCGGCTCGGGGCCGTCGCGTTTTCACTCACCTCACTCGCCGGGTTCGCGACCTTGGTCTGGGAGATCGATCCGCTCCAATATGATCCTTCGCTTTCCCGGATGCGAACGATGATCGGCACGGCAGCGAGCGGTGCGTCGTTGCTGAGCGTGCTGTGGATTCTGTCGGCCTTTGGAATCCGACTGTGCCATCGACACGACTCCCAGTCGCGAGCGGACCGACGCGGGAGCGGGTTTTCAATCCAACACATGATCGGCTGGACCGTCGCCTTCGCGTTGTTGTTCTTCCTGTTTCAACTACGCCGCGTCGAATTCCCGGGCGGTGAGGGCCTATTGAGACTCGCCGCAAGTGGCACGGCCAGCGGTTTGGGAACGGCGGTGTTGCTTTGGCTTGGTTTAGGAAGAACTCTCTGGCGTTTTCTGTTCGTGGCGATCGGGCTTGGGATCGCCGGCGGGCTCTACTGGCTCACTCGGTCTTACAACGTGATCCAAGTGTCCGCGGCGCTGGCGCCGTTGGTGTTGGTGTCGACGTTCGTGTTTCGCTGGAACGGCTACTGCTTGCGACGCCCGATTGTGACTGAGGAGGCCGGTGAATGAGATCGCTGAACTCCTTCAAGCAACGTGCGCGTACTTGGTTGAAGTGGCTGTTCCTTCCGATAATCGTGCTGCTCTTTTTTGTCAGCACGATGCAGCGGACGAATCATGTTCTCGAGCTCACGCGACAAACGTGCGACACGCTGCTGGTCCGCACGGTGAGCAGGTCATACTGGGGTTCACGTTACGACGAGAGTCTCGAGGTGTACGACCTTTTGAGTCGTCGTTGGGTGAGCCACTTCGAGTGGGACGAAACAACGCCAGCCGGAGGCACACAACTGATCCGCGGCGGGACCGAAAAGCTTCACATCGACTACGGAGGCAATGTGACGCTCGAGCGGGGAAAGAAACGGGAGACCATCGCCACGATACCGCTGCGTGGAAGGCTACCATCAGATATTGAGGGAGGATTCATTTTCAAACACCTCAACGGCACGCTGTGGTATTTCGACATTGAATCCGCAGACTATTGGCCACTCGAGTTTGATTCGACTGCCTCCGATTGGATAAGAGAGAACCCCGATTCATGGCGTTATTCCATCCAGGAAGGCCGCTGCCTCGGTCTGCAACTGGGGCCTCAATGGCAGTTCTATCTCATCAACGAGGGTCGAGCCGAATGGGTAAGCACGTCGCTTCCTAACTCGGCACATCAAGTCTCCGCAGATGGCACATGGTGCCTCATCCTTTCGGACGACAGCAAAACATTTGAATCGTCTCTCACCAGGAAACTGGTCGACACGAAGACTGGCGACGTGATTTCGACGCTCTCCCATCCCGGCGTTCTTTGGTGGGGATCCGTGGGAACGCGGCTCTTCGGTTTCTACGGAGACGAGCAGAAGGCTCGCCGTGGGCGTGGCGTACTCGAAGGCGTTCGTCGGTTCGATCCCGAAACCGGACTTCCGATTGGAGAGAAGATCGAAGTCGACACTACGGAGTACCAGGGTGATGTCTTCAACCATATGGGCACACGCTACTATTTCTTGAACCAGTCGGGCTTACTCTCAACATTCGACATCGATCGTGGCACGGTCTCCCATGAATACATCGGGCCCGGCCAAGGGTGGTGGTGGCCGCTGCGAATCACGGGCATTTCGCTCGCGGTGATCTGGTGGCTGGCTTGGTCACTGACATCGCGGCGAGGCGAGCGTTCCTATCAGCCTTTGAGCGACGTGTTGATTCTGCACGCCGTTTTGCTCGTTTGCTTTGGTGTTCGACTTTACGCGTACATGCACGGGCCCTACTGGTCGGGCACCTTGCACCAGTGGGAGAGTGTCGGCTTTCTCGGCACGGCATCCAGCGCCATCGGCCTCGCGATGCTCTGGGTCGTTCACGGCCCTCAACGACTCGGCATTCGGTTGGGGGCCGTGGCGTTTTCGCTGACGTTGCTCGCCGGATTTGCGTTGGCGGTTTCGGAAGCCGATCCGCTCAAGTTTGATCCGTCGATGGCACGGACAAAGACACTGGTCGGGACTGCGGCCAGCGGCATCGCGTTGCTCGCAGTTCTCTGGACATTGAAAGCGTTTGGAATTCGCCTTTGCCATCGCAAGGATCTCGACCTCGATTTGAAAGACTCGGAGCGTGGGTTTTCGATCCAACACATGATCGGCTGGACCGTCGCCTTCGCGTTGTTGTTCGTCGTACTCCGCTTGCGAGATTTCCAGCTCCCCGATCTCGATGCCACGCGGCAGTTGTTGACCAGCGGTTCCGTGGGCGGACTCGCGACCGGTGTTTTACTTTGGCTCGGGCTGGGTCGATCTAAATGGCGTTACCTGGTACTCGTGCTCGGACTCGGTCTTGCGGGAGCTGTTTACTGGGCTGCCGAACGGCAAGATGTCATGCAGGTCAGTGCCGCGCTCGTGCCCCTCACCCTGGTCTCGACATTCGCATTTCGCTGGAACGGCTATTGCTTGCGACGACCGAGTGCTGAGTCGGCCACCGGAGGTGCAACAGGCTGATGGAGCGACGCCAAACCTCCAAACGATTCAAGCTCTGCATGAGCGTCTTGTTCGTGCCAATCGTTGTATTGCTCTACTTTGTCGTGACGATGCAACGTACGCGATCGGGATTTCGATTGGACGGCAACGAGAATTCTCTTCTCCGCAGCACTCGGGTTTCTTATTGGGGCGGGACGTTTCGATGGCACTACGACATCTTTGATCTCCTTACCGGCGAAGAGACTCGTTACAAGGTCGATGCCGTTGGGGTGAAGGCGATGGACGGGGGCCGCGCCCTCGCCTACCTCGATGAGACGAATAGGCTTCATGTCATCTCTCACGGCACTGATCAGATGATGCAACCGTCGCGGGTCGCGGATAAACCGGCGGACGCCCACGAGGCGGCCAATGGGCTCATGGCAAGCCAGTTGGTCGGCGACGAATTTGTTCTTGGGCTGGGCTTTGGCGACTTCCTTCGATGGAATCGAAAGACGAACGAGATCCGGCGGATCAAAATCCCACCGCCTGTCTTCCAATACTGGGATGGCGAAAGCGTCTTGGCGTGCGTCATTGGATCGGATGTGGTGCGCGCCTACCGAATCGCAAACGGTCGTTTTCTTGAGATTGGACAAACGACCGAACCGCAATCCAATGCGTTCTTTGAGAACGGCGAGAAATACCTACGGTCGACCCGGAATCAGGATTCACACACTTGGCAGATCGTCGAGACGTCAAGTGGCGAATCCATCGCCCGACTCCCGCGTGTCGACGGCCTGTGGGGCTGGCAAGCACGTGGCGACAAGCTGATCGCGATTCAAGCTCGCCAGATCCCAGGAGGGATGATCGCGATTCTCAGTCTCCAGCAATACGACCCGGAAACGTTGCAACCCGTCGGGGACGGTATCCTGCTCAGAGGGCTCTCCTGCTCGGACGCCGGCTTCAATCGTGACGGTGGAGCCTACTTCGTGCAGGATCGCTCCCGTGTGGTGGTCCACGTCGTAAACCTGGACAAACAAACCGCATCACCGTTCGTGGTCCCTGAGAAAGACCGCTGGTGGTGGCCGCTTCGCTGGACCGGAATCGCCTTGGCGGCGATCTGGTGGCTCGCTTGGTCCGTCCGAATGCGACGTGACTCACGCTCGTTTCAACCGGTCCTCGACATCGCCATTTTGCACGCGGTCTTTTTCGTATGCTTTGGCGGTCGACTGTACGGGCACATGAACGGCCCGCTCTGGAACCACGCATTGCATTCCTGGGAGAGCGTGACATTCCTCGGGACCGGCGCCAGTTTCATTGGCTGGATGTCGCTGTGGATTGTGTTCGGGCCGCAACGCGGGGGGCTTCGCGTCGGCGCGATCGGCGTCGCCTTCACACTGGCGATCGGTTTCGTGCTTGTGATTTGGGATTTGAATGCGGTGGACTTCGATGCCTCACTGGCTCGGGCGGGCACGCTGGTCGGCGTCGTCGCGCACGTCGTGGTGGTGCTGCTTTCGCTTTGGATCCTTTGGGTTTGCGGGTTGCGACTTCATCATCGGACAGATGAGCCGATTACGGTCGGAATCACCGGAGGTCGATTCTCGCTTCTGCACATGATCGGCTGGACAGCGATCTGCGCGTTGCTCTTTGTGGTGCTGGGCCTTCGGCGATTGGAGCTTCCCAACGAGGACGAATTGATGAAGCTGATCGCCGACGGATTTGCCGGGGGTCTCGCCAACGCTGTCGTCCTCTGGCTCGGCTTGGGCAAGTCGGTGTTGCGATATCCGTTTGCTGCCATCGGATTGTGCCTTTCCGGATTGACCTACTGGGCCATCGGCTGGTTGTATGTCGCCCACGTCGGTGCGGCATTGATTCCGATCTTGCTCGTTTCCTCCCTGACGTTTCGTTGGAACGGCTATTGCCTGCAACGACCGATTTGAACGGTTTGACCGAGATGGCCTGTAGCGACCGCTAAAGCAGGCTTGCTGGGCGTTACGACGCCTGGCTTAAACGTAAAGATTGCAATCAAAGAGGCGACGTGAACCTTCTCACGTGAACGAGCCAATTGATGGCACACCGCTCGACGTGGCTTGGGTGCCAGATTTCCTGGATGGAAACAAACCGAGTGTCCTTTTGATGATCTCCCGAATTCGAAGCTTCGGTTACGCCGCCGCCGGACTTGCATACCTTCTACGGATGCAACCTAACGCGCGAATTCATTTGGGGGTCAGCGTCTTTGTGATCGCGCTAGCAATCTGGCTCGGAGTGGACGCGGTCGCTTGGACGATGCTGGTGTTCGCCATTGCGATGGTTTGGGTCGGCGAAAGTTTCAATACATCGGTCGAGGCCATTCTCGATCTGCTTCACCCGGAATCGCACCCCCTGGCCAAGGCGGCCAAAGATGTGGCGGCGGCCGTTGTTTTACTCGCGTCCATCGCGGCCACCGTGATCGGTTTGCTGATTCTGGGCCCGCCGCTGTGGCAAACGCTTTTTGACTGATAAATTGTGGCGTTGCGTACACCGGATGTCGGCGAGTTCCGGTCGCGAACCGCCCCGCCGCCACGAAGGGGCGACTTCCTCGAATCGGAAAAGCGAGTGAGATTCAAGCACGTTCGTTTGGCTGCTATCGGTGCGATCCTGCCTCAAGAGATTTGGTCCAGCGATCAAATCGAACAGCAACTCGCGCCACTTTACGAGAGACTGAAGCTTCCCGAAGGCCGCCTCGAATTGATGTCGGGGATCGGCGAACGACGGGTGTGGCCTGAAGGCACGGCTCCCAGCGGGCCGAGCATTCGCTCCGGTCAAGCGACGCTCAAAGCCGCGGGCATTGCACCGCAATCGGTCGGCTGCCTGATTCACGCCAGCGTGTGCCGTGATTTTCTGGAACCGGCAACGGCCTCGCGCGTCCATGACGGGATCGGGTTGCCGGCGGACTGCTGGGTCTACGACGTCTCCAATGCATGCCTGGGATTGATGAACGGCGCGATTCAAATCGCGATGATGATCGAGTCGGGTGCGATCGAAGCCGGGATTGTGGTCGGCACGGAGAACAGCCGCATGCTGCTCGAGTCGACGATCGCGGCACTCAACGCCGATGAGACGCTGACCCGCAAGAACATCAAGGGTGCATTCGCGTCACTGACAATCGGATCGGGAAGTTGCGCATGGCTGCTCACGCATGAACGATTAGCACCAAACGCGGCACAGCTCGAAGTGGCAATCGCCGAAGCGCGGACGCGCTATCATGATCTCTGCGTCAGCGACAGCGATGCCGCCGGCGCCGGGATGAAACCGCTGATGGAAACCGACTCCGAAAAACTGATGGCCGAAGGAATTGCGACCGGCGCCGCGGCATTCGAAAAACTGCTTTCCGAAAGTGGTTGGGAACGAGAGGGGATCGACCGCTCGATCTGCCATCAAGTCGGCACACGTCACCGAGTCGCGATGCTCGAAGCGATGGGATTGCCAATTGAACGCGACATTGTTTCGTTTCCGATCCTCGGCAACACCGGTTCCGTCGCGTTGCCGTTGACGGTGGCTCTCGGAGCCGACAACAAGGAACTCGCAGCGGGTGAAAAAACCGTGCTGCTTGGAATCGGTTCGGGCATCAACAGCGTGATGATGACGACGATTTGGGGCGAGACGGCGTTGAGCATCGAGCGTTAGGTTGAAACGTGCAAAACGATAGGGCAAGACAATGAGCATGAACGCCCGTTGATGAACACCTACGCCCGAGACCGAAAGCAGATTGTTTTGCCTTCCATTGTTTTGCCTTTCCCGGCGTGGTCATCAGCATGGCAAAGACAAAACGCAGCAGCGCGTTACGAAAAGCTCACCCGACAATGCGGGGAAAACGCTGAGTGTCGAAAGCCAGTTTGATAGTGGGCAAAACGATGGGGGCAAGACAATGAGCATGAACACCCGTTGATGAACATCTACGCCTGAGACCGAAAGCAAATCGTTTTGCCTTCCATTTTTTTGCCTTTCCCGGCGCGGTCATCAGCGCTGGCAAAAAACGCAACAACACGATACGACAAGCTCACCCGACAACGCGGCGAAAACGCTGAGTGTCGAACGCCAGTTTGAAAGTGGCAAAACGATGGGTGCAAGACAACAATCAGCATGAACGCCCGTTGATGAACACCTACGCCCGAGACCGAAAGCAAATCGTTTTGCCTTCCATTGTTTTGCCATTCCCGGCGCTGTCATCTGCGCTGGCAAAAAACGCAACAACGCGTTGCGAAAAGCTCACCCGACCGACTCGGCGAAAACGTTGAGGGTCGAACGCCAGTTTGAAAGTGGGCAAAACGATGGGGGCAAGACAATGAGCACGAACGCCCGTTGATGAACACCTACGCCTGAGACCGAAAGCAGATCGTTTTGCCTTTCATTGTTTTGCCATTCCGGCGCCGTCATCAGCGCTGGCAAAGAAC
This sequence comes from Planctomycetota bacterium, assembly GCA_039821165.1. Classification (GTDB taxonomy): domain Bacteria; phylum Planctomycetota; class Planctomycetia; order Pirellulales; family Pirellulaceae; genus Stieleria. Next base: position 44,711 of record JBCBOT010000009.1, on the reverse strand, counting down.
GCAACAACGCGATACGAAAAGCTCACCCGACAACTCGGCGAAAACGTTGAGTGTCGAACGCCAGTTTGAAAGTGGGCAAAACGATGAGCATGAACGCGCGTTGATGAACACCTACGCCTGAGACCGAAAGCAGATTGTCTTGCCTTCCATTGTTTTGCCTTTCCCGGCGCGGTCACCAGCATGGCAAAGACAAAACGCAACAACGCGTCACGACAAGCTCGACCGACATGTGGAAAACGCTGAGTGTCGAACGCCAGTTTGAAAGTGGGCAAAACGATAGGGCAAGACGATGAGCATGGACACCCGTTGATGAACAACTACGCCCGGGACCGAAAGTAGATCGTTTTGCCTTTCATTGTTTTGCCATGATGGTCAGCACCTGCAGAGAGCGTGACGCACGACGGCTTGGCTGCGCTCACTGCGGAAAGCTTGCCGGCTCGGTGTCCTGGTAACCTTCGCCATCGAGGGCTTTCATAAACGCAACGAGTTGCTGAACCTGCTCATCGGTGAAGTCTAAGTGTTCGGCAAAACGGCGATCGATCTTGCGATCCAACTGCGGGTTGGGGATACCGCCTTTGCTGTAGAGTTTGACGACTTCCTCGAGCGTCGCGACGGAACCGTCATGCATGTACGGCGCGCGCTTGCTGATGTCGCGCAGCCCTGGCGTTTTGAAGGCCCCCTTGTCTTTCTCTTCCTTGGTCACGATGAACCGACCGTCATCCGCGAAGACTTGCTTTTCTTTGTCCCAGCCGACTCCGAGGTTGTGAAAGTCGTTGTCGCTCAGATTGGGGCCCTTGTGACAGTTGTTGCAGAAACCGCTTCCAAAGAAGATCGTGCGGCCCTTCTTTGCCTCCGCCGAGAGGGCCGATCGATCACCGGCCATGAAGCGGTCCCAAGCCGAATTGCCACTCATCCGAGTCCGCTCATAATCGGCGATCGCCTTGGTCACGCGGTCGATGGTGATCTCGGCGGATCCAAACGCTTCTTCAAAGTACTTCGCGTAGCCTTTGATCGAACGGAGTTTGGCGATGACGGCATCGTGATCTTTGTTGCCCATTTCGATCGGATTGATCATCGGACCGCCGGCCTGTTCTTCGAGCGAAGCGGCGCGCCCGTCCCAGAAGAAGTTGCCGGTATCGTTCCAGGCAAGGTTCAGGAACGACGGCGCCTTTCGGTCGCCTTTCTCGCCACCGATCCCGGTCGACACGGGCGTGGGCTCGGAGAAGCCATTCTCGGGGCGATGACAGGTCGCGCAGGAGACTTGGTTGTCCGCAGAGAGTCGTTTGTCGAAGAATAACCAACGTCCGAGACGAACGCTCTCGGGCGTCGGCGGATTTTCAAAATCGCTCAACGTGGCTGGGGGATTCTTTTCACCTCCGATGCCGAGCGGAGGGGCCGGCAGCGGCTGGATCGGATTGGCGGCTTCCCACGCCGAGGGGTCTTCGGCGTGGATAATGCGGCCGCCGAGCGACGCAAGGAAACAAACCAAGGCAAAAAGGATGGCGAGCGTTCTCATCGGGGCGTTTTTGCGTTTGGAAACCAGGGGGGAAGTGTCTGAACGAGCCTACAATCCGACCGCTTTGGACCGCAGAAAGGACGTGGTCGGCAACAGCGACGGCTCTGCACTCGGCAGCATAGTTGATGAACGACTATCGATTGAAGCTCGTGTCAAACTTCGTGACGAGATGATTGGCTCCGAGATTTTTGCGCCCGTGTTAAACTAGGGATCGCAGACATCCCACTGCCGACGACATTCCCCGGATAGAAATCCACGGACAGAGAGTTCCATGAAATCGCACCTTTCGATCGCCCGTCCGATGCTCACGGCCGTTGCCGCTGCCCTTTTGCTGACCACACCCTCGATCGCCCAGGACGGCGAGTGGGTGTCGCTCTTTAACGGAAAAGACCTCTCCGGTTGGACTCCCAAGATTCGTCACCATGCGGCCGGCGAGAACTATGGCAACACGTTTCGCGTCGAGGACGGACTACTGAAAGTGCGATATGACGCCGAAGCTTACCCGACGTTTGATGAGCGTTTCGGGCATCTGTTTTACAAGGACGTTTACTCGCATTACCGACTTCGCGTCACGTATCGTTTCGTCGGTGAGCAATGCAAGGGTGGCCCCGGGTGGGCGCTTCGAAATAGCGGCCTGATGTTGCACGGCGAGTTGGCTCGGACCATGACGATCGATCAGGATTTCCCGAAATCGATCGAGGTGCAGTTACTCGGTGGCGATGGAAAAAAGAAGCGAACCACCGCGAATCTCTGCACGCCTGGAACGCACGTGGTGATGAACGGCAAACTGTTCAAGCCACACTGCACCGGATCAAGTTCAGAGACTTATCACGGCGAGCAATGGGTCACCGTCGAAGTCGAAGTCCGTGGTTCGAAGGTCATCCGCCACATCATCGATGGCAAGGTGGTTCTGGAATACAACGAGCCGCAACTCGATGATTCCGACGCCCACTCGGTGATGCTCGCCGATCGCCGCGGCGGCAACATCCTCGAGAGCGGAACGATCTCCCTTCAGTCGGAGAGCCATCCCTGCGACTTCAAATCCGTCGAACTGATGGTGCTTGAGGAGTAACGGCGCTCAAAGCGTTTCGACGACCTGCGACTCGGACTCTCGACCGTCAAAGGCAGTCACGATCACCTGTTGGCCCTGCTCAACGCCGACAAGGGGCACCGCGGCGAGAGTACCGTCGGCACCGGTTCGTGTTCCGCGAATCGGCGCCCCCGACGCGGATACGATCCGGACGTCGGCAAGGGGCAGCGTCTTGACCGTCGGCAATTTGCTCGAAGGACTTCGGCCGGTTTCGGAAGCAGTCGTTTCGAGCGGCCCGCCGCCGCGTGGCGTGTCTGCCGGAGCATCAACCATGTTGCGCACGCGCAGCCCGATCGCCGGATCGATCGGACGGGGATCGAACTCCATCTCCAAGAAATTCCAGTAGAACGGTTCGCCGGCGGCGTGTGCGTTTAGTTCCGCGTCGGCGTAGGACTTGTGATAGAGCGAGGTGACCTCGACGGGTCGACCATCAAAATCCTTCATGACCGGCCCAAAGCCCTCGATCACCGCTCGTCCACCACTGCGTCCGATCGGTCCAAAACTGCATTCGATCACGCCATGGTCCGTGTTCTTCATGATGCATCCGTTGTGGACATCGCCGTAGACGGTGACAACGCCGTCGCGGGAGCCGAGCAGTTCGATGACGCGATCCGCGCCGGCTTTGACCCATCCGGCATAGTCGGCGGCGACGCGGTCACGCTGCGCGAATTCTTCATTGGTCTTGCTGTACGCTTTGCCGCCCGTCCAAACGGTGTGCAACCCGTTGAGCCCCGTCAAACAAATCAAACGAGACGAGTCGGTACGGATCAACTGTTGAAGCCAAGCGAATTGTTCTTCCCCGAGCAAGCTACGCGTCGGGTCGGCGCGATCGTAAACGTCACGAAGATGCCCCCAGCCTTCGTCATCCCAGATGGCCGTGTCTTGGCTGGACCGCCAGAGCCTTGAGTCGACGATCCCCAATGTGAAATCACGATTGGGCATCTTCCACGCACGCCACTTCTTTGGGTTTTCCAGCGGGTCGACGTCTTCATCCCCGCTGATCAAATGCTGGACGATCTGAAAATTGCGTCGCATGTAATCACGGTCTTGGCCGAGTCCATCTTTGAGCCGAATGACGATCTGTTCGGGACCTTTGACGTCATCCATCCCGTAGTCGTGGTCACCAGGATTGATCACGTTCCAGTGCCGCATCATTTGCCAACGCGCCGTCGGACCGCAAAGCGTTTCGGTCACGATCTTGTACGCGTCATCGGTGCTCGGTGGATAAAGCACCAATTCCATGTACCAGACGTCGTCTTCCCAGCACATCACCTGAAAGTCGTAGTCTTCAAGATGCTTGTAGGCTTCCACCGTTGGTTGGTCGCGGAACATCCAATCGTCACCACCACCGGAAAGCTTCCAACCCTTGTCGGTCCGTTGTTGAAGACCGCTCGTGATTGCATGACAACTGAGTCCGCAAATCTTGTAGGGTGCGGCTAATTGCGGAAGCCTTCCCACGTAGTCGCCGGAACTTGGCACATCACCGACGCTTCCCGTTCCAGGCCCCACAGCGTCGGTCCCGATGCGTGGATCGGTGGTGACGTTCCTTCCGTCTTTCCAGATCGTGTAGTACAGCGTTGCGGTTGCCGGGTTGATCGGCAACGTTGCCAAGATCGTCGCGGTGTTTCGCCGCCACTCGTGGTTCACAATCGTTGCCGAACCCGCAACCGGAACGGACGCCCAACCTCCCGAAGGCTCGGGACTGTCGGCAATGCGAATCTCCGCTTTGTCGCCATCCGATGCAAACAAGCCGACGAAACGGACACGCCACTTGCCATCGACTTCTTGGAGCGTGTCGCCGAGCGGATAGCAAACGTGGCAATCAAGCGAGCCGATATCGAGGGGCGTGTTCCCTGCGGGCTCGACATCGAACCGACTCACCGAAAAATCTGCGAGGCCACGACCGACGATGCCGACATAGCCTTCGGCGGCTCGGTTTCCGATGCCTTGCGAAACGACGACCGATTCACCGGATGTGGTGCGAAGCGTCGCAGTGACTTTGGTGTAATCACCGACGGGTTCGGCCGAAACGGTGAGGGTGATTTGATCGCCGGGAGTGACGTCCGGGGCGTCGACGAGTTTCGGCTTTCGCCCGTTCTTACCCGGTTTCCCAGCGAAACCAAACTTACCGTCGTCACTCCAACAGACGCTCTCCGCGTGCCGCGTCTTGCTATAGCTTTCCAAGAGATTTTTGGCGCCGAACGCGATCCCCATGCGGCCGTACCCGGGTTGGTACATCTTCCATTGATCGGAGTCGCCATCGCGGCGAACGTCGACTTGGCCATGGTAGGTGAAGGTCGCGGTAACGGACCAAGTCTGCGTGAGCTTCCATTCTTTGCGATAGACGATTCCCGACGGCAAGGATGGATCGTATTCGGTCGGCATTACACCCCCGGAACGTCCGTGCGTTTCGTAGTGAAATGGAAAACCGGTGGACCGCGCTCGATCCCCATAGTTGCGTATCCGTCGCCTGAGGGCACCATTCTTGATTTGCCAGTAGCCAGGGTTAAGCGTCTGCCAAGACAAATCGAGCGACAGCGAATCGGGGCCGTTGAATGTGATCGACGAGGCCTGGGCGACCGAGTTGCCTGACGCAAGTGATGTGGCGGCCGCGACGGCGCTCGTCGTCTTGAGAAAGCGTCGTCGGTCGAGTGGATTCTCGGGCATGACAAGTGAGTCCGGTCGTGGGGAATTCGGTCGCTGCGAATGTCGGATCGTCGTTGCGAGCGCCGCGCAGCGCTCGCCGTGGTTTTGTCTACGAAAAGAGGCAGTCGCGAGCTTGCGACTGCCTCTTTCATTTTCCCGTGCGAAGCGGTTTTGCTTCCGCGGACTAGATTTCCCAGCCTTCGCGGTATTCGCGTTGGACGAATTGATTGACCTCGGGAACGTTGGGGCTCATCAACTTTTCGGCGTCCCATTCGATGCGTTGGCCTTCACCTGCACGCAGTGCCAAGTTGCCGACCAAGATCGTTTCGGTCAAACGGCCTGCGTAGCCGAAGTTTGCCATGGTGCCCGGCTCGTATTCGCCTTTGCAGGTTTGCACGAACTCCCACTTCTGCCGTTGGTCACCGCCAGCCTTGTAAGGAATTCGCGGCAACGTTTGTGCCGGCGGCTTGTAGCCGTCGAAGTCCTCTTTGGGAAGCAAGTAGTACTTCGCGCCGTAATCGTCCGGCGAGAACACGATGCCTTTGCTTCCAACGATGACGGCGCCGCTGGTCTTACGGCCGCCATTCTTCTGCTGCTCGATTCGCTTTTGGAAGGAGGTCGGCAACTTGCTGATCAAGTCTTCATTCGGCAATTCACCACCGTCCGACCAATAGAACTTGCACGGCGGCAAGCCTTCTCGTTCGGGGAACTCGAACATCAATGCACTACTGGCGGGATAGGTTTCGCCTTCGTAGATGCCCGGGTTCTTCACGGCGGTGACGGCCACCGGATCCCAGAGCTTGAGTGCCATGACGGGCATGTTCGTGGTGTGGCATGCCATGTCACCGAGTGCACCGGTACCGAAGTCGACCCAGCCGCGCCAGTTGAACGAGTGGTACTTGCCCTTCACGTAGGGACGCATCGGAGCGGGGCCGATCCAGGCATCCCAGTTCAGGTTGTCAGGCACCTTGTCTTCGGTTGCCGGACGGCCTTCACCTTGAGGCCAAACCGGTCGGTTGGACCAGATGTGAACTTCGTTGACGTCCCCGATCGCGCCGCTTCGAATCACTTCGACGGCCTCGCGGAGTCCGTTTTCGCTGGTGCCCTGGTTACCCATTTGCGTGACGACGCCTTTCTCGGCTGCCGTCTCGCGCATCATGCGGGCTTCGCGAATCGACCACGTCAAAGGCTTTTGGCAATACACGTGCTTGCCCATCCGCATGGCGCGGACGGCGGCGGCGGCGTGGGTGTGGTCGGGCGTGCTGACGGTGACGATGTCGATCTTGTCACCGAGCTTCTCGAGCATCTCGCGGAAGTCGGAGAATTTTCCGGCCTTGGGAAACTCGCGGCCTTTCTTATCGACGCGATCTCCATCGACATCGCAAAGACCCACGATGTTGACGCCTTGTTCACCGATGTGACTCGTATCGCTACCGCCCTTTCCTCCAACACCAATGCACGCGGCGCTCAAACCTTGAAGTGCGGATTCCTGGGCCTTGAGCTCTGGCGTGGTGCCGGCCCAATAGCCGACGCCGATGGCCCCGGCGGCTGCACTCTTGCCGAGAAAGCCTCGGCGGCTGGTTCGATTACTCATTCAGTGTGTCCTTCTGTCGAAAATTAGAGGGGAACGGACGTGGAAATCCACGCGGAACCCTGAAAGTCGGTGGGGAATCCGTGCGGGTCAAGCAAGACACGCAACTGCGGTGGACCGCTAAGAATAACCGCACAACTCACCCTTCACAACGTTTTGGGGCGTGCATCTTCGCGGTCTGACTTCATTGCATTCCTTAAAAGTTGTGTCAGATTGGAGTGCTCGCCCACCAGAAATCACCTTCCCACATTTCGCCATGAAACCAATGCTTTCGCTGCGTCTTGAGTGCGCCGGGCTTCTCGCTCTTTGCTGCCTGATCGGGTGCGGTCCGCAAAAGGCGGTCCCGCCTGTTTACGAGGCCGACGGCCGGCCGACCCCCCCGGCAAACCTAACGGCCGCGTCGGATTCGGCGCCGCGCCCCGCGCAGCCCGCACGGCCCAAACCGACTCGTCCGAGCACACCCGCACCGGTGGCCAAAGACGACCCCTCCGCGGTCGCTGCGCTTGAAGCCGCCGGATTCGCGCTCAAGGCACAAACCATCGTCGGCGTCACGATCGCCAGCGAAACCGATGTCAGCGACTCATTCAAGAACCTGCGTGGTGTTCCCAATGTGACCGAAGCCCGATTCACGGGGCCCGGCATCAGCGACGCAGGTCTCGAAGTCGTGGCCGACATGAAGAAGCTGACCAAGCTTGACTTCACCGACTCGGCGATCACGGACAAAACGCTCGACTCGGTTGCCAAGCTGCCCGGACTTCAACTCCTGCTGCTACGCCGAACCTCGGTGACCGATGACGGACTCGGCAAGCTCGCACCACTGCAGAAGCTCCGCATGATCGATCTGCGGAACAGCATCGTCGGTGACGGCGGGATGGAGGCACTTTCGAAGTTGAAATCTTTGGTCGACATCCAACTCGAGAAATCCAAAATCACCGATGGCGGCGTCGAGCAATTGAAGGGACTGAAACTCAAGTCTTTCAACGCGAACTATTGCACCTCGCTGACCAATCGTACGCTCGCGGTTTTGGGCGGTATGCCGACGCTGGAGCAGATTCAGATCGACTATTGCAAAATCAATGACGAAGGCATGCCGGCGTTGGCGAATCTCAAGAAACTTCGTCGCTTAAGAATTCGAGGCACCGACGTCACCGGTGAAGGCTTGCAGCATCTCGCCGGTGCTACCGAGATGAATCGACTGAACCTTCGCGACACGTCTGTCGATGATGCCGGTTTGGCGGTCATCGCAAAAATGCCCAAGATGAGCTACCTGGATGTCAGCGAGTGCCGATTGATGACGCCCGAAGGCATCCGGCAACTCGCCTCGCTCACGGGTTTGACCTATTTGAACTTCTGGGAAACCAAGCTGAACGACGAAGCGCTGAATGCGCTCGCACCCTTGGAGAACTTGACCGAGTTGAACCTCAAAGCGACGGCCGTTAGCGATGAGTCGATCGAGACACTCATGAAGTTTGAAAAGCTCGAGCGACTCAATCTCGCCGGAACGCAATTGGGCGACGACAGTTTTCGTCGCCTCGGTTCGCTGCCGAAGTTGCGTTACATGAACGTCGCCAACACGTCGATCGGATTCGATGTCATCGACGAACTCGCCGAAGAGTATCCCAACCTCGAAGTCGTCGAGTTCGAGAACTGATGCGATCGCGTGGCGACCTTACAGTTCGCCTTTGAGGTATTGCAATCTCCTCGTCAGCTGTCCTTTGGGCGTGACGGGGATGATGAACTGGAACTTCGCCGGGTCGACTTCGTACCCGTGAACGTCGCGGAGGTAGACGACCGTGTTGAGCATCCGCAACGCTTCGGGCTCGTTTGTCGCCCGCTGAATAGATCGCAGAAGCGAATTCTCGGTGTCGGCGTCGCTGTAAACGGCGAGGTATTCGACTGCCCGGACAACCACGAGCGGCTCCAGATCGACGAGCCGCTTTTTGATCGCGGGGACCAGCGGTTTGGCCGCTTCGCCGAGGGTGCTGCATGCAACGAGCGCCCAGTAGCGTTCCCAGGGATCATCACTTTGCAATGCACGGTCCAGGCGAGGGAGTGCACGGTCTGCGGGCAGCAACGCCAAGTTGACCGTGTCGACAAGACGGCTGATTTGCTCGCCGTTGGATTGGCCGTAAGCGATCGGATTCTCGATCGCTGAGTCGACAAGCACGGCTTCGGTGAGAAAGCTCAAATCGGGAAGCGACTTGATTCGATCGGTCAATTGATCACGCATCTGCCGCAACTGATCGGCATACTCGGGATCGCCGGCCAAGTTGTTGACTTCGTGGGGATCGGCCGACAAATCGTAAAGCGCTTCAGGCGCCTTGGCTTCAAAGAACTGCGATGCGATACCCATGAGCGTTTCGGATTTGAATAGCTCACGCCACTCTTGGTAAGCGAGGCACTTGTAGCGATAGTTGTTTTGCAGTCCGTCGGGATAGAACGGTTCGTAGTTGCGGATGTATTTGAAGTCACCAACACGCAGCGTCCGTACCAAGTCGTACTTTTCGTCAAATCGATCGGCGTAGCCGAAGGTCTCGTCGCGTTTGTCGACTCGCTCGGGGTCGGCGTCGTTTCCGAGGAACGGCCGGCCATCGATGCCTTCGGGTTGCTCGACGCCCGCGAGTGAAAGCACGGTCGGCCCGAAGTCGACAAATTCAACAAAGCCCGACGTGCGTGAGCCAAGAGCCCGCGACGCGAGCCCACGAAAGTTGTCGGGGACGCGAACGACGAGCGGAACATGCAACCCGGCTTCGTAGGCATAACCTTTGGAACGCGGCAGAACGCCACCGTGATCGCCGAAGTAGAAGACAAACGTGTTTTCCAATTCGCCTTCTTCTTCCAGCTCATCGAGCACCGTTTGCACCAGCTCGTCGATCTTCATGATCCGGTCGTGGTAATGCGCCTTGGTGTAACGAAACAAAGGTGTGTCGGGAAAATAGGCTTGGAGTTGAACGCTCTTGGGATCGGTCTTTGTCGGCGTCTCCATCTGCTTGCGTGAGAAGTGCAAACGGCTTTCGTGCGAGTCGGTAAAAGTGCGGACATGGAAGAAGGGAATCGATTTGTCGCGGCGATTCTTCCAACTCGCCAGCTTGCTGGACTCGTCCCACACGTCGGGCGACTCCACCGCGTTGTAGTCCTTCTTGCTGTTGTTGCTGGTGTGATAGCCAGCGTCTCGCAAGTAGGCGGGGAACATTTTCACGCCCTCGGGCATCGGGACGAGCTTGTGTCGGCGGTGAAATTGGGTCCCGATTCGAGGGGCGTAACACCCCGTGATCAGCGTCGTTCGGGCGACGGAGCAAACCGGGGCGTTGGAGAAGGCTCGGTCGAACGTGATGCCATGACCAGCCATGGCCTCGATATTGGGTGCCGGGGCGCCGGCGGGATCGAAGTGCCGGTAATAGTCGGCCGAGTTGTCTTCGGACATGATCCAAACGATGTTGGGGCGTTTGGCTGAGACCGGCGTGGCGAGGACCGCCAGGGCGATCACGGCGACGGAAAGGTGCAAAAGTCGTCTCATGTCTTGGGAGCTGTTTCTCGTGTGGTGGTCGACAGGCGGGCATCAGGGCACGCGACGCCCGATTTTAACCCCACGTAGGCCCCAACCAATCGGTGGGGGACGGCAAAATCCCAAACACGGCTTGCCGAGGCGGAGGGCTCGCAGGCATAATCCGCGATTCGAATTCCGGCCACCGAACCGACTTACCGACTGAACGCCGATGGCGAAGAGCAAGAAAAAAGCGGAGACCATCTTTCTGGTCTGCGAAGAAACGGGTGACTACAACTACACGCTCAAGCGAAAGCCAGGCGGCGAAAAGCTCCGCCTGAAGAAGTATTGCCCTCGTCTGCGGAAGCACACCTTCCACGCCGAGAAGAAGAAGTAGGCGGTCGCCCGCCTCTTTTCTCCGACCAGGTGCAATCGCGGGTCCCCGACGCGCTCCCGCAACTCTGATCCGTTATTCTGGTCGCAACGTTGAGTGTCGCGTGAGGCGATTGAGCTGCGCGGTCTCTGAGCCGGTGGCACCTGCAATCAAGACTTGTGGGGCCGACAGACGGTAGGAACAACAGGAAGCGGCAAGGCGCTGGCCGCCCCCTACTGGCGTGAATTCCGCGGTGAGCGCCCCCGCGACTGTTAGCGGATCACGGATGAAGCGAAAGTGGCGCATCGTTCCTCACGATAGTTCACGGGTTGAAGGTCTGATCCGCGCCACGGGACTTCCGCCGGTCGTCGCACAGCTACTGGTCAGCCGCGGCGTCTACGACTCCGAAGCCGCGAGCGCGTTCCTCTCGACCAAGTTGACAGGATTGCGAGACCCGCTCGAGCTTCCCGGTGTCGAAAAGGCGACGGACTTGGTCGCCGCAGCGATCGAAGCCAAGACCCCGGTCGTCATCTACGGAGACTACGACTGTGACGGGATGACCGGCACGGCGATTCTCTACAACGGGTTGAAGCTGCTCGGCGGCAACGTGTCGTACCACGTTCCGAACCGTCTCGAAGAAGGCTACGGACTCAACGCCGACTCGATCCGCAAGTTGGCTTCGCGCGGCAAGCAGATGATCATTTCGGTCGACTGTGGCGTCACGAGTGTGGCTTGTGCCGAGTTGTGCAAAGAACTTGGCGTGAAGCTGATCATCACCGACCATCACACGATCGATGATGGATTGCCCGATGCCGACGCGATTGTGCATCCGAGACTTCCCGGGACCAACTACCCGTTCGGTGAACTGTGTGGCGCGGGCGTCGCCTTCAAACTTGCCTGGGCCGTGTGCCAGCGGGTTTGTGGTTCGAAGAAGGTCACCGAACCGCTGCGACGCTATCTGATGCAATCGTTGTCGCTGGCTGCGATCGGAACGGTTGCCGATGTGGTTCCGCTGGTCGACGAGAACCGCATCTTGGTCACGCACGGGTTGAAGATGTTGGGCGCTGAACCGCTGACCGGTTTGGCCGAATTGATGAAGGTCAGCAAACTTGCCGAAGCCACGCGATTGAACACGGAAAGCATTTCATTCAATCTCGCACCTCGGTTGAACGCATCGGGTCGCTTGGGACAGGCGCAGCTCGGCGTCGAATTGCTGACCACCGATGCGGTCGAACGCGCCCAAGCACTGGCGGAGTACATCGACCAACTCAACGGCAACCGCGACAGCCTGCAGCGGAGCGTGACGCTCGCGGCACAAAAGCAAATCAAAGAGCGTTTCGATGCCGAGAACGACCCCGCCTTGGTGCTCGCCGGTGTGGGCTGGCATCAAGGGGTGATCGGAGTCGTCGCGGGTCGCCTCAGCGATAAATACGCGAAGCCCGTGATCGTGTTATCGATGGATGCGTCAGGCAAATCGGAGGCGGTCGGTTCGGGCCGTGTCGGCGGAACCGACGTCAACCTGCACGCCGCGCTCGCCGAATGCGAAGACCGCTTGGTACGTTTCGGCGGTCACAAGGCGGCGGCGGGCCTGACGATCGACGAACGCCAGATCGATGGGTTCCGCGAAGATTTTTGCGAAGCCGTCTCGAAGCAATGGACCGAAAAACAGATCGAGCCCGAGATTGTGATCGATGCCGAAGCATCTTTCGCACAACTCAATCTCAACGCGGTGCGGCAGATCGAAATGCTCGAACCGTTCGGCGCCGGCAATCCGCGTCCGACGCTCATGTGCCAAGAGGTGCAGCTTGAAGAGCCGGCACGAAAAATGGGATCGGGCGATCGACACTTGACCGTGCGAGTTCGTCAGGGCAACAAGGTCATACGTGGGGTCGCGTTCGGCGCCGCGGATTGGTGTGACGAACTCAACGCCTGTGACGGGCCGATCCAACTGGCTTATCGTCCGGTGATCAACGAGTTCGGCGGTTATCGCCGTGTCGAAATCCACGTCGTCGATTGGCGACCTGCTCGCGTCGCATCAGCCGTCGGCTGAATCGGCGAAGCGAGTCTCAAAGAAGCGGTGAACCATCGGCGCGAGTGCGGCAAATTGTTCGGTGCGGTGCATCACCGCGCGGACGCCGAACTCCATCATCCGGATTTCGATTCCACGCGGCGTCTTGCCCTCGGTCGCGACCAACTGCAACACGTCGCCTTGTGTCACACCAACTTGGGCGATCGCCAACGCGACCGCCGAAGCGTTCTCGGCGGAGACTTCCCAGAGGATTGACGTGACCGGGTTGCCCGCGATCGCCGCGCGAACCTTCCCCGACTCGATTGATTGCACGAGCACGGGTGTGGAAATCACCGCGTCGGTTTCGGCGTGCTGGAATGGGCCAACGAATCGCCGCGCCGCGTCACACCATCGGGTTCCCGCTTCGACCACCCATAGCGTGGGCGTTACACGGTCTTCGGGAAAGACGTTCATGGCTGTGGATCGATGGCGTCGAGTTTGCGAAGCAGTCGTGCGCGCGAAACATTGAGTCGCCTCGCAGCTTCGGCTCGATTTCCTTCCGCGGCATCGAGCGTCCGCCGAATCAGTTCCGCCTCAAACGTCGCGACGGCTTGATCCAGATCGAGCGTCTGCTTCGTGGCGGGCACTTTCTCGTTGGGCCGATACGAGCGAACGGCTAACGGCAAATGTTCGACACCGATCGAATCCGCACGGCAAGTTCGCGCCGCATGTCGTATCGCTTGATCGAGTTCCCGCAGGTTGTCGGGCCAAGGAAAGAGCACCAGTGCATCGAGCGCGGCTCGACTGATCCGGTCGGCAACCGCCTCACCCGCGGAACGTCGACGATCCAGAAACGCCGTCGCAATGAGAGGAATGTCTTCGACACGCTGACTCAGTGGCGCGAGCTGAATCGAGACGCCGCACAACAGATCGGCCATGGCGGGTGCGACGCTCTCGCCGGCTTGCGCATCGACCAACGCGTCGTCCTGGGAATCATCGGCAAGCTTCGGTGGTGGAGCTGAAAGTGCGATCAGGCGGAGTCGATCTTCAAATTGTTCTACCCACTCGACCAGCCGGATCTGAGCGTCGACAGGTGTTTCCTCCAGGCCTCTCAGAATCGCGGTTGCGGTCGTCGTGTCGGAGTTCGCGAGATGGTGCGAAAGCGTCGTCAAACTTGCATCGAGAAGCTCTGCATCCATGAGCGGACCGTCGATCGTCGCTTGCGGCTCACCGGTTTGAGCACTCTGATGAACGCTCGAGGCGATCGACTCGGCAAAGCACCCGGGCGGCGAGTAGATCACGATATGCGATCGCACTCTTTCGGCGATTGTGGCCTGAGTTCTCATCCGGGCACTTTGCCGCGATGTCCCGATCAAAGCTTCGCTCGCCCGCTGAGCATGATGCCGTCTCCAACTATCCAGTTGTTGACGAAGAGCGACGGCCGCGTCGACGGAGTCGTCCTGGACCTGGTCTTCGAACACGCCGCCGACGGCGAGTGTCAACGCGTCCGCATCGTCTCCGAGTCGCACATAGCGCGTTTCGAGCGAGGACGGCCGATCCGCCCGAGCGATCCCCTTGAGTACCGGCTGAACAGTCAGCGAGGCGGTTCCTCTTTGGCGGAAACCCGGCGGTGGGGCGAGCGATGCGGCCAAGTGATCCAGCGGATCATCGCTGATGCTCGCTCCTGCGACACACGTCCGTCCGACGAGGTCTTCGGGATCGATGCCGAGCCACTCGCCGACGTGGCCCGATAAGAACGCAAGCCGGCCGTCCGGGTCGATCACCCAGAACGGCCGCGCGTTCTGATCAATCAGTTTCGCCAGCGGGCGAATTTTGGTGCTCTTGGCCATAGCCCTCTAGCTTAGCCGCAGCTCGCGAACAGGCCGCGACGCCAACGTGTCGTGTCGGCGCCGTCCGTTCGGAATGAACGGATTGCTGTTCGTCGGCCTAGAACACGTCGAGCATGAAGTGGTGGCCTTTGTGATAGCGACGGCTGCTCGGGTAATAGTTGTGCCACCGCTTGTTGTAGACCGGAATTCGCATTTCCGGCGGATAACGGTGATACAGGCTGTCCGCGCTCTTGTAGTAGTCCTGCGACCAGAAGTTCTGGGGGTAATACACGTAGGGATAGTGGTAAAACCGGTTCCAGTCGCGGGTGCTGGAGCTGCCGCCCCAGGCTTGGCCGTACGCGCGCTGGTCGGCCGACGCGGTATCGGCCAGGGTCGCGGCCGATGCCACCAAAACGGCGGCGATGATCAACTGACGAAGCATGACTGCTTTCCCCCTTGCCGGCCGATGCGAGCGAATCGCGATCGGCTGATTCGATGGTTCTGACGTCCGCTGAGCCCACGAAAACGGGCATGAGGCCAGCGGCTCCGGGCTAACAAGCCGGTGCTTGGGTCGTATCGGCAGAATCGGCTGGAAGGGTTGAGTCGATCGGGCGGGGAATTTGCGGAGAACCGTTTTGTCGCTTCTCAGGAACCGGAGTTTGCACCTATCATTAGGCAGAGCGGAGCCGCATCCGCATCCATCCCCCCAATACCCCCCAACTCGCATGCGTGACACACTCACGATGGCGGCGACTTTCCAGCACAGAGAAAGTTTGTCGGCTGCGTTGACTCGGCGGATTGCGATCCTGCTTGCCCTTTGCATCGTGGCGACTCCCGCAGCGATCGCCTGTCCGTTCTGCGAATCGGTCCAACAGACGATCCGACAGCAATCGCTCACGATGGATGCCGTAGTGATCGCGTCGAGTCTCGATGGTCAGCTGACGCGCGACCTGGCGACCGGCATCGTCAAAATGAAGATCGAGAAGGTGCTCAAAGGCGGCGAGTTCATCAAGGTCGGTAAAACGATCGATGCCGTCTATTACGGCAAGGTCGAGGTCGGACGACGGTTTTTGCTCTCGGGCGTCGATCCGCCGAACTTGCAGTGGTCGTGTCTCCCGGTGTCGGAGCGGGCTGAAAAGTACATCGTGGACGCCGCTGAAGTCGAAGATGACGCCGCAGCCCGCCTCCGCTACTACATCAAATTCTTGGAGGATGAGGAGGCGTTGATCTCTCGCGACGCCTACGACGAGTTCGCATCCACACCCTATGAGGACATCCGCAAGGTCGCTGATGTGATGGATCGCGAGCAACTGCTCAAGTGGGCCCAGGAGCCGAACATCGGCGCCGACCGCAAGCGGCTTTACTTCACCATGCTCGGTGTCTGCGGCGATAAAGACGACGTGCCGGTCCTCGAAGCCATGCTACGGAATCCGGCCAAAAGCGTGACCGGTGCATTAGACGCTTTAATCGCTTGCTATTTGACCCTGCACGGCGAAGCGGGCTTGCCTTTGGTCGACGAGTTGTACGTCACTAACCAGAAGGCACCATTCCCGCAAAGCTACGCGGCCATCATGGCGATTCGGTTCCACGGAACCGATGGCGACGTGATCCCGCGAAGTGCCTTGGTCGCGTCACTGCACAAGGTGCTTGAACGGCCCGAGTTGGCCGACATGGTGATCCCCGATCTCGCGCGGTGGAATGATTGGAGCCAAATCAAACGTTTGGCGCGGCTCTTCAAAGAAGCCGAAAAGGACAAGAACTGGCTGCGCGTTCCCGTGATCAATTACCTGCGTGCCTGTCCGTTGCCGGAGGCTGAGAAAGTCATCGCCGATTTGGAGAAGATTGATCCCGACGCCGTTCGCCGGGCCAAGACGTTTTTCCCGATTCCCATGCCGGTTCGGGATAAGTCATCGGACACCTCGGCACTTCCGATCGAGCCGGGGACGCGATACGCCGCTCGGACGTCTCCGCCGCAAACGGCCGCCGTACTGCCATCCGCGGCATCCGAAGTCGCTGTCGGCGAGACGACACCAGCGAACCGCTGGAACCTGGGCTGCGTAGTCCTCACCGCATTAGTGTCGCTCGGCTTGGCACAGTTTTTGATTTTGACCGGTGGTCCCGCCCGCGGCCACGTGGTCCCAAACGCCTAGCGACGGAACAAAATCCGTAATCCTGAGAAACCTGAATCGCGATGGCTACCGAGTTGCAGATGTCGGCCGATACCGAGGTCGAATTTCCCTATCGCGCCCTGAGCCGCAGCGCCATCTGTTCCCTCATTTTGTGCGCGATGGCGGTATTCGGCTTGATTCCGCCGTTTGAGATAGCGCTCGCACTTGCCTTGCTGGGCCTCATCGCCGGACTGGTTTCGTTACGCACGATCCGAAGGTACCCGAACGAATTCAGCGGGCTCGGATTGGCGAAATTCACGGTCACGGCGAACGTTCTCCTGCTCGCCGGCGGCCTGGGCCTACACTCGTACATTTACATCACCGAGGTCCCGCCGGGCCACGTCCGAGTCCCCTTCTTCAAGCTACGGTTCAAGGCCGAACCGGACCAACCGACGGCGGACGCACTGGCTATGAACGGGGAAGACGTATTTGTCCGGGGCTACATCCACCCGGCCAGCGGTGGCGGAATGCTGCGACAGTTCATTCTGGTCGGTGATTTGGGCACCTGCTGTTTCGGGGGTCAACCCAAGAGCAGCGAAATGATCGAAGTCACGCTGACGGACGGCCAAACCATCAAGGGCGGCATGACGCGTCGCAAGCTCGCTGGAAAATTCACCGTCAATAACGTCGCTCGGAAGCAAACCGATTTTGACAACCCGGTCTTTTATCGGTTAAAAGCGTCCATGGCGAAGTGAATTTCACCGACGCGTCAAGCGAGGCAAGGCAACTATGATTTCAAAACGACTGTTCGCCTACACCTCCATGGTCCTGCTGATCGCTTTCGGCAGCACACTCTCCGCCCAGCAGCCCGAGACGCGAAAGAAGGTCGAGCCCCGACCGAGCAGCGAAGCGCAACTCGCCAAGGGCATCATCAATTTCGATGACCTGATAATGGACGTCGAGAAGGACGCTGCCGTCACCGAAGAGGATGTGACTTCAAGAATCAAAGACAAGATCGTGGGGCGCAACATCAAGCTGAAAGGCTACATGTTGCCGAGTACGATCTTTCAAAACAGCAATATCAAGGCATTCGTCTTGGTCCGGGACAACCTGGAATGTTGCTTTGGCCCCGGCGCCGCGATTTACGACTGTGTTTTCATCAACATGGTCGGTGACAACACAGCGAAGTTCAAGCAAACACCAGTGACCGTCGAAGGTACATTCGAAGTGGACATGGAGACTTACAAGTACCCCGGCGGCAAGGGCCCCCGCGGTGCTTCACATTTGGCCATCTTCAAGATCAACGCGACCAGCGTGAAGTAGCCGACTTCATGCCCCGGGGCTCCACCCAGGTCGAGGCGTGGCGTGAACAGTCGGAGTCTCTTCTCCCGCCAGTGTCTCAACCCGTTGCACGGCTTCGCTGACTTGCTCGCGCTCGGTCAGCGGCTCGAGCGTCACGCGGAACGATGCCGTCTGTTCGGGCTCGAGCATGACGACGCGATCTTGTGACGCTTCGTAAGATCGGGTGTTCGGAAAATTCGTTGCCGGCTCCAAACCCGTGACGTAGCCATCCGCCGTGTCAGCGGT
This sequence comes from Planctomycetota bacterium, assembly GCA_039821165.1. Lineage (GTDB taxonomy): Bacteria > Planctomycetota > Planctomycetia > Pirellulales > Pirellulaceae > Stieleria. The sequence goes on along the minus strand of JBCBOT010000009.1, from coordinate 26,479 downwards.
GTTCTTCCAAATGATAAACCGCGGCAGACTCTTCGTTTGTTGGGTCACCGCAATCCCCTGCGAGGAGTCGGCGTTGTGCAGGACCGAAGTGGCCAGATTGGATTCGTCAGATCGGAGCTTCGCAAAATAGACGCGTTCAGAGTAGCCGCGTTGCGGTTCGCCATACTCATTCCATGTCTTGATCTCGCTCGCCGAGAGTGAATCCTTTGGCGCGAGTTCTTCGATCGGTGCAACCAACTTTGCTCCCGCTTCGAGAATCGGCGATCCAACATTGATGTGGTAGAGCAACTGCATGGATGCGGGGCGAGACTGCAGATTGACCACGTCATCAAGGATTTCAACACGCGTGCTTCCCGCATGCACACGGATGCGGCTCCGCATCTGAAAGTTGGAGAAGAACAATCGGCTTTCCCGAACATCGCCGATCAACTCCAGACGCTCGGAAGCCTCATCGAATTCGATCTCCAGCCCGTCCGCGGGAAGATTGCCGACACGACCATGCAACGGATACACGAGCCGACCGGACTCGTCGTGCTCAGGAGCGCCGTTGCTTTCGAGGCCACATCGAACGAGAAGTTCATCAAACCCCTCGAGCCAACCGAGCCCACTCGGATCGAAGGTCGGGACGATGGACGGATGAACCGGGCCGTCGACCGGCGACTCCCAGCCGTATCGTGTGGGTCCGCAATCGATGTTCCAAATCGACATGCCGCGAGTCGGCAGTACGTTGATTGCCGCAGCACCGGTCTCGATGCGGACGATTTCCACGCCATCGGCACGTCCGCCGAGAAAACGCCCGTGTCGCGTGCGCATGGCCCCCGAACGCGTTTCGAGGTCTCGGCTGAGTGGCGATTCTTCGTCCCATTGGACGGCCTGCATTCGATTTTCAATCGAACGATGAAGATGTGTTTCGGGCATCGAAGTGGTGGTCTATCCGGACGGAAAATGTGCCGACCCTGGCGAAGAAGGAGCCTGTGACGGACAGGAGGCTGACGACGCGCTAACAAACCATCAACACGTTTTGAACAATGCGTCCCATTCTTGTCGGTGCTCGGCGCAGTCAATACAACATGTGGGCGGTGATTCTGCCGCAATTTCGTTCAAATTCAAATCACCGACCAGCGAAAATTCCGGAGCGAAGGGTTCGTCCCGCAAGTCATCGCGACGGGCGGAGGCGCGATTGAGAACTGAATCTCCGAACCGTGGGTCGAACTGAGGTCCCTCGGCCTCAATAGGCAAACGTTCCAAACTCTCCTGCTGGGCCTTTCGGTCGGCGTTCCCTTTTCCCAACGAAAACAACGATGAAACTGCATAACGCGATGTGGCCTGGCTTGGTCGGTAAAGGCGACGGTGAAGACCAGGAGCCACCGATCAGCCTCGAAAAGATGCTTGACCTGACAGCCGCTGCGGAAGTGAACGGACGGAAGTTCGACGGCATCGACTACTTTCTTTTCTTGCCGCACACCGACCCCGAAGCCAGTGACGACGAGTTGCGCAAGATCGCCGACTTGATTCAGTCCAAGGGTTTTGACGTCGGATCACTTGTTGCACCGGTCTGGCCCGGCACCGTCGGCGATTCCGCGATGGGCGATGAAGAGCAAACGGGAAAGTTTCTCAAGGCCGTCGAGACGGGCTGCCGCATCGCAAAAGTCTTCAATGAGCACGGTGTCCGCAAACGCGGCGTGATCCGGATCGACAGCGCGGAATTTGGGGTCGAAAAGTGGCGTGAAGATCCCGCCGCGAACACCAAGAAGATCGCCCACACATTTCGTGAAGCCGCTAAGATCGCTGCGGACCATGGTGAGCGTCTTGCTGCCGAAGGCGAAATCTGCTGGGCCGGCATGCACAGTTGGAAGGACATGCTGGATTTGCTCGAAGCCGTCGACATGCCGGAGACACTCGGCTTTCAAGCGGACCTGGCACACACCTATCTGTACCTGATGGGCTACAACGCAGCGGAACACGCTTTGCTGAAAGAGGGCTACGGCGAAGACGAGTTCTACGCGGCTTACGAAACGATGACCGATAAGCTCCGACCCTGGACGATCGACTTTCACGTCGCTCAGAACGACGGGCAAGTTCACGGCGCCGGTGATCACGACAAGACGGGAAAACACTGCCCGGCGGATGATCCAAACGGCAAACTCGATATCGTCAAGTGCGCAGGTTATTGGCTCAAAGACGCGGAAAAGCGAGGCATCGAACACATTTGCTGGGACGGATGCATGTTCCCCAATGCGACGCTCGAGAAGACAGAGACTTGGAACACGATTCTGGACGCGATGATCAAAGTCGACGACAGCCTTTGAGTTCGCATGTCATGCGTTCCACGTCAATTGCCGCAGCGAGCCCCCGTCGTGCGGCATCCCCTACCGTTTTCGCTTCTTCACCCCAAAACATCACGAAATGAAACCTCTCAACATCGGAATGGTCGGCTACGGATTCATGGGCCGCACCCACAGCAATGGCTACGCTCAGGCCAATCACTTTTTCGATCTTGAATACAAGCCCGTGCTCAAGGCGGTTTGCGCAAGAAACAAGGACAAGGCTCAAGCGTTCGCGAATCAGTGGGGATACGAATCGGTCGAAACCGACTGGCGAGAACTCATCAAGCGTGACGACATCGACGCAATCGACGTTTGCACACCGAACAACTTGCACAAAGAGATTTCGATTGCGGCCGCCGAAGCCGGAAAGATGGTCCTCTGCGAAAAGCCGCTTGCGATGAATGCAGCCGACGGCGAAGAAATGTGCGAGGCAGTCGAAAAAGCAGGCGTGAAGAACATGGTCTGGTACAACTACCGCCGCGTTCCCGCCGTGACCCTCGCCAAGCAGTTGATCGACGAAGGTCGCCTCGGAAAGATCTTTCACTACCGTGCGAACTTCCTCCAAGACTGGACCATCAATGCCGACGTGCCCCAGGGTGGTGCCGCAACGTGGCGTTTGGATGCCGATGAAGCGGGAAGCGGTGTGACGGGTGACTTGCTGGCTCACTGCATTGATACGGCGATCTGGCTGAACGGAGACATTTCTGATGTCTCCGCAGTGACGGAAACTTTCGTCAAAGAACGTAAACATGCCGAGACCGGCGAAGTCAAACAGGTCAAGATCGACGATGCCTGCGCGTTCCATTGCCATTTCGACAATGGTTCACTCGGACTGTTCGAGTCGACTCGTTACGCCCGCGGGCATAAAGCGCTTTACACGCTGGAAATCAATGGCGAAAAGGCGTCGATTCGCTGGGACCTTCATGACCTGCATCGACTCGAATACTTCGACCATAGCGACGACGGGATTGTTCGTGGCTGGCGAAGCGTTCACATCAGCGATGGCGACCAACCGTACATGGGCAACTGGTGGGTACCGGGCTTGAACATCGGTTACGAACACACCTTCATCCACCAGGTCGCCGACTTCCTTAAGTCGCTCGAAACCGATGAAGTGTTTGAGCCTAGTTTCCGCACCGCGCAGATCACCCAAAAGGTATGCGATGCGGTGCTCGCCAGTGCGAGCGAACGCGCTTGGAAAGTCGTCTGACGGACGACGTCATTTTGACGCGACGGCTGTCGCCCCTGCGACAAACGGAACGACGTAGGGGCCTTCGGGAATCACCGCCACTGTTTTTGCTCGACTCGCGTCAATCGACGCGCGGATCGTCTTGGCGAGGTCGTCGGTAGACAAGACCGCGGTCAGCTTACGAGCTTCCGCGGACAGCGACGAATAGAGGTGAATCACACCACCGGCCATGGCCTTGGTTTGCATCTGCGTCTGCCATTCATCGATTTCCGCATAGGGTTTCCCCGTAATCGAATCGAGAAACCCATTCGGCCCGAACTCGCAGAGCCGACGTTGAGCATCGATGTATTCGGCGGACCCGAGTCCTTCGCCGCACTCGGATGCGATGATCAGGTTGCCTCCGTTCGCGAGAATGCCGACAGCACCGACCATGCCTTTCACGGTTTGATAGTACGTCTTATCAAGCGGAGAGCCGGCTCCACTGGTAACAACGGTCTCGAAGCGATGCGGAACCGGTACGCGACAATAGTCTTGAACGAACGCGACGGCGTCTTGGTGGCTGGTAGTGATCTCGCCAAAGTTGACGAATGAGAGCCGACGCCGCTCATCGATCACCGTATTGAGAGCGAACGCACCGCCGATCTTCGTGACGATTTGCAATTGCTCTTCGTGCAACGGGTTCTGCTTCAAGTTGCAATTGGTCGCGGCAGAGTCGGACATGAACGCATGGTTGTGAAACGTCTTGATCGTGTCCGCATGGGCGAGCCCCGGCGCGATGACTTTGCGACCGCCCGAATAGCCCGCCATGAAGTGCGGCTCGACGAGTCCGGTTGCGATCCGGATGTCGGCCTCGACGAATCGACGATCCAGTTTGATCGGGGTGCCTCGCGTTGACGTTCGCCCCAAATCAACGTGACTGCCATCGCTCTGTGCGTCATGGTTGAAAACACCGACGGTCTCAAGGACCCATGGGTCGCCAATCAATTCCGCGAGTTCATCGCCGATGTTAGGTCGATGCAACCCCGTGGCGACCAACACGGTGATCCGCGTCGAAGGAATCCCCGCCGACATCAAGGTTTGGATCATCGGTCGCAGGAACAAGTGATTCGGAACCGGCCGAGTGATGTCACAGATCGCGATACAAGCGGAACGAGCCCCTTTGGCAATCCCGGTCAGCGGTTCAAGGGTATTTTTGACAGCGGCTTCCGGGTCTTCAAGCACGGGCATTTCGGGCTTGCGGATCACCGTCACATCGGCGTCTTCCGGAAGCTCTATCTCAAGCGTTCCACGGCCGTACAGCAACGAAGCCTTCATCATTGGTGACCTAACGTTCGAGTCGATGGTCGCTTCAAACGCTGAAGCAACGATCTAAACTAATGCCATGTTTCAGACCGACCACGCACTCCCGGCGCTTTTGGGTGCCGATCAATACACGACCGATGCGGCACATCGCCAAGACACGGTGTTGCTACGCGACGGGGCGTGGCAATTGGTGGCGTGCACGGAGATGTTTCAGCGAGACGGTGATTATGTAGCCATTGAACGACAAGGTATTCCCGTCCTGATCCGGCGTCATGAGGACCGATATGTCGCCTTTCACAATGTATGCGCGCATCGGGGCTGCCGTCTAGCAACAGGCGTCGGCAATTCGCCCAAACTGAAATGCCCGTACCACGGGTGGCAATACGGCCCCGACGGCAAGACTCGAAAAATCCCCGCGGCGAAAGAGAACTTTCCACACTTCGAGCGCGACGAATACCAACTCCGCTCCTACCCCATTCACCAAGTCGGCAGCCTGCTCTTGGTTCAACTCGGGGAAGAAGGTGAGTCGATCGACGACTGGAACCCTTGGCAGGAGACCTTTCGCCAAGCAACGTCGCCGGATCGATGGCGACTCATCCTGCATGAGCACCTGGACTATGACTGCGACTGGAAGATCCCCATCGAAGGATCACTCGAGAGCTATCATCTCGACGAAGTGCATGCGGCGACGTTTGGCACCGCGCCTGCGGAGTCGGATTGCGATCACCGACTCGAATCGACGGGCACGGTCTTTTCAACGTCGGCTCGGGAAGCATCGCTCCTAGGGAATCTCGAGGCCGCCCTCGTCCGCGGCATCACTGGAACCTTCGACCCGACATACAAGCATCTCCATGTGTTTCCCAACATCATGGCAACGCTCACCGACTCCCTCGTGCTGGTGTACCAAATCTATCCAACCGGTCCGAGTCAGTCGCGGATGTTCGTTTTGGGTTGGGTACCGCGAAGCCGACGATGGGGACCGGTCGGGCGCTACTTGGCGTGGTGGTTCGGCGTGTTTGCACGACGCATGGCGCGTCGTGTGCTAGCCGAGGATGCCGCGATTTTTCCGGAGGTCCAAGCCGGACTCAACGCCCTCGTCACGGATCGTTTGTTTGGCCGATCCGAAGAACGATTACACGCGTTTCACCGCTACTGGCAATCAGTCACTGATGGCCAATGATTGATTTACAATATCCCCACACCTCCCCCTCCAAATAAAGCTCACTTATGCAAACCAAGTCGCTACTCTCGCTGCTCGTTCTGCTCTGCGCGGTCACTGTCGCTGAGACGGCTCGATCGGCGGACCCGCTCAAAGCACTGATCATCGATGGTCAGAACAATCACTCTGCTTGGCCGCAGACCACGATGATGATGAAAAAGTACCTGGAGGACTCCGAGCGGTTCACTGTGGATATCTACCGAAGCCGCTACACCTGGAAAGGCGGTGATCTCTTGAAGAAGTTCCCGCTAAATGACGGCAAAACCTACGAGGACCTGAAAGACTCCAAGCCGGACCCCGAGTTCAAGCCAAACTTTTCGAACTACGACGTGGTGATTAGCAACTTTGGTTGGAAAGCGGCCCCGTGGCCCGAAGACACCCAAAAGAACTTTCAAGAGTATGTCGCCGGCGGCGGCGGATTAGTGGTCGTCCACGCTGCAGACAACTCCTTCGGGTCATGGCTCGAATTCAATCGGATGATCGGACTCGGCGGTTGGGATGGACGCAACGAGAAGTCCGGACCCTACGTTTACTTCAACGCCGACGGAAAACTGATTCGTGATGATTCGGCGGGGCGAGGCGGAGCACACGGGCCGAGACATGAATACCAGGTCGTCACTCGCACACCCGAACATCCGATTGTGAAAGGGCTTCCGAGCGCGTGGCTGCACACGTCCGACGAGTTGTACCAACAACTCCGCGGCCCGGCCGAGAACATGACCATCCTTGCGACGGCGTATGCCGATCCCAAGTACCGAGGAAGCGGTAACCATGAGCCGATGCTCATGACGATCGACTACGAAAAGGGACGAATCTTCCACACCCCGATGGGACACGACGCAACATCCTTCAGTTGCGTCGGATTCATCACCACATTGCTTCGTGGAACCGAGTGGGCCGCAACCGGCGGAGTCACCCTCACCGAAATCCCCGACGACTTTCCAAAACCGCTGGAGAGTAGCGCCCGCGTTTTCCAGTAGTCGCAATTGCCAGTTATCGGGGGTTCACATTTGAACGTATCGCCCCCAGCCGCGCGTTTAGCGCCGCGCGGTGCGGGTGATGTTGTCAACGAGCTTTTCGTTGAATCGAGCCCGATATTCCATCAGGGAATTCGCACCGTTGAAACCGACGACGGTCTCGTCCCATTGCAGCTCTTTGCTGATCATGTGGCCCGCGTCGATGTCGAACCGAATCGTCCCGTTACTCAACTGCTGAACAACCTGAGCTTGCACGGACTCTTCGTCGATGGGCGTCAGCGGCTCACTGCGGACCGAGAGCACGGCCACACCTGACTTGACCTTTTCCAGCTTGTAGAGCTCACGAATTTTAATCTGTTTGACCAGACCGTCCTCGGTACGTGTCTGAATCTCGCGAGGGATCGACCATGTTTGCCCGACGGCCATCGGCTCTTTAGGCAGGGCGATCGAAAGTGCTCCCATACCGAGCGATGCCTTTGTGCCACCGCCATGGTCTTCGCGATTGGTTTCTTGGCCGCGGGTGTTGATCGTCACGGTTGCGAGTGCCTTTCCGAGGCTTTCTGCGACTCTGGAAAAAATGCGTGGCGCTTCTTCGCCCGATTCACTCGACCATCGAATCTCGTCTTTCTCGCCCTGCTGCTGTGTCATTTCCACGGAGTCGACGACGTGGTCGAACGTCATCTCCTCGTCCGCCACCTCGGCGACTTGCCAATGCCGCTTGCTGAGCGTGTGAACTTGTGAGATTTCTTCTTCGCCCTGAATCCGTGTCTTGGTCTTGGCGACATGGGTCACCTCGTAGTTCAGTCGCTGTCCATCCGTCAGCTTGTAGCGAAGCAAGTAGGTCGACGGCTCGTCGGCAAAACCGACCGATGCGAACAGGACAACGAGGGTGGAAAGATAGCGGGCCACGGTTCCGGTCTCCTTACCAGAGCGACATTGAAAACATTCGACCGTGAAACTCGCAGAACCAACGCGATGACGCAAGACAGATCTGGTACCCCGACACGGTGCGTCGGGACCACGAGTGGGTCAAAGAGTGTCACATTTGACCAGCTCGGGCGCCCCCGAGCGATCGAGTGGGCCGCGAGCAAATGATTGCCGCGCCGCCGGCGTGCTCTCGCCAGTGCGGCCCACTGACTCTGACGCAGCCGGTAGCGGAACACTCCACGTCTCGAGCTGGCTCCCCGGCTGAAACGTGTAACAAGCGGCTGCCGACAATCCCCCGACCAGCAAAATCATCGCGAACACGACGGGCCACCGCATCAAGTCGCCGGTGAAGGCGGACTTGGCTTCGCCAGCGGATGACTCGAGTGGACGTGGCGACGACGAAGCCGAGAGAGGCGATGCAACATCGGCAGCCAGAGTCTTTTTGCTTTTTTGGAAAAGGAGAAGTAACAGGAGCAGGCCCGCAACGAGCCCGCGTTTCTTGAGCCTCGATTGGAGACGTGATCGTGCCGCGCGAAGTTTCGCGTGCATGCTGCCACTCGGACAGCCGATGTGACGTGCGATTTCGCGGTGGCCAAGCTCCTCCACAAACGCAAGGTAGAGCAACTGCTGATCTTTCGGATCGAGGCAGCCAAACTCCTCCCTCAGAACTCGCGCATTGTCTTCTGCGATCAGTTGATCGAGTCCAGAACGGTCTCGGAGCGCGAGCGCGGGATGCTCGGTCGGGAGTTCCGCGGCGTATGCCCGGGCCGTCCCGCGAGCGCGAGCCAGGGCGCACCGCCGCGCGGTTTCGCGAAGCCACGGTCCTAGGTCTGACTCGTGATCGAGGGAATCCCACCGAGCCGTGAAAGCCACGAATGTGTCTTGGAACGCGTCGAGCGCTGAATCGATATCGCGGGTCGTGCGGCGGCAGACGGCAAAAACCGACGGTCCATGCTCCGCAATGAGCATCTCAAGGTCGCATTGTTCGGCCGGTCGAATCATGATGGGGGTCCAACGAGGGGAGACCGCAGTTTAGACGAAAAATCGTCGTTTTTTGTTCGAAATTGTGAGTCAAGAACGGGGTCATCGGCAGGTATTGGTGTGCGATCTGCGCCCGTTCATTGATTTTCACCCCCCAGCGAAAATGCCCCCAGCCCGCAGTCCTCTACGCGTTTGTTGCTACACGGCCATCCTTTGGGCCATCACAACCGGACTTCCCGTTTTCGCGCACGCGGTGGGCGAGAGCTACGTCTGGCTGAATGTGGAAGAAAATCGGTTTTCAGGCCGAGTCGAAATCAACCTCGACGACATCCGAGAAAAACTCGGGATCAATGTTCCCACGGCGGAATCCGATGGCGATCAGCGCCAATCGGTTCTCGAAGCCAATCGCGAAGCGATTTTGAAATACGTCGAGGAACACTTTCAAATCACGGACAACGGAAGCCGGGTTCCCGTCACATACGATCCTGTGCGGATCCGCGACCTGACGGAAGAGGAGGGCAACTACGCCCGATACGATTACGTGACGCCGCCCGGAACGGTCCCGGACTCGATCACGCTCCGCAACAGCCTCTTTTGCGAGGGCGATCCGCTTCATCGCAGCCTCGTCTGCATCGAAAAGAACGCCAAGAGCGGTCAGGAGTTCGAGGGCGAATTCGTCGCCATGGTGTTCGGCTCGCATAACCCCGAGCAGGAACTTGATCTCACCAATATCGACTCGCTGCTGCGTCCGCGCGATTTTGTCTGGCAAGGCGTGCTTCATATTTGGATCGGCACGGACCACATCCTTTTCATCGTGGCGCTGTTGCTGCCCGCGGTCCTGATTCGGAAAGAAGGAAAATGGGAACCGGTCCCGAATTTCAAAGACGCGTTTTTCAGCATTCTGAAAATCGTGACGATCTTCACCGTGGCCCACTCCATCACGCTGAGCTTAGCAGCACTCGGTTTGATCGACCTCGAGTCTCGTCTAGTGGAGTCGGTGATCGCTCTCTCCATCATTTTGGTCGCCGCCAATACGATTCGACCGAAGTTCAATGACAAGACGTGGTTGATCATTTTTGGTTTCGGTCTATTTCATGGAATGGGTTTCGCATCGGTGATGAGCGATTTGCCGTTCCGCATGATTCACCTCGTGAAGGTTTTGATCGGTTTCAATGTTGGCGTCGAACTGGGACAACTCGCGATCGTGGCCGTGATCTTTCCGATCATCTACCTGATGCGTTCGCTGCCGCTCTACCAACCGGCGGTACTCAAGGCAGGATCGGCGTTCATCGGATTGATCGCCTGTGTCTGGTTCATCGAACGAGCCTGCGACATCGAGATTTTTGCGATGCTAGACACCCTGATGGCGATGGTGGTCACTCGATGAACGAACATCACACCAAGCATATTTTGAGGATGCGTCACTCCCATCAACAAATGGGAGGCGAATAACAACGATGGATTTCAGTTGGAACGAACAGCAAACCTCATTTCACGAACAGTTGAAATCGTTCGCGTTGGAGTCGTTGGACGACGACGTCATCGGCCGAGACGAGCGTAGCGAGTTTTCGGAATCGTTGTGGCAACAGGCGGCATCCTTCGGCATCCAGGGCATGTCGATGCCGCGCGAGTACGGCGGCACGGACTCCGCTGACATTCAAACCGCGATGTACGCGATGGAAGGCTTAGGGTACGGCTGTCGTGACGGCGGGCTCCTGCTCGCACTCAACGCCCAAATGTGGGCGGTGCAGCTTCCGATCTTGCATTTCGGGACCGACTTTCAAAAGGAGCGATTCCTCCCCAAACTCTGTGGCGGCGAGTGGAAGGGGTCACACGGGATCACGGAGCCTGCGACGGGCTCCGACGTTTTCAACATGAAAACCACCGCCGAACGTGTCGAGGGCGGTTACCTGCTCAATGGCTCGAAGTGCATGGTGACGCTCGCTCCGATCTGCGACCTCGCATTGGTCGTCGCGAGCACGGATCCGGCGAAAGGCAAATGGGGTGTTTCAACGTTTCTCGTCGAGACGAGTTTCGATGGATTCACGCGCGGCGAAAATCAACTCAAGATGGGACTCCGAACGGTTCCCATCGGCACGCTAGAACTCAAAGACTGTTTCGTCCCCGATTCGCATCGCCTCGGCAAAGAGGGCGGTGGGTTCTCGACGTTCAACTACTCCCTTGAATTCGAACGCTGCTGCATTTTGGCCACCCAGGTCGGGATGATGCAGCGGCAGTTAGAGCGTTGCATTCGTTACGCGAAAGAACGCGAGCAATTCGGACAGCCGATCGGAAAGTTCCAGTCGGTTTCCAACAGGATCGCCGACATGAAGTTGCGTTTGGAAACGGCGCGTCTGATGCTCTACAAGGTGGCTTGGCTGAAGAACCAAGGCAAGTCCGCGATGATGGACGCCGCGATCCTAAAACTTTATCTCAGCGAGTGTTTCGCCAGTTCGAGTGAAGACGCGGTGCGCATTCACGGCGGTCGGGGCTACCTCTGTGAAAACGATATCGAGCGTGACTGGCGAGACGCTGTCGGCGGCGTCTTGTATGCGGGCACATCTGATATCCAACGCAACATCATCGCCGGACTACTTGGGGTTTGAGCGTGGCGAGGCTGCACCGCAACTTGAGGGCACAAGCTCAACGCGACGGCGACGCAATCGCGTTTCGCTGTGGTTCGAACTCCGTCACATACGGCGAATTGGATGAACGATCATCACGCCTCGCGGCGGCGATGATCGATGCGGGCGTCCGACGTGGTGATCGCGTCGCAGTCCGATTAGCTCCATGCGTCGAATCCCCGATTGCCGTCTACGCGGCTTTCAAAGCGGGTGCCGCGATGGTCCCGATCGACCCTCTCGCCCCTGCCGCCAGAGTGTTTGAACTGATCCATGAAGGCAGTATCGGCCACATGGTCACCGCGACACTCGACGCCTTGTCACCGGCTTGGAAAGTCGATTCCCCCTTGAGGACGGTCTTCGGTTGCGAACCTTCGCAAGACCCCGGTGGATCGGTACGATCCGTCTCTTGGGATGAGATCGATGCGTATGGACCGGTGGATGGCATCGAGGGCACCGATGACGATCCGGCCTACGTGATTTTCACATCCGGCTCAACGGGCATTCCGAAAGGCATCGTGCACACCCACCGAAGTGCGCAAGCCTACGCAAGACTCTCAACCGAAACGTATGGCGTCTTGCCATCGGATTGCATCGCCAATCTATCTCCGCTGCATTTCGACATGTCGACGTTCGGGTACTTTTCAGCAGTCCTTGCGGGCGCAACTACCGTGCTTGTGCCGCCGGCTTACAGCATGCTGCCCGCGAGTTTATCGGCACTGATCGAATCGGAACACATCACGATCTGGTACTCAGTACCTTTCGCGTTGGTGCAGTTGATCGAGCGAGGGGTGCCACAAAAACGCGATCTTCGTTCGGTACGCTGGGTTCTCTACGGAGGCGAACCCTTGTCACCGAAGCACGCGAACGAGATCCGTCGCCACCTGCCGATGGCAACGCTGAGTAACGTGTATGGTCCTGCCGAAGTGAACCAGTGCACGTTCCATCACATCCCACCCGCCAATGATGGCGGTCCTGCCACGTTGCCCGATGAACCGATTCCGATTGGTTGCCTGTGGAACGAAAGCAGCGGTTTGATACTCGATGCGAAAGGCCAAATCGTAGACGGGAACGCCCCCGGTGAGCTGTTGGTTTCGTCGACGACGATGATGGAACGCTATTGGCATTCGACGACAGATGACCCCGCATCATTTTATTTTGGGGAAGGCGATCAACGATATTACCGCACCGGCGACTTGGTGCGTCGGCGGACGGACGGGTTGCTCGACTATCTCGGTCGTGTCGATCGACAAGTCAAAATCCGAGGCTACCGAATCGAGTTGGATGAGATCGAACACGCCGCGTCGTCTCATCCCGCTGTCCTCGAGGCCGCAGCAGTTTGTGTCTCACACCGCAATGAGAAAGAACTACTGCTCGCCGCCACGGTCGCCCCAAGCGACGTCGATTTGGAGTCGGAACTCCGAATCCATCTCGCAGACAGACTACCGCCCTACGCCGTACCGACCGAAATACAAATCCGGTCCGCGTTTCCGCGCACGACGAGCGGAAAGATTGATCGAAGAATACTCGCTGAACAACTTGGGTCCGCTTGAAAGCCGCCATGTCCGACGTTGATCCCATCGAACCGTTGATGAACTTCATCCAAAACGAACTCCGCGCCAGTCCCGGTGCCGGATCGATTTCCGCTGAAGACGACCTCTTGGGTGGCGGGCACATTGATTCCATGGGAATCATGCGGCTCGTTACGTTTCTTGAATCGGAATTCGGAGTCTCTGTTCCACCCGAGGACGTCACGATCGATCACTTTCAAAGTGGAAACACGATTGCGGAGTACATTCGCGTCGCGCGGGTCGATCAGGGTTCATGAAATCACTCGCAGCCGAACCGAAGATGCTGGAAGACGCTGCTGACGTGGATCAAGCAGCTCCGATGACTCGACGACTCTCATGGCGTGTCGGTGTCGGCGGCAGTCTCACCGGTTGGGCCGAACGGTTGCGTACGGTTGGCGGAGGCTTTCGGTCGATTTGCTCCGCTCTTGCGCTGCTCGCCGAAGCAGTGGCCGTCGGGCTGATGAAACCATCCGATGTCGAAGCCCTGGTCGCGAGAACGTACCAATCTCGCCCCGATTTCTATGACCCGAAACGGTACGATCTACCCTACGAGAAAGGCATGTTGCCGACGCTGCGGGAAATCAAACCCGCCGGCCGACTGCTTGACGCGTTCTGTGGGCAGGGCCGCGAAGCCCGACTTTTTGCCGAAGCCGGCTACTGCGTTACCGCCGTGGATCAGTTGGATTGGATGATCGATGCGGCAATTCAATACGCAAGTACCGAAGGATTTGACGCGGAGTTTGAGGTCGGCGACTTTGCCCAAATGGCGGTCTCGAATCCATTCGACGTCGTCTACACCTCCTGCTGGATGTACTCAACCGTCCAAGGGCGTCGCAATCGTCAAACCTTCCTCGCTCAGTGCCACCGCCTATGTCATCAAGATGGGATCATAGTGATTTCCCATCTCACACAGACCGTCGAGGGTCGCGGTGGAGCATGGCTACGTCATCTCGTCGCGAAAGTCACCGCGCTTCTGACGTTTGGAAACTTGTCGACAGAATTCGGCGAGCGGATCTACACCGGACTTTTTTGGCACCACCTGGGTAAAGCCACCGTCGAAAATGAGATCCGTGAAGCGGGGCTTCGTGTCGTGAACCGGATTGAAGGTCAAGGCATGGAGCCGACGTTCTTATTTCTCTCGCCACAAGGGAACAATGTGGCTGAAACGTCCGAGGCCGGTTGATGTCGACCGCCGAATCCAGTGTCACCGATGATTTCAAACTTGCGATCAACCAAGAGTTGATCTGGCTCGGTCAACAATTGCAACCGACAGAGCCGCTCTTCGAAGTACCGTATCTCTACACGATACGCGGCGAGCTCGAACCCGAGACGTTCTGCGCTGCGTTCAACGACCTCGTTCGCGACACTGAAACACTCCGAGTCGTTGCTCAGGATGATCGATGGTCGCGTCCGCATTTGGCCAATGAAGTTGAATTCGAGATCGAGAACGTCGATGTCTCAGAAGCCCGAGATCGTGATTTAGCCGCGAAGACACTCATCGCGGAGCGGTTGAAACGACCGTTCAAACCTACCGAGTCGCTTTGTCATGCGACCCTCGTTCGTCGTGACCAAAACTGTTGGTTGCTTTTTCTAAAACTCCATCACGCACTCACGGATGCCTTATGTGGGCGCGCCCTGCTAAAGAGCTTAGCTGCCTACTACAAGGCTCGACGAGAGGGCTCGTCGACACCGGCAAGTTCTCCTCGACAACGAAACGTCGAGTCAGACTCGGGTGATGGACGATGGTGGTCCGATCGATCGAGTACCCGCACGGGCACCTGCTTTTATCGCGCAAGTCCAGTCGCCGGGTCGACCCGACACACGCGTGTCACTCACCAGAGTGCGGACTTGAGTGAGACGATCAATCGGCTCGCCTCGACGAAACCGTTCCAGCAGATCACTCCCGCACTCAGCCACCTGAATGTTCTCGCAACGGCGATGGCGTCGTGGCTTTACCGTTTGTCGCCATCCGATTCCATTTTGATCGGAACAACGACGCACGGTCGCTCCACGCCCCAATCACGGGATGCGATCGGCCTGTTCATGCAACTGTTACCCTTTCGAGTCAACGTTCGAGCAGAAGACTCTTTCGCGGACATCTCACGCAGCGTCGCCGCTGAATCGATGGGCTTTTTGAAAAATGCGTTCCCAGGAAGCATGTCCGCAGCATCGCAGCGAGCTTTCGACGTCGTGCTCAACTTGATCGATCTTGAAGTCGACGACTTTTGCGGGATGCCGACAACGATGGAATGGCTTCACAATGGCTATGGGGAGCCTGAACGCAAACTCTGCATCTCGGCCTATCAACGTGAATCCGGGTGGCATCTACTTTTCGATTTCAACGACGACGCGTTTGATGCGAGCGAACGGATTCGCGTGATTGATAGTTTCAACGCTACGATTCGATCGATGGCTGAGCGGCCGAATCAGTCGATGAGTGAGCTCACGTTCCTCACTGAGCCTGAACGCCTGAGACTCGTTGATTTGGATGCCTCAAAAACGGCTCCCGCCGAATTCGATCTGGGTGATTCGATCTGGGAGCGATTTCGTGGTGTCGCCAGCGAACACGAGTCCCAAGTGGCGATCACCTGCGGAACGGGAGACCGTTCTTACGGCGAACTTCGTGAACTTGCCGAATCACTGGCCAGCCGAATCGACCAAGCCAAACTCGGCTCGTTGGTACCGATTCTTTGTCGTCGCGATGGTCGAGCCGTTGCAGCGATGCTCGGCGTTCTCGCATCGGGGCGATGTTTCTTGCCGATCGATCGCGACCTGCCCGACTCTCGAGTGCAAACCCTGCTCGAGGAATCCGGCTCCACGAAACTGCTTGACGCAACAGCGGAATCGGTACCCATCCGTGATTCGAATATCATCTCACCAGCTTTCTGCCCGCTGACGCAGGGAGCCTGTTACGTTCTCTTCACCTCGGGATCAACCGGCGTGCCGAGCGGTGTGGTCGTCGCGGATCACTCATTGCTGAACCTACTCGCTGATTTTGAACGGTTGTCACCGCTTGAAACGGACTCGCGAGTCGGATGGTGGACGAACATCGGTTTCGATGTGGCGATCTACGAAGTCTTCTCAGCCATCCTGTTCGGGCGTTCGCTGCACATCCCAAGCGAGGCAATACGATCGGACGCGTCCATGATGGTCGATTGGATCGCCTCGCAATCGATCGCGAGTGTTTATCTGCCACCCTACTTTCTTCGCCGACTCGAACAGCGTGTCGCCGAGACGAGAGGTTCGACGCTACGCCGACTTTTGGTAGGCGTTGAACCGATTGAGCAAAGCTTGCTCGCAACGATTGCGGTCCATGCACGTAAGCTGAGCCTGATCAATGGATATGGCCCGACGGAAGCGACCGTGTGCGCAACGCTGGAACGAATCGACCCCGCGGACAAGACACCGGGCCCCGCGAGTATCGGAAGACCTGTCGCAGGAAATCGACTCCGGATCGTCGACCGAAACGGTTGCGACGTGCCTCCTGGTGTAAGGGGTGAACTCTGGATTGGCGGTGCCGGTCTCGCGAAAGGCTATCTCGGTGATCCCGCGAAAACTCGCGACCGATTTGTCGAACGAGAGGGCGTGGTCTGGTATCGGTCCGGTGATCAGGTTCGACTCCGCGAAGACGGCAAGCTCCAATTTCTCGGGCGTGTCGACGAGCAACTCAAGGTGTCCGGAGTCCGCATCGAACCGGGAGAGGTTGCGTCGTGTATTCGAAGCCTGGACGGAGTCTCCGAATGCATCGTTTTGCCAATGATGCGTGACGAGAAAGCAGTCGGGCTCGTCGCGTTCGTCGAACGCCTTCATGAGTTGAATGAGTCCGCATTGCGTTCGGAGCTACGCGAGCGACTGCCGAGGGCAATGGTACCGTCTCGAATCGTCTTACTTGATCGATTGCCTCGAACCATCAATGGCAAAATCGACCGTGACAGACTTGATTCATCGGTTCTGGAAGAGACCGAGCGAGCGCCCGTCTCACAAACCCTTTCCGGGGCTCGGACACCAATCGAGTTCACGCTCGTCGAACTATGGAAAGAGACTCTCGTTCGCGACAAAGTCGATGTCAAAGACGACTTCTTTTGGCTCGGGGGTTCGTCACTCGATGCGATGACAGTGGCGGATCGAGCGCGCGAACTGGGGCTTCGATTTACAATCCAAGACCTCTTTCGATATCCAACGATCCGCGAATTCGCGGACTGGCTCGACTCCGGAGAACCGCCAAAGAAAGAAGTCGAGCGTGTTGTCGCGCCGCCGACGATGACGCCACGACAACGAACTCTTTGGTATCTCCAGCAGGCTCGACCAAATTCGTTCACCTATCACTTCCAACTTCGCAGCTCCACCGATGGACGGCTCGACGCTCATCGGGTCCAGCAATGCCTTGATGACTTGTCACATCGACATCCGATGCTGCGGACGACCGTCGAAGCGCACGCGGGCGCACCAGAGCTACGGCTTCATCGCGAACCGCTGGTAAAACTCCAGCGTTCGAAAGAGATCGACGACGAACCCATCGCCGAGGAGGGTCGCCGAGCGTTCGACCTCTCCAAAGATCCCGCATGGCGAGTGTGGATGATCGAGCAAACAGGTGGAGATGAACTGGTTTGGACGTTTCATCACATCGCGTTTGATGAAGCGTCCATCGGAGTATTGATTCGGGAGTTTTCGTCTCTCTACCGCGGTGATGCATTGCCAACACCCGATCATGCTCCCCCTGAGGCGGTCTCCAAAGCAAGCACGACTCGATGGTGGCACGCGCGGCTCTCGCAAGCTGACCTAGGGATCAGTCTTCCAACAGACCACCCTGACAACGACACGGATCCGGGAACACTACGACGGTTCTCAATTCCATCCGACGTTTCACGTCTGCTCCGTGACCTTGCTTCCCAAAACCGCGTCTCCGTTGTCAGTCTGTTGCTGTCCGCCTATGGGGCTCTGCTCTCGAAATACTCCGCCTCCAAACGATTCACCATTGGACTTCCGATCAGTCAGCGCGGAGAAAGCCAAGCCATTGGGTACCACATAGACGGTTTACCAATGGTGATTGAGTGTGAGCCAAAGAGTTCCTTCAGCGATTTCGCAAAAGGTGTTCACGCCCTTTTTGGAGAGATGCTTCAACATAGCGACGTTGATGCCGAGTTGCTGCAACGCGAGTACGGCTCGCTCTTCAATGTGATGTTTGTCCCGCAGAAGACACTGCCCGCAACGAAGCTCTCGGACACTATCGAACTCGTCCCAAGAATCAATGATCTCGGAGGCTCCAAATTTGACTGGACGCTCTTTGTCAGCGATGAAGGTGAATCGATCGAATGTTCGATGGAATATCGCAATCAACGTTTCGAACCATCGACGATCGAGCATTTTGTCCGTCACTGGCAGACGTTACTGCGTAAGGTCACCGAAGCTCCCGAAACGAGTCTCGGTGAACTTGACGTTCGCGTCGAGCAGGACAAAGAGGCGGCCAGGTGCCTGAAAGGTGTCGTCGAGGAGCCAATCCGTGTCGACGACGACTGCGTTTCAGAGCAAATTGAGCGGGCCGCCACGACAGACGCAGCGAGTGTGGCCGTTCGAACGGCGAAGAGATCACTCACGTACCAAGCACTGGACCACAACGCGGGTGGGATTGCCAAGACGCTCGTCGATTTTGGTGTCCGCGAAAGCGAGCCCGTTGTGATTGCCTGTGAGCGTTCTGCGTCAATGATTCCCGCAATTCTGGGCGTGCTTAAAGCAAATGCGGCTTACGTGCCGATTGATCCCAACTTGCCCCCCGAGCGATTCGAAGAGCGGGTGCAACATGTTGGCGCGAGATTCATTGTGTCTCACGGGCAGCATGCCGCGAGGTTTGCAACGTCGGCGGCAACGGCGATCGATGCCGATGCCTGCTTCCAATCGGAGTTCGCTTGTGGCCGGAGTCGTGAGTCCCTCGCGTATATCCTGCACACCTCGGGATCGACGGGAGTGCCCAAAGGCGTCGAAGTCACTCGCGACGCGATGATTCGATCCAACGCGGCGAGAGAGACGTTCTATCAGCATCCTCCGCAACGGTTCTTGATGGTCTCGCCGATTTGGTTTGACAGCTCAATCGCGGGGATCTTTTGGACGCTGTGCGCGGGCGGCTCACTGGTCATTCCGGAAGAGCAAGACTTAGGTGATGTGCGACGTCTAGCCGATTTGGTTCAACGCCATCAGATCACGGACACCCTGATGCTTCCGTCGCTTTACGAGTTATTGTTGCGACACGGTGACATCGAAAAACTGCAGTCGCTTCGACGGGTCATCGTTGCGGGCGAAAGCTGTTCCTCCGAACTGGTTGAGGCACACCATCGACGACTGCCAACAACTCGACTGTTTAATGAGTACGGCCCAACGGAAGCCACGGTGTGGGCGACGGCATGCGAGTTAAAACCTGGTGTCCCCGTCAACATCGGAAAATCGGTCGCCGGCATCGAAACGCGATTGCTCGATGAGACGGGACATGACGTACCGGTCGGATGCGTCGGCGAGATCCACCTTGGCGGCAATCGCTTAGCCAAGGCCTATCGAAACGATGCCAACCTCACTGAGTCATGCTTTGTGACCCGCGGTGCAGAACGCTTCTACCGAACCGGTGACTTGGCACGCCTCAAAGCCGACGGATCGTTGATCTACCTGGGGCGACAGGATCAACAACTGAAAGTAAATGGACAGCGGGTGGAAGCGGCGGAGATCGAGTCGGCGTTGCAATCGATCTCGGGGGTTCGCGAAGCGGCTGTCGCGATCACGGCGCCTCCCGGCAGAGCTGTGAAAGAAGATGATGCCAGTCTTGTGCAAGCTCTTGGCCGATTGGATGAATCCCTTGCCTCTCGATTGCTCGCCGATGCCGAATCTCTCGACGACAACTCGTTCGATGACGCGCTATCCACGGCCGACCGTTTTGAACACGGAGACACGAACTACCAAGTCACTCTTCAGCTTCGCGACGCGTCGTTGATCGAGACCCCTCGGGAGCGACAGAAGAGATGGTTGCTTGATCAAGTTTTGAGGGAGACGGTCGCAAACCTGCAGTCGCTTCACGAGCATGCGAAGCGAATGGTCCCAGGTAGCGACGCACCGCATCTCCCACGCGACCTCTCGACCGAGCAGTTGGCCGACCAAGAGATCATGGAAGATTGGCAGACTCCGTTGATGCGATCGATGGTCCAGTGGGTGACCGAATCGGAAGGTGATCTTCTGGAGATCGGTTTCGGTCGAGGCGTTGCCGCCACCGCCATCCAAGAGGCGGGGGTTCGGTCTCACACCGTGATCGAAATGAATCCCCACAGCATCACGGATCACTTTCATCCTTGGCGGGAGCGGTATGCGGACCGCGAGATCCACTTGGTCGAGGGACGCTGGCAAGACGCGTTAGATCAATTGAACGAGTACGATGCCGTGTTCTTTCACGCCTTCCCGATGAACGAGGCCGAATTCGTCGACTACGTCGCTCAGAGTGCGACGTTCGCGGAACACTTCTTTCCGGTTGCCGCGCGATTGCTTCGCCCCGGTGGTGTCTTCACGTACCTTTCGACGGAGATTGATTCACTCAGCCGCCGACATCAGCGAAGCCTCCTGAGTCATTTCGAGGAGGTTCATTTGAAAGTTCAACCGTTGACCGTCCCCGAAGACACCAAGGATGCTTGGTGGGCCGATTCGATGGTAGTCGTGAGGGCTATCAAATGAGTGATTCAAATCCGTTTGCAGCGAGGGTCCGTCGACTGAATGCGGAACAAAAACGTTGGCTGGCGAACCAGTTGACTGCGACATTGGGCGACAAGACGACGCCGAGTGCAGCCTCCGAACTAGTCGCGTGGATTGCTACAAGCGAAACGCTTGAGGAGGCAACGATTCGCGAAGAGCTTTCTTCTCGACTGACGCCTGCATTGATCCCAAAGCGGTTTGTGCAAATGGAGTCGCTGCCGAAGACGGGATCCGGCAAGATCGATCGAAAGCAATTGAAACTGGATGTCCGACCATCGCGCGGAACATCGCCCGTTGATCGCGGTGACTGCACTCCTAGCGAACGAAAACTCATCCATCTCTGCGAAACGCTGCTGCAGGTCGAGCGAGTGTCACCCAAAGACAATTTCGCTGCGATGGGTGGCGACTCAATGCGAAGCATTCAATTGATCGCGTTGGCTCGTGAACAAGGCTTGATGCTCGAACCGCGCGACATACACGAGTGCGAGAGCTTGGTAGAATTGGCACGTGTGGCTGATCAGCGTAGCCAACCTTCGAAAAAGCATCTCGCAGCGGAGACATCGGTCGTCACGGAGGTCCGATCCGGTCAAACAACCGGTTCCATCCTACTCATTCACGAAGTCGGTGGAGAATGCCACTACGCCCACCACTTGGCACCGATTCTTGGGACCGACCGCACGCTGTATGTGACCCGCCAGCCGCACAAGTCCGACTCACCGAAATCGATCGAGGGACTCGCAACGCGTTACCTCGATGCTTGGCTCAAAGTCGATCGAAACGGGCCACATGTGATCGTCGCTTTCTGCTGGGGCGGACTCTTGGGTTACGAGCTTGCCCGGCAGATGAAGGCACGAGGCATTTCGCCGAAACGGCTAGTGATTATCGAGTCCGGCACGGAGGCCGCATACGCGCACGCCTGGCGTTTCGGTCGATGCATTGATCGAGCACGCGGGTTGTCGATTCGGATTCGAAATCGACTTCGATCACTCACGAGTGCCCGATCCGTGGTAGGTCTGGTCGGGTCATTGGGACGGAAACTCATTCGTCGACCCGCACCGATCACAGCGGACTCGGGATTCCAGTTCCGTGACGACGAAGGTGATCCGGAACAGATACGCAACAACGTTCAAGCGTTTCTCGACTACGCGATCGAACCGGACACGCTTGATCTGCATCTTTTTCGTGTCGACAAAGCCGCCGGCTTGATCGGAACGCGATACTCGAGCCCCTCCTTCGGATGGCGATATCTCGTTGGGAATCGTCTTTCGATCACCTCCGTGCCCGGCGATCACGACACTTGCATGAAGCCACCCAATGTCGAACACTTAGCTTCGGCAATCAATCGACTGCTGGATCATCAAGATTGATTGGGAGTCTCGCTTGCATTTCACTCGGAGATGTGAATGACGTCGCAGCAACTTGGTGTACCTGATTTTGATTCACGGAGGATCCTTGGCACACGAGTCGGATTGCGGCCGTTTCGTAAGACCGGCTACCGATTCGAGGTTGAACGTGTCGGTGAAAAACGTTTGATACACAACTACGGTCACGGCGGAGCCGGGGTCACGCTTTCCTATGGCTGTGCGATGGAAGTCGCCGATGCGATTGGCAACTGCGACAAGGCTTCAGTTGCGATCCTTGGTGCGGGGGTAATGGGATTGACTGCGGCCCGGATCCTCGCCGCGAGGGGCGCTTTCGTCAGCGTGTACAGCGAGAGTTTCACCCCGAACACAACATCGGACGTCGCGGGCGCTCAGTGGAGTCCGTCGTACATTGAGATCGGCGACTCGCAACGAGCACAGTTCAATCGGATCCTGCAGCGATCCTTCGACTTATTCAACGAGTTGGACGAACGGCACGGCGTCTACAGTCGCCCCAACTACACGGACCTGGAAGGCGATCATTCGTTCCGAGACATTCCGAGCGGGGTGCTGCCACCGCGTGATGAATTCCAACGATTGCCTTGGTCCGATGTGCGTGCAAGTGGCTATCTCTATCAAACGCTGCTTATCGAGCCATCCGTATTTCTGGCACGGACGACGGAAGACTGTGAACGCATGGGGGTTCGTTTCGAGAGACGGCGATTCGAATCCAAGGAGGAGGTCCTTGCGCTACCTCAAGCCTGCATCGTGAACTGTCTCGGCCTCGGCGCGGGCTCTCTCTTCGATGATCCTCTAATGCGGCCCGTTCGTGGCCAACTCGTTTTATTGGAACCGCAAGATCTACCCTGGCTGCTCAGTCATCGCGACGGTTACGTGTTTCCACGAAGCGACGCGATCTTATTGGGCGGCACCCTCGAACAGGGAGTCACATCGTTGAAGCCTGACCCCGACGCAACGGAGAGCATTCTCCGGCGGAACCGCGAGTTCTTTCATCCCAGTTAGCCAAGAATACTGTTGGTGAGAATCTCTCGGGAAAGAGAAATCGCGGGGACCTAATCCACCCTCGAATGCACCGTGTGGCGACGATGCTCTATCAGCGTCGAAAATCATTGATGGCCGCGATCGTCTCTTCCCATTCTCCGTTGAATGGGATGGCCCGGTCGTCGACGTAGACGTGTGCCGGTGGCTTGAACTGACACACGTCATCGACTTCGATCTCATGCTTCCTAAGCCACAACCAGACGGCCTCGACACCCTC
The DNA here is from genome assembly GCA_039821165.1 of Planctomycetota bacterium. Classification (GTDB taxonomy): domain Bacteria; phylum Planctomycetota; class Planctomycetia; order Pirellulales; family Pirellulaceae; genus Stieleria. Next base: position 3,006 of record JBCBOT010000009.1, on the reverse strand, counting down.
GTCGGTGCTTGTCCGGGCCGAATGCACGACGACCCGATAGCGTTCGCGTAGTCGACGAATCGCTTCCTTGACGCCATGCATTGGAGGATCAGGGATGTTGGTGACTCCCTGCCATCCCGAACGATACGAATGAATAACGCCATCGAAGTCGAGGCAGATGGTTTTCAGCTTCTTCTCAATACCATGTCGCTCGAGGAGTGCGGCGTCGGCGAATCGCGTTGCCAGGATTCGGTCGATCGCGTCATGACCTTCGAGCCACGTGCGATCATCATCCCAGCTTTGATCGTTATAAACGCGTGAGTAGTGTGCCCGCGTGTGGTGACGTCCAGGAAGTCTTAGCCAACTACCGAGATGGTTCGAACCGAGCGTTCCGGGGAACAAATCCGGCGGACGATCGAGTCCCTTTCGATCATAGTCCTTTACAAACCTGTCCGCGAAACCTCGAACGCTCTTGGTATTCATCGGTTGCTCGAACACAACCCACAGGTGAAAACCGCCTCGCCCATTGGAGTCCAACAGGAGGGGATCAAACCCGAGTCGCTGCAGTTGCTCGTACCACTGCCGTGCCGCGACGAAGTTGCCCTCTTTGGTAACGGACAAGTCTTCGTCGTCATGAAGATCGACGTCGATCGCGAACCAGCGGGAGGTTCCGTCCCGAGCGCTGCTATGCACACCGAGCACTCCGCCATCGACGGCTTTGAAGTGCTTTTCTAGCGAGCTAATACCGAGAAAGACCTTGCCACGTTCATCGCGGAAGGGAGCCGTGATGGCATTCCCTTTAAAGCCACCTTTTGATGCCGGCTCGACCTTTCGATTCCGCATCGGCAGGTAGCGTCCCCACACGTCGGTTCGATTCACGAGATGAGCGAGAATCCACTCGGCCAACTCGGTCGAGCGTGCGCGCCACTCGTCGGCGATTCGATCGAGGTATGCAGGATCAGGCATCGTAGGAAATCAGTCACGGGGGAAACACCGCACCCTGCGGCGTGACGAACGGGTCGGCATCTCCAACGTCAGGACCTCGCCCGCGTTGGTCAACAAATCGGATCGATATCGTTCGCGAGCAGCTCCGAGGCGTCGAGTCATGCCACCGTTTCTTCGTCGGTATCAATCTCGTCGTCCACACCAACTGGCGGATCATTCAAATCGGAGATCGTGATCGAAATCATCACCACATCGCTCACACCACCCTCAGAGTCCGCCGCGGTGACTTCAATAGTGACCTACCCGGCGTCGGCTGGCCCGAGAACCATGTCTGGAAGTCGATGGGAATCACGGCTCCAAATACACGGCCGGTTCCCATCGCATGGAACAAGCCTGCGCTCGAACCCTCCGCAGAGGGGTCACGCTCGTCAGTTGACTCCGCGACGCCCGCTAACCGGCAGCTTCGGCCTTGGTCCAGTCAAGTGTCCAGTGCCGATCACTGGTGAGTTGAATTTCGCTGGCATCGACACCAACCCCCTGAGCCAGGTCCCGAATCTCACCCAGTGTCAGCGCGGCGTGCAGCGATTGACGCAGCAATTGCTGAGCATAGGCCGATTCCTCACCGGCATACTGTCCCACGAGGTCCTCGATTTCTTGCTCGCTGGATGGCCGGGCCAAGTCACGAACGAACACCCGCCCGCCGGGTTCGACCAGCCGCGCCATCTGCTCAAGAGCTGGCACGGGGTCCGGGAGATGGTGAATCAGGGAATTCGAGATGACCGTCGGCACACTGCCCGACTCGTATTCACCCATCGTCTTGCAATCGGCGTGAGCCAATTGAACCTGACCGACCACGCCCCCCATTTCGACCTCGATCCGTGCCGCCTCGAGCATTTCGATCGATGCATCCACCGCGAGCACCTGCAAATCGAGAGACCGCTGACAGAGAAGCACGGGAATCTGAGCCGTCCCGCAGCCAAAGTCCATCACGCGGTCGCCGACCGGACCCGCCGCGTATAAATCGTCGATAAATCGCTCGTTAACGGCCCGATGGTCCATTTCGAGGTACTCACGCACCTCTTCTTGGGTTTCCATCGCCTCCGGTTCGAGGGTTCTCGGCAGGCTCGAAGACGTCATAGATCGCCCAATCTGTACAGAGTGCACACTTCAGACCTTGCTAATGCCCAAAGTTCGTTGATCATAGCGCCCCTGGCGAGTTTTTGCGTGAACAAACGTAATCAACCGAAAATTTTGCGCAATTGATATCTGTTATCACGGCTCGTCAACTAGAACCTCGCGTAAGTCATGGAGCAAGTGGACGGATTGGGCCAGATGGCTAATCTGGGCCGGAGATCGGCTGGCGTTGATGGACCGGCCAAACTCTCAAGCAGCCACACTGACCCCCGAACCTACCGTGCAACACACTCAAACTCCTGAGCGATCGCCCTCCGACGAAGGCTGGGCCATGGTAACGCCATCCACGTTGATCAGCGCGGTGACCTCTCGGTTGCGATCCGTGGTTTTAACGATGTTGGCCGTCGTCGTGTGCGTCGTCGGGATGCTCGTTGCACTCCCCAGTCGCTACGCCAGCGATGGATTGGTCTACGTCCAACTCGGTCGCGATGCGCTTTCGGTCGACCCGACAGCCAAGAACTCAGGTGTGCAAGGCATCTCTCTTCAGGAGACTCGTTCAGCTGAGGTGGTCAGCATCGGTCAGATGATGGGCAGCCGTGAGATCGCTGAGCGGGTCGTCGACAAGGTCGGTGCCGTCGAGATCAATCGACCGCGTGGTTGGCTCGACCGCGGCAAAGCACAAGTGCAGAGCTGGCTGCCTGAGAAGTCTAAGTTTCCAGTGCAGCTGACGGGTGAGGAATACGCCGCGCAGATCGAGCGTGAGGAGGCGATCAAGAAGGTTCGCGAATGGTTGAATGTTGATATTCCTGAAGAGGGCTACACGCTTTCGATCCAAACCGACGGCCCAGAACCTTTCTTGTGCCAAGCGATCACCCAAGCGGTGATGGACGAATATCAGTCGTACCACGTCGAAGCCCATGGGTCCCAGGGCTCTCTGAGATTCTTTGA
>JBCBOT010000008.1:0-61557 GCA_039821165.1 Planctomycetota bacterium | reverse complement strand
CTACATGTCGCCCGAGCAGGCACTTGGCGATGCGATCGATTGTCGAAGCGATCTCTTCAGCCTTGGCAGCGTGCTCTACTTCATGCTGACCGGCAGGCCGCCCTTTCGAGCCGACGGAGCGATGGCGGTCCTCAACCGTGTTTGTCATCGGGATCATCGTCCGGTGCAACTCGTCAACGAAAGAGTGCCTCGTGAAGTCGCACAAGTGCTGGATCATTGCCTCACCAAGCCAGTGGGCGAACGCGCTTCGTCCGCCGACGAACTCAACCAGAGATTCAAAGAACTGCTGAGTGGCTTGCAAGCGGGGCGACTGTCCATTCGCAGCCTCGATCCAACGCCGACTCGGCATGTCTCGGTCGATTGGAAAAGAGTGTTGGCGATGGCGGCTGTATTCACGTTGCTTGCTGTCGCGGCGCGATTCGCGATCCCCGGCAAGTCTCCTCGGCCGTCCAACTCGGATTCGCTGTCAAAGCAAATTTCGCCGCCGTCGAGTGACCCCTTTCTCGTGTTGTCCGAGCAGGACTTCGAAAGCCAGTTGCGGGCGATCGAAGTCGGCGTCGATCAGCTTCAAACGCAACCCTACCGATCCACCGCGGATCCCTTTGAGTCTCAGGTCCGAGCCATCGAAGCGGAAATCCGTCGTCTGTCCGTTGACCTTTAATCACTTGACCCCAAACGCTGGAGATTCGAATGAACATTCGTCAAAAACTGTTTCGTGCGGCTATCGTTGTCGTGACGCTCGTCTGTGTGAGTTTTGGCTTTCTCGCTGCAAAAACGAACGCACAGCAAAATGGTGCGCTGCCCACTTCGGGGTTCTCGGCGACCCAGTCCTCGGGCACCCAATCGCCCCCGGGGCAGTCCTCAGCGGCACAGTCGCCCGCCGGCCTATTCTCTGAAGCCGTGAACCAATATCGGTTCAGCCGCCTCGCCTCGACCAACTCGCGGAAGAACAAGGTGGCCGAACTCGTCAAGGTGCTGAAGTCTTCCGAGGCGTCCGAGTCGGACCGTTCCGCAGCAAAGGGTCAACTCACGGATGTGCTTGCCACGCAGTTCGACGAAGACTTGAAGGCTCGCGAGACTCGGATCGCTCAGTTGGAAGAGCAGCTCAAATCGCTTCGTGAACAGATCCTCAAGCGACGTGATGCCAAGAGTCGATTGATTGATTTGCGAATCCAACTGTTGCTCAACGAAGCCGACGGTCTTGGTTTTCCCAAGGCCTGGAACCAGACATCGGGTCGATTTCCGCAGTGGCAATCTCCCGGTCTGGATTCCATCTTTACAGCACCGGCAGCACCGGTGCCTCCCGTTCCCGCGCTTTCGCCAACAGCCACCATCGACGGCAATCGCTAACAACGAACACCACACGGAGAAGAGTTTCTCTCGTGCGGATGTAAACGCGTCAATCAATCATCACAAGGTCACGGCCGCCTAGGTCGTGGCCTTTGATGCGTCAATCATCACGGTGCTGAGCGTGACGTAGGTTTGCGTCAAAGCTTCCTTGACCTCATCCGTGAAATCGTCGCCGAGCCCCTTGGCCAGTGTGTCCAACAATGCGGCACCGACCGTTTGGTAGCTTTCTTCCGGAACGCCATAGCTGACATGCCTGCGTCCCAGGTCCTGGACGGCAGGAAGAATGTCTTCGAGCTTGGTAAGCGAGATGACAGCCAAATTGAGAGTTGCCATCAGCTTCTTACCCTGTTCCTTCATGTCGCCCTTAAAGAGCGACTTGAGCGAGGGATCCAATTCGAAGAGACGGCCATAGAAGAGCTCGGCAACGGTTTCGGAGTCGCCTTTCACCTTATCCCAGGTGCTTTGAACGAGGGTGATCTGTTCCGGTGTCATAGAACCATTGAGATGGAGTGTGGGGATTGTTCGCGTCTTGCGTTTTCGACAAAGAGATGAGCTAGGGCATCGGAATGCGAACGAGTACACCGCCCATCACGTCGTCCTTCGCAAAGTCGGGGTAGCTGTCGCCACGGTTGGGGTGGTCATTGTGGCACGTCCAGCACGCCTCCGCGACGGCGCGGTCGGGGTAGACGGCGACGAAATATTTTTTTCCACCGAGTTCCTCTTCACCGTAGAAGGCCTCACCCGGATTGTCGGAAAGAAAATCCAACGCTTCGGCTTCGAAATCACTCTGTGCCGTGTGCTGGGAGTTCAGTGGCCACTTGCTTCGCAGGGAATAGGTGAAGCCGGCTCCTTCGTTTTCGGCGACCAATTCGGCACCCATTCGAAACATTTGTGCCGGAAGCGGAATCGCGTTTTCCGTTTCGTCCCAATACTCGTCCGCTTTGACGGGCGCATCTTGCTTCTTGAGGTTCGTGACAACGTGAGTTGCGTATACGGTTCGGTCGGCCATCATGACGGCGTGCACGCCATCCGCGAATTGTCGCGGTGTGATACCGCCGGTCGGCGTGGAACTCGCTTCAGCTTCACTTTGTGAACAACCGCTGAGGAGCATGGGGCTGGTCGTGAAAAGAAGCAGCGCCAATCCAAACCCGAGGGTTGCAATTTGTTTACGTCGCATCGATTGAATACCTAATGAGGTGAAGAAATCAACGTGCCGCCGCGCAGCGGCATCGTGTTCGGTTAGTCTGCGGACTTCCGCTTCCGCATCCGGCTTTGTCGTTTGGCTTCCTGTTTGACAAACCACTCGTATGCCATTTGCACACTCGCATTCCGCTCAGCGGGTGGCTCTCCGTAGCACGAGTCTTTGAGCGCCGGATCGGCCAGCGCGCTGAGTGAATATTCCAGGCCATGGCATTTCGTGCACACCTGAAGTGCCATCGTCTCGTTCGGTCTTAAGCCGCTGTTTTGATCGTGATTCACCCAGACATCCTCGCCGTCGCCCAGTCGAGGCAGGTGGCACGTTGCGCAACTGACGCCCGTGTTTGCTTCGCCTTCACCCGAGACTTCGAGCCTCCAGAGTTCAGCGTGTGCCGTGTCTTCGTATGCCATGCTGTGGCTATCCGCATGGCATCGTTGGCAGGCTTCGGTTGCGGCGAACTGCGTATCGAATCGATGCCCGGAATGACACGCATTGCAGTCCAGTTTTTCGTGAGCCACGCCGGCGTGCATCGAAAGCCGCGCGAGTTTGGGTTGCATCGGGGCGAGTCCCGACGCCAAACGCATTCCGTGTTTTCCCGTCTGAAAAGACTGAACTTGCCGGTCGTGGCATGTTCCGCAAGTCTCCATAGAAACCGTGTCTGACCAAGACTCTGCCTCTTGGTTGACATGACACCCCGAGCAATTCACTCCGGCCGCAGCGTGCGACGTGACCGCCCAATCTTCAAGAATGGAGGGGTCGCGTTGGTGTTCTTTCGGGGCATCGGCATCGATCTTTTTCAGTGGTTGTTTGTCACCATCGTTCGCGGGCCGATTGGATCGCCGGGACGGCAAGAGTGCCGATGCCAAGTGATCTGGCTCATCAAAGTGGGCGTTCAGGAACTTTTCATTGAGTGCCCGGTTATCGTGATAGTTGTGGCATCCCGCCGTCGCACAACTGTTGAATGCCATTCCCTCGTGGCTTGGTCGGTTTTCCGCGACATCCTGATGGCAGTGCCAGCAATAGTCGTCGGGGATGGTTAACCCCATGTCGAGAGTCTGTTCCGGCACATGTTCACGGTGGCAGGCGAGGCAGTCCTGCGCATTGAGCAGCAACAAGCGATCCGCGTTGGTCGGATCATTGAACTTCTTTGCCGGGTGCGTGTCTTTTGCTTCATCGAGCTGCGACTGATGACAACGGATGCACGCATCCTGCATGACGTTGTCGGATGAATGCTCTGCCGTGTCGCGTGCCGGTGAGTGGCAAGCGTCACAGTCGAGTTCGATTTGGTAGTGACCGTGGGTCGTTTCGCCTGGCAACCAAGCAGACTTGATGCTTGATGCGGGGGCGAAGAGTCCGTACAAGAAATAGCTGGAGACCAGGAGATTGATCAGCAGCCAAATCGCCCACGTGCGAAGAGTCGAACGATCAGGTGCATGCACGGCGGTCGACGCACCCGCGACGCCCTTCGATTCGTTCGTTGTTTGGTCACCGTTGTCGTTCATCTCAGTCACTGAACCAATAGAAACTGAGAACATGCAACGCGATCAAAACCGGTAGCGGCCAAGTGACCCAAAGATGAAGTGTCGCGAGCCGTCCTCGCCAAACGCGAACAAGCATCGCGGTGTTGCCCGAGACCTTGTTTTCAAGCGAACTCGAAATGCCCGCGATCGAGCCCAACGCGATCGTTAGCAAAAAACAGAAGCCGAGCATGAAGTTGAGATTCGATCCGAGACGCAGCCCTGTGTGAACGACCATCGCAACAAGAGACAGTGTGCCGAGAATGCCGTGGAGGGCTCGCCAGATCCCATAGCTCCCGATCTTGAATCGAGGGATCCGCTTTCGAAGTGAAAAGATCATCCCGACAGCGGTAATGCCGAGGAGTGAAAACCCTGTGCTTTGCCGTGCGAAATCATTTCGCCAAAGAACATCCACTTGTCGCCACGCGGACTGCACACTGTCGGCAAATGCGATTGGCGAGAAGAACATGATGCTGACGACCGCCACAAACGCGGTCACCGATGCGAGCAAAATCGCATTCGCGCCCGGAACAACGACTCGCGACGCATCACCGCCGCAGAGTTCGGTGACCAAACCACGACAACTGCCGCACGCGGTCGATGCACCACACGTCGCAGCCACTTCGCCGACGAGTGATTCGGTTTCTTTCTCCGGGCCCGTTTCCCGAATGGTGCGATCGAGCGTGGCTTTGCTGATTCCCAAACACGAGCAAACGATCGCGTCGTTTGGCCAGTCGTGAACAGGCATTTCGCCTCCCGGCGTCCAAGGCGTTCCGGTCCGTCGAAATCGTGTTCGCTGCCAGGGCCAGAGGAATTTTTCAGCCGAAATTGCCTGGCGCACTTGAGGCAATTCGGGCCAAGCACCGACGCATGATGCCCCCACCACTCGGCCTTTCTCAATCAGGAGCTTGCGGTAGCCGGTTTCATTTTGAAAGGTCAGGGTTGTGACACCTGGAGCCTCCCCGATGGCCTGACCCAGTGTCGCCACTTGGACACCCATCAATTTGAGTTCCGCCGATTCGTCGGCACCGTCAAACACGGAACTCCCACCGCTCAGGCGTTCCGCCAGAACGTCCGCCATGCGATAGCAGGGCGCGACCAGACCGAACAGGTGATCCCGGAAACTAGCACACTCGCCGATCGCTCGGATATTGGGATCGTTCGTCGAGAGCGTTTCGTCGATGACAAAGCCGCCCCGGGGTCCGATTTCTAAACCACAGTCCGCCGCGAGTTGATCATTCGGGCGGATACCGGCCGCGATGATCAAAACGTCGACATGTAGAGGACGAGCGTTACTGAAGTGGATACGCAGCAGGCCATCGCCGAGCTTTTCGATCGATTGAGTGCGACGTACCAAGTGAACGTTCACCGGTCCGCTCGACGTGGTCTTTCAGACGCTGAGCACCGCGGGCATCAAGCTGTTTTGGCATCAGGCCCGGCGCCATCTCCACCACACTGGTGCGGACACCCAGATCAGTGAGAACCTTCGCGGCTTCCAATCCGAGCAACCCGCCACCGATCACCGCGCCGGATCGGGCTCCGACTTGTTCGACGTATTCCTTAATGTTGCGAAGGTCGCCGAGGGTGCGATAGACAAACACGCCCTCCTGGTCGGTGCCCTCGATCGGCGGCACCCAAGCACGAGACCCGGTCGCCAGGATCAGTTGGTCGTAGGGATGTTCATCGCCTTCGCTGTCGCGAGCTTGCTTTTTCTTGCGGTCGATCGCCACGATCCGTCGGCCCGTTAAAGCGCGGATCTTGTTGTCTGAATACCAAGCCTCGTCGGCGAGCAAGAGGTCACGTTCGGCGCGGCCGGTAAAGAAGCCGGAGAGATTGACTCGGTCATAAGCCCGCTCGGGCTCTTCACCGATCAACGTGATGTCAAAGCGATCGATCGAGTTGGAACGAACCAATCGATCGCATAACCCAAATCCAGCCATGCCCATACCGACGACAACGAGACGGCACGGGGTGGCCGCGTCATGGTCGTTAGAATAAGTGAGGTTTTGGGATGAGTGATCTGATTCGTTTGCCGGCGGATTCGGCGTCAACAGGGCCATGAAAAGCGTGGGTCCGGTGCACGACCGCCGCCTACAGCCGTCGTGGGGTCTTCCGGGAATGAGAGACCGGTGTACCTCTCACCACTTCACGACCGCATAGGGCATGCCAAATGACCGTCTAATGGAGTCAAGCAAAGGCGTGCCCTCCGTGCGACGCCTCTGTGGCGAATGAACCGGCGTTAGCCCGCCAGTTTTGAGTAGTGCCTCAGCAAGACGCTCAAAAAACGCGCGATGCTCGCTCGAAATGGAAGCGTTCGAGCGGAGGAGTCTCAGTCGACGATTCCCAGTCGCACAGCTCGCACCGCAACGTCCGTCCGGTCCGACGCACCGGTTTTTCGGAGGATGTTTTGAACGTGTTCTTTGACCGTTTCGACACTGATGCCCAAGGAGGTGGCAATCTCACGGTTACTCAAACCGAAGGCGACGTGCCGTAGCACCTGACCTTCTCGCGACGTGACGGGCAGCTCAGGAACGTCCGCGCTCAATGGCTCGGACATCTTTCGACGAATTGAATCGAGTCGTCCTCCCGGTCGCACCTCGCGATGCTCGACGGCATGCCGGATTGCGGCCTCGATTCCCGCGATCGGGTCACTCTTCAGAACATATTCCTGAGCCCCGTTGGCGACGGCCCGCGCGATGTAGACGGGATAGTCATAAGCGCTGATGAGCACGACCGGCAAATCAGGAATCGCCTGTCGGATGCTGGATAGCAACGACAGTCCGTCCATCTTTTTCATCTGGACATCGATGAGCGCCACATCGATCTGGCCCGACTCCAGTTTCTGAAGGGCTTCTTCTCCATCGGCAGCTGTCTCGGTGACTTCAATGCTCGATCCTTCGAACAGGGAAATGAGTCCGACTCTGGCTGCCTGATGGTCATCGACCACCAGGGTTTTCAAAGGCATGAGGTTTTGAAAAAAGAGTAGTTCCCGTTTTCCCGTTCGGCGGCCCCGGGCCCGGCACACCCATACTGGCGATATTACGACAGTTTTCCCGCACCTTATTCACAAAAAGGCTGTTTCTACACCCCAGGCCCCTGAAATGAGGGGGCGGTCTACTCATTGGTCGTTTTGCACCGCCACTATCTGTGACCTAGAGAACCTTGTTAACCGGGGCGATTTTTATCGCTCACCCTAGCGAGTTTCTCAAGCATGCGACCCTCCGCGACCATCCTGCTAGTCGATGACGATTGGCACCTCGTCCAGTCCATGGCGGAATGGCTGCAGTCACTCGGCCACTCGGTCCTTCTCGCCGATTGTCTCGACGGCGCGAATGCGACGCTGGAACAACATCGCGTCGACCTGGTCATTACAGACCTCCGCCTTGGTGAGGATGACGGGTTCGATCTCATTGTATATACCCGATCGAAGTACCCCGAGACAACAGTCTTGGTGATGACTGGCTATGCGACGCCGAGCACGGCCGTTGAAGCAATCAAGGTGGGAGCCTTCGATCTGCTCACCAAGCCGATGATCGATGACGAACTCCAACTGGCCATCGAACGAGCGGTCGCCCAGCGTGAGATCACCCTCGAAAACGAGTCGCTACGCCAACAACTCGATCGCCGGGCCGGACTGGAGAACATACTGAGCCACGACTATCGGATGCTGAAGATCTTTGATGTGATCGACAGCGTTGCCGACGCTCGCGCCTCCATTTTGATAACGGGTGAAAATGGCACGGGCAAAAGTATGATCGCTCGAGCCATTCACGAGCGGAGTGCCCGCCGCGGCAAACCCTTTGTTGAAGTGGCTTGTGGAGCTCTGCCCGACAATCTGCTTGAAAGCGAACTCTTCGGCCACGTCAAAGGTGCCTTTACCGGGGCGAGCACCGATAAGGTTGGGAAGTTCAAGCTCGCAGACACCGGCACCCTCTTCCTTGACGAAATCGGAACCGCGACACCCGCAATGCAAGTCAAACTGCTGCGGGTTCTTCAAGAATTCCAATTCGAACAACTCGGTGGGACGGCCACCGAATCCGTCGACACTCGGGTGATATTGGCGACGAACGACGACCTCTCCAAATCCGTTCAGGAAGGTTCGTTTCGCCAAGACCTCTACTACCGAATCAATGTCGTCAACATCGTCCTGCCTTCGCTGCGCGAGCGAGTAGGCGACATTCCGCTGCTCGTGGACCACTTCCTTCGCGAGGCCGCCGAGACCTGTGGCCGTGAGATTGGTGGGTTCGACCAAACCGCAATGGCCCGTCTTCAGTCCTATTCCTGGCCCGGGAACGTTCGCCAGTTGCAGAACGTCGTCGAGCGAGCGGTCTTGCTTTCGCGAGAAAGCACTCTGACGCTTCAAGACTTGCCGCCCGAAATTTTGGGGACGACCGCGGACCCGTTGGCACGCGATGTGGGGTCCGCCGAATCATCGATGGCACCTGTGCAGTTGCCCATGTCGTTCGATGGAAAAACACTCCGCGAAGCGCTTGAGGGTCCCGAACGCGACATCATCCTCCACGCGCTGCGGAAACACGGTTGGAATCGCGCGGCAACCGCCGAGACGCTCGACATCAATCGCACCACGCTCTACAAGAAAATGAAGCGACTGGGGCTCGATGACCCCAGACTGCAATTCGCGGGCGAATGACTCCGCCTCGCGAATGGATTGCCATTCGAACGACGAATCCGCTCGTCTACTTCGTCAGGACCCAGCTCACGAGCTTTGCGAAACTGGGAGCCTGACCCTGCGACAGGATGCCGACCCGAAAGACTTTGCCTGCGGCCCAAACACATCCCGCAGCGAAGAGAGCCGTCAGGATCACGGCCAGCACGATCTCCCACAATGCGGGCCCTGGTGGAATCGCGATCCTCGCGAACATCAACATGGGTGTCGCCGGCGGGAACAGCGAGATCGCACGCGAAAAGGTGCTCGATGGCGAATCCAAAATCGGTGCCATGCACATCATCGGGATGATGACCAGCAGCATCACCGGCGTCATCAAGCTCTGTGCGTCACGGATTTCCGAACACGCCGCACCGATTGCCGAAAAGATCGACCCAAAGATCACGAGTGCGAGTAGTACGAAGAATGCGAACCACAAGTAGAGCGTGAAGGGAATGCGGTCGTCGATTTCGAAATAGCGCGCCATGCCATATGCGGCACCGAGATAAATGGTCGACAAAGTCAATCCGACTCCGACCGCACCGAACAGTTTCCCCAACATCAGCTGGAAGGGCGTGACCGACGAGACGAGGAACTCGGAGATCTTTTGCATCTTTTCTTCGAGCACGTTGTTGAGCATCGCCGGAGCGACGGACATGACCATCATGAACATGAGCATCAAGCCGCCGAAGGGGACCATGAATGTCAGGACACGGTTTTCCTCTTTGACTTCGCCGTCGCGTTCGATCAGACCGAAGGTTCGTGTCGGGACCGTACGGGCGAGGGACAAAACATCCTCGTTCGACAATCCCAATTGCTCTGTGCGTTCCCGTTTGACTTCGCCGTTGACGACCCGTTCAATCCAATTGGGCAACGTTTGGTAGCTCGGCGTTTGGGAGTAGTAACGAACAGTGGCCTGTTTCGACGGATCGAAAACGTCCTCCTCGATCACGGCAAACGCAAACAGTTCGTTGCTGCGAATCCGATCGCTCAATCGGATGCCCAATTCCTCTTCATCCGACTCAGGCTCCACTCTCTCAATCGAAAACTCCGCCCGAGTCTGACGCGGTTCGCCGCCGTCCTCGTCCGTTTCGAAAATCTCAAATTCGTTTCGAATCTTGTTCTGTTGTTCGATGACGTCAAACAATCGCCCCGTCTTGTCGACGACGGCGATCTTTCGTGCGGTCAGATCGACTTGATCACGGGTCAAATACTGAACGACAATCGCGCCGCCCATGAAGACGGGCATCATCACGACACCCAGTAAGAATGCCTTGCTGGTAACCGCAATCAGGTATTCGTATTTTGCAACAGCGAGGACCTTATTCATGCTTGCACCTCTTCTTCTTCGCGGCTGGCTTCAAGGACTTCCGGACCCGCGATCCGAATGAATATGTCGTGCAACGATGGTTGCGTGATTTCGAAAAGGCTGACGTTTGCCATCTCGACGAGTTGGCTGAGCACACGCCGTGAGTCGCCGTTGGTTTGGATCTCTTGAAAGCCACCCATGTCGATGACTCGTTCGACCTCACGGATCGAATTGAGCTGCTCGGGCGTCCCTTCCCATCGAAGTCGGATCGAGTCGGCTCCATACGTGGCTTTGATTTCGTCGAGTGTCCCGTCGAGAACTTTCTCGCCACGAAAGATCATGAACACGAAGTCGCACATCTTCTCGGCGGTGCCCATGTCGTGCGTGGAAAAAAGGATCGTGGTTCCGCGCCGCTGCATCTCGAGCACGGCGGACCGAATCACTTCGGTGTTCACCGGATCCAATCCCGAGAATGGCTCATCGAGTATCAGGATTTTGGGGTTGGAGATCGCGGATGCGATGAATTGAACTTTCTGGGACATCCCTTTCGAAAGCGACTCGATTTTCTTATTGGCCCAGGACTCGAGTTCGAAGCGTTTGAGCCAGTGGTCGATCGCCTCATTGGCCTCGGCTCGCGGCATCGACTTCAGCGCGGCGTAATACTGAAGCATCCGCCGGACCGAGAGTTTCTTGTAGAGACCGCGTTCTTCAGGCAGGTACCCTACTTGGTCGTTCGCTGCGGACGCGGAATCGTCGCCGAGCACCGAAATGCGTCCCTGGTCGGGATGGATGATTCGTAAGATCATCCGAATGGTGGACGTTTTTCCCGAGCCATTCGGGCCGATGAATCCGTAAAGCGAACCCGCCGGAACACTCAACGAGAGATCCGACACCGCAGTGTAGCTCCCGTAGGTCTTGGTGACGTTCTCAATAGTGACGACTGACACGATGTTCTCGCAAGGAAGTGGAGTGATGGTCGGAGCCCTGGCTCGCATCGACCGCGATCTAGGCGCGCGAATTTAGCTCACCACGGACTTGTTCGTAGCCCCTCGTGAGGGATTCGATCGCGGATTCGATGTCATCCGCGTCATTAAACTTGCCGATCCCGAACCGCACGCTCCGCCTGGCTTCCCCCTCCGTCAAACCCAGCCCCGTCAGAACATGGCTCGGCTTCGCATCGACGCTGCTGCATGCCGAACCGCTGCTGAACGCGACATCCGGCGTCGCGGCGATCCAGGCGGCGCCTTCGATGCCCGGCAGAATCAGGTTCAGATTCCCGGGAAGCCGTTGCGGTCCTGCGAGCGGCGAGCCATTGAGACGGAGCCCGCCGATTCGTTCCTCGAGTTCGCCCCACAACCGACTTCGCAGCCCGATGACTCGTTCTGCTGTTTCCGTCAATTCGTCGACCGCGTATTCGAGTGCCGCCGCGACCGCGACCGCGTTTGCCGGAGCGACCGTGCCTCCGCGCAGGTTGTTTTGCTGCCCGCCGCCGAGGAACAACGGTTTCATCCGGATACGTCTTCGTTCGAGACCGCCACCGATGGTGAGAAAGCCAGCTCCCTTGGGACCATAAAACTTGTGTGCCGATGCGCTGATTAAATCGACGTCCACCTTGCCGAGATCGACCGGAATCCGGCCGACGGCTTGAGTCGCATCGCTGTGGAACAAAGCGTCATGCCGGTGCGCAATGGCCGCAATCTCCTGCATCGGTTGGACTACACCGATCTCGTTATTTGCCCAGTGAACCGAAACGAGTGCGGTGTCTTGGTGGATCGCCTCGGCCAGTCGGTCGAGGTCGACTTGTCCGGCCTGCGGGTGGTCGTTGGGATGGACATCGACGCGAGTCACGGTGAACCCGTCTTTTTCGAGTCGGGCAACCACATCCAGGACCGCGGGATGCTCGATGGTTGTCGTGACGATGTGCCGACGTTTTTGGCGAGGATGGCGACAGATGCCATCGATCGCCAAGTTATTGCTTTCCGTGGCCCCGCTGGTGAGCAGGATCGATGGTTCGGCGAGTCCCAATTTGTTGGCGATCAAGTCGAGCGCAGCATCGACGGCTGCTCCTGCTTCGCGCCCCATCTCGTGGGCGGAACTGTGCGGGTTGCCGAATGCCTCGCTCAACCAGGGCACCATGCGATCGACGACTCGAGGGTCGCAACGCGTCGTCGCATGGTTATCCAAATAGATCACGGGCTAGCCGGCCGATACTTGCGTCACGAGTTTGCCGTACAACGCTTCCAGTGCGAGTCGACTCCAATTCTCAAGGCGTTCTCGGTCCCGCCACAGTTCGTCCAGACCGACGAAGCCTCCCTCGGCCAGATCGTCTTCGTTGCTGGCCACGTCGGGCTGCTCGAGAACGAAGCGATGGACGACGCCAAGATGCACCTGTCCGACTTCACTCGAGGAATCGTAGATCAGGCCCTCGAGCGTTTCCTGATAGGCCGAATCCAGCTGGATTTCCTCAGCGAGTTCGCGCTGCATGCCGGCGTTGTACGCGTCCGCGCCCACATCACCGTCTTCCTGGCTGATGTGGCCACCGATACCGAGGCTGCGTTTTGCGTGCAGGCGTTTCTCTCCTCCTCCTCCGCCACGCGTGTAGGCGAACAAGCGGATTTCGCCCGAGTCGTCTCGGTGCTCGAGAATCACATACGGAATCAGTTGTTTGAAACTCGGGTCGACTTCCATCGCCCCACGGGGCCGATACGCGAGTTGGTTGCTCGACAAAATCGGATGCAGGAAACGATCCACGTCGGACTCAAACCCGTCGAGAGTGCCGATCGCGTTGATGACCGCGGCCGGGATGACCAGGACGTGTTCTTCTTGGGACATCGAGGACTCCATCTGGCAACACAAGTGGATCAGTTCGGAGTGGGCAGCGTAACACGCTGTCCCCACCAAGATAAGCGGATGAGGGTCATTTCGGTCTTCGCCCCGTCCTCCTGTTACCGTTCACGCGGTCGGTTCGATGGATGCTTTACCGCTCTTTCGAACATCGTCGAAATGGGGCCGGTTGAACTCGAGGGCATTCATCCATCCGGGGTGAGTTGTTTCACCAGGCTTTCGTTTCGTGGCTGCCGCACAACAAATACAATGCCCGGATGGACAACAGTGCGGATGAACCGACAAAAGACGAATCGCGGTCGACGAGATTGGACTCGGCGTTTGCGATGTCACCCGATCCAGATCTTGAGTGGGATCGGCAGCCGGATCCCGGAGTGGTTTCCCGCTCCATCGGCCGCTACCGATTGCTGCATCTCGTTGGCGAGGGCGGAATGGGGCAAGTATGGCGAGCCGTTCAGGAAGAGCCCGTTCGACGTGACGTCGCGATCAAATTAATCGGCAAATACGTTGGCAAGGATGCGCTCGGCAGGTTTGAAGCCGAGCGTCAAGCGATCGCGATGATGGACCATCCCAACATCGCGAAGATTCTCGATGCCGACACAACGGATGATGGGAGTCCCTACTTCGTGATGGAACTCGTGAAGGGGGTGCCACTGGATCAGTACTGCAACAAGCGGAAACTCGGCATCGAAGACCGTCTCCGGTTGATGATTCCCATTTGTCGAGCCGTCCAGCACGCTCACCAAAAGGCAATCATTCACCGCGATCTCAAACACTCCAATATTCTCGTCGCCGAGAATGACAACAAACCCGTTCCAAAGGTGATCGACTTTGGATTGGCAAAGGCGCTCGGTGGCGCGAAGACGCTCACCGATAAGAGTGTCTACACCGGATACGGAAACGTCGTCGGCACGATCGCCTACATGAGCCCTGAACAAGCGGACTCGGGTGAGCTCGACGTCGACACTCGTTGCGACATCTTTTCCCTGGGAGTCGTGCTCTACAAACTTCTGACCGGTAAGACACCTCTTCAGATGGAGGGCGAAGACCACTCAGTGCTTGAGGCGATCAAGCTGATCAAGAATAAAGACGCATCGGCGCCCAGCATCGCTATTCGAGGCGCCAACGATGCGGCAAAGTGGACGGTCAAGAACACGAAGCTCACGCTCGAAAAGTACTCGGACCAACTGAGAGGCGATCTTGATTCGATTGTCTTGAAGGCGCTCGAAAAAGATCGGCGGGAACGATACGAAACGGCCAACGCACTTGCTGAAGACATCGAACGCTACCTCAATAACGAACCGGTGCAAGCGCGTCCGAGAAGCGCGGTCTACGCCGTTCGGAAATTCGTCCAGCGGAATCGGGGGATGGTCGCTTCGGTGATGTCAATCGTTTTGCTGCTGCTCGCCGGCGTCATCGGGACCTCCACAGCGCTGCTCTACGCGCTCAAGGCACAGAGGGAAACACGAACACAGCTTCGGGCATTGCAGTTAAAGTCAACCGCGAGCGATTGGAAGGCCGGCAACACCGAATCGGCTTGGAATACGCTTTCGCAAATTGAAGCCGAACATGCCAGTTGGACGCGACGCTATCTCGCCAATGAAATGTTCACCTGCGATCCGTCCGATATCCTGCACGGTCACGCGCACCTTGTTTTGACCGCCGACGTGTCGCCCGACGGCAAGCGGATCGTGAGCGGCGGCTCCGACGATGCGGTTTATGTCTGGGACGCCGATTCGAGCACGAAGATCAATCGCATCTTGACGGACGAGATCGTAACGAGCGTCCGATTCTCGCATGACGGCGAGTTCTTCGCGGTCGCTGTCCGGTCCAATACCGTCTCGCTCTTTCGTACCGACTCGATGGAACGAGTGAGGGTGTTTGGCCCCTACGAACAAGATGTTGCCTCGGTCGCCTTTCATCCAACGCAACCGATCTTGGCTTTTGGTTTTTTCGGAAACGACAGTCGTCGTTTTGGCAACGGACGCGCACGTGAGTTTCAAGAGAATCAGCCTGCGGAACTCGGGTTCTTTGATCTCGCGTCGGGTGAGGAACTGCTCGCCGTGCAGGGGCATGGCGATGAGGTCACCTCGCTGGAGTTCAATCGCAGCGGCGATCGGTTGTACAGCGGGTGTCTCGATGGAAAGCTGAGAGCCTGGGATTGTCGTGTCGATGCAGGCACGCGAGTTTCCTGTGAACTTCTGCGTGAAATCATTGCGAATCCTGGAGGCACCCATGAGATCGCACTTTCACCCGATGGCTCCAAGGTCCTGTGTGGCGGCAACGATAAAGTTGCGAATCTCTTTGACTGCGAAACGGGAATGCTGTTGAGTCGGTTCTCGGGCCATTCGACCGAACTCTTGGGCGTTGATTTTTCGCCGGGCGGAGATTTGATCGCGACCTGCGGTGATCAAACCGCGATCCTCTGGGATCTCGAGGGCAACATCTTCAAGGAGTTCAAAGGGCATTCGGGGATTGTGAACGAGGTCCGATTTTTCCCCGCGAGCCGTCGCATTGTGACCGCGTCCGATGACCTGACGCTTCGCTGCTGGTCGATCGATGCGTTTCGTGCAACCGTGACGTCGACCGACTTCAGTAACAGCGCGATTTGGCAAGCAGATTTTTCGCCCGATCAACGCACGGTTGCGGCCGCGGTCGAGGATGGCGTGATTTCCCTGATCGACGCACGTTCTGGCGACGTGGTGAAGCAATTGCAGCAGGAGGGCCCCGCGCTCAGTCTGGAGTGGCTTCACGACGGGCGTCTGATAACGGCGGGCGACGGCGGCGAACTCTATGTCTGGGCACAGCCCCATGAAAATCACGCGGACGAATCACCGAAGCGTCGTGTCGCCACCGACGACGATGCGATCTGGGACATCAGCGCCTCACCCGATCAGCGACGAATCGTCACCGCGGGAACGAGTGGTGTCGCAAACGTTTTCGACGCAGTGACGTTTGAAACCGTCGGCAAACTACGTGGGCACGATGAAGGATTGGCGTCGGCGCGTTATTCCGCAGATGGCCGTTATTTGGTGACGGCGAGTGACGACCAAGAAATCCGAGTCTGGGACGCGAAGTCATTCGAACTGTTGCAAACCCTCAAGGGTCACCGACAACCCGTTTGGCGAGCCGTTTTCTCTCCGAAGAATTCCGACGTGGTCGCTAGTAGTTGCGCCGACGGCACGGTGTTTTTGTGGGATTGGAAAAAATCATCGATCAAAACTCGATTCAAGGGGCACGCTTCCCAGGTCGCTTGCGTCACCTTCACGCCGGATGGCAAATGTCTGGTGACGGCAAGTGACGACGGCACCGCGGTCGTTTGGGACGTCGATTCAGGGATCGAGCTCTTCGTGTTTGAGCAGCAACCGGCCGCTCCCGTGATTCACGCTTCATTTTCCAAAGACGGGCAATCGCTCGTGACCACTGGTGTCGCAACCGTGACCATTCGGCACGCCAGTTCGGTGTTTCATGCGCCCTATCTCAGACGCGACGCGATCAAGCAGATGTTAGGGATTGAATTTCGAGTGATCGAAGACAGTCTCAGTAACGAGGAACTCTTGGAAATTGAACAACTTGCGATGCAGGCAAGTCATTACAGTCCGACGTACATTTCGCTCAGGACGCTGGGTATCGCCCAATACCGACTTGGAAAATCAGAACAGGCGATTGAGGCGTTGAGGGAGTCGGGTCGACTTCAAAGGGTGATCTACGGAGGTGAAGACATTCGCCCCCTCGCGGAAGGCTATCTCGCTCTTTCACTGCTGCAAGCGAACCGTGTCGAAGAAGCGCGTGTTGCCAGGCAGGAATTCGCTCAACGATTTGCGAGTTGGGCTGAAGATCCACGAGTCAAGGAAGTCCATCGACGAGTAAGAGCGGCCTTTGGCGAATAGCTGCGAACCGGCGTCTTCGAGTCGATTCCGTCCTCATTCCATGGCTCGCGACTGTTGTAGGTGCTTCCAGAGATGCGGTTCCCGATTACGCTCGCCAAAGCGATGGTTCCGTACTGTTACGGAAACCCGGTACAGTGAGCAGTCGACCAGAAAACAGCACACCAAGTCCGTTCCCGAGCATCCGACGAACGCGATTGCCCCCATGAATGCCCTCCAAAATCCTCGATCCGGTTTCTACGCTCTGATGGCGACTCTTGTCTGTGCTTTTGTCAGCACAGCATCCGAGCCGGATATCGATTTCAATCGGGACATACGTCCGATCTTTTCAAAAACATGCTACGCGTGTCACGGTTTTGACGAAGCCGCGCGCGAAGCGGATCTGCGACTCGATTTGCGAGAAGAAGCGATCCAAGACGCTATCGTTCCAGGGAGTGCCGAAGAGAGTCTCGTGTATCAACGGATCGTCGCTTCAGGCTCCGAGGATCAGATGCCGCCTCTCGATTTCCACACGCAGCTTTCCGATCCAGAAATCAAGCGGATCAAAGAGTGGATCGATCAGGGGGCCCAGTATGACACGCATTGGTCTTTCATCGCGCCGAGACGTCCGAGTGTCCCCGACGGCGAACCGGCGATTGACCACTTGGTCCGCAAGCGACTGAAGTCGGAACGGATGTCGCCCGCCGAACGCGCCGACCGGGCGACTTTGGCTCGTCGTGTTTCACTCGATCTGACGGGGTTGCCACCTCCGCCGGAACTCGTTGAGGGTTTCGTGAATGACCCCGACGATCACGCCAAGGCGTGGCGGCGTCTGGTGGATGCATTGCTCGATTCGACCGCGTTTGCCGAACACCGAACACGCTATTGGTTGGATGCGTCTCGGTATGCCGACACGAGTGGCTACCAATATGATCGCATTCGACATCAATGGGTCTGGCGTGATTGGGTCCTTCACGCGTTTGATTCCAACATGCCTTTTGACGAGTTCACGGTTCATCAGATGGCGGGTGATCTGATTCCCGACGCAACTCCCGAGTCACGTTTGGCGACCGGGTTTCATCGCAACCATCCGATCACGATCGAGGGCGGCATCATCGATGAAGAGTATCGGACGGAATACGTGATGGATCGCGTGGTGACGACGAGCACGACGTTTCTCGGATTGACTTTCTTGTGCGCGCGTTGCCATGACCACAAGTACGATCCAATTGGGCAGGACGACTTCTATTCGTTTTACGCGTTCTTCAATCGTGTTCCCGAACGCGGGATGAATGGGTTCGATCCGAAGACTCGGATCGCATCCCCACTGAACCCGATCGATTTTGAAGCTTTAGACGGCGAGGTCTCCGAAGCGGTCGCGGCACGAAACGCCGAGCTGGAACGACAACGAGAGTTTTTCCCCGAATGGGAAGCCGCGTTACGCAAACAGGTCGACAGGAACGCCGTCTATCTAGACAAGCTGCAAGCCGACGGCGGAACCGAACTCAGTCTGCAGGACGACGGCATCGTCCTCGCCAACGGCGCCAACCCCGCCACGAACACCTATCGAATCGAGTTCGCCGTGAGTGATCATCCGCTGCAGGCGATTCGGTTGGAGGCGTTGACACATCCGCAACACGTAAACGGTTCGACGGGTCGCGGGCACAATGGGAACTTTGTGTTGAGTGAGATCGCGATCGAGACGGCGACCGCGGAGGCATCGGAGTTTGTGCCGGTGCCTGTCAAAACGGCCACCGCCGACTACGAACAGGCGGGCTACCCGATCTCGGCGGCTATCGATGGCAAGACTGGCAGAGGCGGTTGGGCCGTTGATGGAAATTCTCGACACGAAGACTGCAGTGCTGATTTCGTTTTGTCGCGAGCCATCCAGCCTGGATCGCGGGTCCGCGTCTCGTTGATCCACACTTGGGGTGGCTCGCACACGATCGGTAGGTTCCGAATCACGACAGCCTCCGACGGACAGTTGCCAATCCCCAAAGACATCCAGGCAACGCTGGCAGTTTCTTTGGAGCGACGCGATCCCGCGGCGCAGAAGAAGGTCGAGCAGTTTTTGGGCCGAAGATTTGGAAACAAACGGTACCAAGAACTGGAAGCAGCGATCGGGACAGCGGAAGAACGACGTGAGCAAGCAATCGCTGCCTTTCCGGAAACGATGGTGCTCAGCGAAATGCCTCAACCGCGCGAGACGTTCGTTTTGATGCGTGGAGAGTATGACAAGCCCATCAAGTCGAGGAAGGTTCAGCCTGCTATCCCGGCGGTCCTCGGCTCACTTCCCAAAGACGTTCCAACAAACCGTCTTGGACTGGCGCGTTGGTTGGTTTCTCGCGACAACCCGCTGACCGCGCGGGTGACGGTCAATCGATTTTGGGCGCAGCTGTTTGGAACGGGGCTCGTCAAAACGGTGGAGGACTTTGGTGCGCAAGGCGAGTATCCTTCGCACCCGGAACTTCTCGATTGGTTGGCGGTCGAATTCATGGAGTCTGGCTGGGATGTCAAACATTTGTTCCGCACGATGGTGACCAGTGAAACCTATTGTCAGTCGTCGAAGTTGACACCGGAATCGGTCTCCAAAGACCCTGAGAACCGCCTGCTCGCCCGCGGTCCCCGTTATCGATTGGACGCCGAGTCAATTCGTGATTCGGCACTGGCCGTGAGTGGGCTGCTCGATACAAGGATCGGTGGTCCAAGCGTCTATCCCTACCATCCCAAGGGGCTTTGGCTGGAGATCAACAATCGCCCCGGGTATTCGCGTGCCTATCCGCACAGCGAAGACGGCAGTGCCCTCTATCGACGCAGCCTTTACACGTTCTGGAAACGCACCGTGCCTCCTCCAAGTCTGGCTGCGTTCGATGCACCCGAGCGAGAGTTTTGCACCGTACAACGATCACGAACCAACACGCCGATCCAAGCGTTCGTTTTGCTTCACGATCCTCAGTTTGTCGAAGCGGCACGCAAACTCGGGGAGCGGATCTTGATCGAAGCACCGACCAAGGATCCAGTAATGCGACTGAAGTATGGATTCAAACTCTGCTTTTCCTGCGAACCTCAATCGAGCGAATTGCGGTTGCTGCGCGGGACGCTCGATTCCAAGCTCGCACACTTCAAAAACAACCCCGACGCGGCGGCTGAGTTGTTGGCAGTTGGACACTCATCGGTGGATGAGCAACTCGATACGGTTGAACTTGCTGCTTGGTCCTCCGTCGCCCGCGTCCTGCTCAATCTCAGCGAATTCATCACGAAGCCCTGATTATGAATCCCATCGACGAGTATCGTCTGAACCTCACACGGCGGCATTTCCTTCGCCACGCGTCGCGCGTGGGGCTGGGCGCCGCGGCACTTGCAACGCTGGGGAACACCAGCGATGCGTTCGCCGAAGAGGCAAGTTTGGCAACCGGAAACGGTCCGGGGTACACGCCCGGCAACAGCGGGCCGACACACTTTCCCGCCCGTGCCAAGCGGGTGATCTATCTTTGCCAATCGGGCGCGCCGAGCCAGATGGAGACGTTGGACTACAAACCGTCGCTTGAGAAACTCGATGGAATGGAGTTGCCAGACTCGATCCGCCAAGGGCAACGTCTGACGGGGATGACTGCAAGGCAGAAATCGTTTCCCGTTAAAAAGAGCTTCGTTCCCTTTCGTCAACATGGTGCGAGTGGCCAGTGGATCAGTGATCTGTTGCCCCATCACGGCGCGATCGCCGACGACATCTGCATCATCAACTCGATGTACACCGAGGCGATCAACCACGATCCCGCCATCACGTTCTTTCAAACTGGGCATCAGCAACCGGGGCGGCCTTCGCTTGGTGCGTGGGCAAGCTATGGGCTCGGCTCCGAAAGTGCCGATCTACCGTCTTATGTGGTCCTGCTCGACAAGAACACGGATACCCAGGCTCAACCGATCTATTCACGACTGTGGGGCTCGGGTTTCCTGCCCAGCAATCATCAGGGAGTGAAACTGCGATCGAATGGTGATCCTGTGCTGTACCTCAACGACCCCGCGGGCAACAGAAGTGACAGCAAGCGAGAGTTGCTCGACGACATCGCCGCGCTGAATGAGCAACGATTTCAATCCGTCGGTGATCCGGAGATTCAAACGCGGATCATGGCGTATGAAATGGCGTATCGAATGCAGATGTCGGTTCCCGATTTAACCGACATCTCAGGCGAGCCCGAGTCGACGTTTGAGTTGTATGGGCCTGACGCTCGCGTTCCCGGCACTCACGCAGCGAATTGTCTGCTCGCACGTCGGCTCGCCGAACGTGGTGTCCGATTCATACAGCTTTATCACCGCGGTTGGGATCATCACTCGAATCTTCCGGGGCGACATCCCAAAATTGCCAAAGAGGTCGATCAGGGTTCCTCCGCCTTGGTCCAAGATTTAAAGCAACGTGGCATGCTCGACGACACGCTCATTGTTTGGGGTGGTGAGTTTGGTCGAACGGTGTACAAGCAGGGCAGTAACGGACGGGACCATCACCCGCGTTGCTTCTCCATTTATCTTGCCGGCGCCGGAGTGCAGGGTGGCTTGCGATACGGTGCGACTGATGACTTTTGCTACAACATCATCGATCAAGAACGGTTCGGCGTCCACGTCCATGACCTCAACGCAACCATCCTTCACTTGCTAGGGTTCAACCACGAACGTTTGACCTATTTCCACCAGGGCCGTCATTATCGTTTGACGGATGTCCAAGGAAAGGTTGTTCGCGGGATCCTGAGCTAAGAGATCGTTGAAGAGACGACGGCCAATCATCACCGACGGATGCTTACGCTAGAACGCGTTGGAGAGCGGTCGCGGACTTTCATCGGTGGACGTCAAGACGTTGATGCGTCTCGAGAAAGAAATCGCTTGAACAAGCCACTTAGGCCCTTCGGCGGTGGTGTCTCCGATTGGGCGGAGTCCACCGTTGCTTGCATATAGTGCTTCCGATAGTCCTCTTCGGCGAATTCCCATCCGACATCGTGACCGGCTTTTTCGCTGAGAAAGTACTTGTGCTTTTCGATCTCGGCTTGCAATTCCGGTGACACGGGGGCTTCGACAGTGCTCATGATTATCGTCTCCAACGAAAAGAGAAGGACCTCCTTATTCTTCGGCTCAAATCATGGGCGTCAAGTTCGTTGGCTGGTCGATCATCAAAATCGTCTGGCTTCGGCTAGGCCTCTTCGGCTGTTCACCCTAGCCATCGCTAATGCCGAAATGCGAGTCCTAACGCCGGTCCGAGCGCAACGCCGAACGCGAGTCCGATCGCGAGGTTGTCGAGTGCAACACCGAACGCGGTGCCGATCGAAATCCCCACGGCGATCCCCAAAGCCAGGTTGCCCGAGGGTTGTTTCTTCGGAATGTCGTTTTTCTCGGTGTCGGCCGGTGGTTTGGAAGTCATTTTCGGTCTCTGCGATTGGTCTTTGCCCGGCGTACTGGGGCTCAAATGAGCCCCAGTTGAGGCGCAGATTACGAGACAAGCCTTCTTGTCCCATCAAGCGTCGTCTGTCGGCAGCCCGAACAGATTGATCTCCTGGCCGTCCGCTTGCAACAGACGAAAATCCATCAGCGATCCGAAGAAGTGATCTTCAAGACGCGTGCCCGCCGAGGTCGAGCGACGTTGGCTGGCAGCGATCACGAGTGGGTTCTCATTCCCTTGAAGGCCACCGTCGTAGTCATTCGCGCCAACAAGTTCTCCATCAAGGAACAGATTCATACCACCGGCACCGAACTCGAATCGCAATCGGTAGTCTCGGTTGGAATCAATGATCTCGGACGAGACGTAGTGCGAAGCCGCATCGCTTTGCAAACGGACTTCGACACGACCGTCGATGAGATTCGCGGTTAAATGGCCACCGTCATCAAACCCACGGTTGTCTTTGGAAAAGAGGGCTTGGCGTTGGCTCGCATCAAACGTGTTGAAGGTGACCTCGAATGCCCCAGTCTCCAGTTCTTGCGCGTCGGAGTGCGCGACTTCAACGAATTGATCGACACCATTGAAAATGTTCGATCCGGTCTCGAGGTCATAGGGAACCACCGCTTCGGAAAACAGCACGTCGCCGCTTCCGTTTTGGATCCTGACATCGCGGATTCGCCCCGAGAAGAACTCGCGAAGATTATTGTTCTCGCCAGGATCGCTACGGACCTTGGAAGCTCCGATCACGATGTCTTCGACATTACCGGACCCGCCCGAGGTCGTTCCCAGCCCACCGGTGTAGTCATTCGAGTCGACTAGCACGCCGTCTCGAAATAGCCGCATCCCGTCCGGACCGAATTGAAATTCAATTTGGTAATCACGTCGCTCAGCGATGTTCCCGCTGCGCACGTAGTACGATTCATCGCCACTCTGTAGTCGCACTTCGATTTTGCGATTCCGGATTCGAATGGTGAGATGGCCGCCATCGCCGAAGCCGAGATGATCTTTCGAAAAGAGCGTTCCAGATCGTTTGTCGGCACGAAATGAAAACGAAATCGCTCCGGAGTCCAAAAGAAAGGCGTCTTGGTGTTCGATCACCGAATAGTTCAGGCTGCGAGCATTCAACGACCGGATGCGTGGAATGGTCGAAAACGACTGCGCAATCGACACTGGGTTGCCAGCGACATCGGTGACTTCGCCAATCGCCCCGTCCACAGCGAGTTCGTAGTTCGACGCCAGCGCCGTTGCCGAGATCAGATTTGCCAGTCGGAAATTCGTCGCTTCTTCGGAACCCAACTGCGCTGCCGAGAGATCCATCGGCAAGCCGTTTCGTCTGAGCTGCACATCGCTGCGATCAAACCCTTCGACGATTTCATCGAAGACGAAGTCGATAGTGTCGACTTGGAGACCACCTGCGGGGAAGCCGATGGTCGCGGTGGGGGCGGCCGTGTCGATTTCAACCGAGATAGCAGGCGTTGACTTTGATGTCCGTGTTCCCGGCTTCGTGCGACGAGCCGTGATCAAATAACTCGCATCCTCGAGCATGGTGATCCCATCGGTTTCAACCAGCGTCGAAGAGCCGGTGGCGATTGCCGAGCCGATAGGAACATCATTGGCAAAGACCGTGATGAGGTCGTCAGGTTCGGTGCCGAAGACCTCGAACTTCAGCACGCGTTCTGCGTCGGCATTGTTTCGCCGAGTGATTCCATCCGAGTCGCTCACACCTGTGTCGGTGGCGGCATCCAACGCAATGCTCGTCGGAGCCTCAGAGACACCGATGCCAAAAACAGACACATGAGCCAACCCGACATTTCCTTCGGCACCGTGACTCTCGAGGACCTTGAGTCTGAGATAGCGGGCTTGCACTCCATCGAGTTCGAATTTTTGTCCTGTGAAGTCATCGCTTCCAGGTGCAATGTCGAGCGAGATGTTCTTGAGTACTTCGAACGAGACGTTGTCAATCGAGGTGGAGACTTCGACCGTTTTTGCCCCTCGCGATGTCGCGAACCGGTAGTTGTAGTTCCAGATCCGCGTCGAACCGAGTTCGTGAACGCTGCCAAGATCGTAGGTGATGCTGGGTGTCGGATCATTGTCTGCCGATTCCCAGTTCGTTGAGCGTGAACGCGAATCAACAACATTGCTGCCGCGGAAGTATCCGCTCCCGAGCGTCCGCTGCGCACTGCTTTCGTTACCACGCTCGCTGCTGAATTCCGCCACCCGGATTGATTCAACCTCATCCACCTCGACGGGTGAGATCAGCGAGCCTCGGAATTCGAGGTCGCTCAATCCAGCCGAGGCTGTCTGGCCATGCGTCGACACGGCCTCAATCCGAACGTACCTCGCCTGAACGCCACCAAGGTCGAATACTTCGCCGCTGTAGTCGCTGCGGCCCGGTGCTTCGGGCAATTCGATGGTTTGGGCCAGGGTAAAGCTCTCACCGAATGCGTCGCCATCAGTGTCCGTGTCCACGTAAACGTTGAGCCTGCGGATCCCGTTTTCGGTCTGACGGTTCGTGATGCGATCGACCTGGCCGACATTGAAGTTCCAGAGTCGTATCGTGTTTAACTGGTAGAGCCCGCCGAGATCGAATGTTGGAGACGCGTTTGCGGGGCCGAGATAGTGATCGTTGCCGCGCTCCCGACTGTGACCGGGCTGACCTCCGATGCCAGCGTCGTTTCGTGCTGTTCCCAAGACCCGGAATGGAAAGCCGCCGTTGGAAGATTCCGCCCGCACCGTCTCGATGACCGTTGAATTCAACTCCGCTTGCTCGGCGCCCGTTAACTCCCGCCGAAGCTCGCCCGTGTCGGAATCGAACGAGTCCGCCACCAATATCTGTGCAAAGCCCGTTGTCGATTGCGTTCCATTGCTGACGGTGTACTCAAACACATCCCAACCGGTAAACCAAGGCCGCGGCGCGTACGAAAACGAGCCATCGCCCGCGAATGTCACTTCGCCGCCGATACCGGGTCGCACGGCCGTCACCGAGAGTTCATTGCCATCTCGATCAAAGTCACCGGCTAGGAGTCCGTTATCCGCGTCGAACGAGTATTGGCCTCCCGCAAAAATGCCATCGCTCACGGTTCGCGTCTGCGTTTGGATCGGGAAAGCCGCTTCGAGTTCGGGAATGGGATTGTCGGAGTTCACCAGCGAGAAACGAACGCCATCGACAATCGTTTTCCGTTCATTGGACCCCGGATTCGTTCCGAACTCGACCTCAGCGGTTTGTCCGGCGTCAAAGTTGTAGCTGCCAATCTTTATCCAGCGTCCGCCATCGACGGTTTGATTCACCGCGAGGCTTTGCGTTCCTTCGGCGTGCGTCACCTGAACGGGAACCGTCGTCGAATGGCCCTTGTGATCGGATTTTCGTCGGCTCTCTCCGATCCAGCGAACAAAGACATCGTATTGGCCCGCGACTGGCAAATCCGGATGGAAGCTTGCCAACGCATTGGGATCATCCGAGAAGGCCACATCCGAACCGATGTAGCCGCCAGGCTTCGTTGCAGACGAACTCCATCCACCCACATACGAAACCTCTTCATCCAGGTTGTCGATTAGAACCTCTTGCTGAAGGTCCCATCTCGTCGCATCGCTGTAGGCGGTGTAGAGAGTGCTCTCGATGCGGTCGAGCGTTTGCGTGATACCGTCGCGAGTCTCGCTCGCGTGGACGGCCCACGCACCCGAAGCCGCCGTCGATGAATCAAAGTTGGCCACGGAAAGAGAGGCATCGACAGTGACGAAGGCGGGGTTGTTCGCGTCACTGAAGCTTGCGTTGTTGCGATAGACCCCGAGCAATTCAGTTTGTCCACCGTTGATAGTTCGAACCACCGTTCCTTCGGTCTCGACTTTCATGCCGAGAATCCAGACAGAGGCGTTGTCGTTGAGGATCTTTTGGTCCGGTAAGTTTGGGTCGGTTACATCGGCGGCTCCTTCGGGATTCAACTGCCGCGCCCAAACGTGTTGGTTGCGGAACGTGACCGTCCCCAAAGAAACGTCATACAGGAAAACGTCCCCCGGCGAATCGCTCACGGGTCGATAGTCAAAGCCGATCAAATTGCGTGCGACAATCGTTTGATCGCTGACGTGATCGAATCCAACCCTCTGCCCGCGTCGACTCTCGAAACGCTCCAGAACCAGTGTGTCCGCGGTCGTCTCACCGATCCGAATCACACCGTCTCCACTTCGAGTCACCAGCGATGATTCCAGCCCGATCAGCCGCTCGACATTTCCTCGTATCTCGACGGCATCATCGATCACCCAGTCTCCATTGTTTGGCAGATAGATCGTTGTCGCACCAGAATCGATCGCCGATTGAACCGCGGCCGCATCGTCGAAAGTATCTCCTGGGACCCCACTTGGTGTGCCGTCCGGATTGACCGTGACGAAGGAAGTTGGAGACGCCCACTTGGAAAGGTCGGACTCCAGTGGTGTTTCTGGCGAATCTTCCACGGGCAAGCCCAACGTCGCGTCAGGCGCGCCAGAGAAAGTCTCCACGGCACCACCCGTGTTGGAATCCTGCGCGCCTTCGCTCCAATACTCTTCGATCAGCGTACCGCCGAGCACCGCGTCGCGCGGGAATTGCTCACCGCTCGGTTGATAATCCACAGCCGCTGCATAACCAATCGTTTGAACGTTGCGTGCATAAAGCCGTTCTTCGGTGAAGATCGCGATGTCGTTGACCGCGTCCCCCACCCCAACCAATTGACTGTCTAGCAAAGTGAAGACGCCGTTTCCCGCTCCGCCTGCGTTTTGGATCGCGCGGACTTCATTCGTGCTGGTCACGTTTCGGGCGAACACATTTTGATTTGTCTCATTCTTCCAACCGAACGTCAGTTGATTGCTGAGCGAAATGTTCTCAAAGGTCTGGCTGGCAACCTGATGCTCGGTACGAATGCCGATTTCGAATCCGTCGACACTCACATCTTCGATCAAGAGTGGTCCGCTCGAGGTCGCTTCGTTGATGCCTCCTCGATTCACTCGGCCGAGTTCCAGGCCGACACGCCCCGCGTGATTGGGGTCGCTTGACCGAATGTGCACGTTGCGAACCGTGGCTTGATTGCTTCCCACAAAGCGCAGACCGTCCGCGTCGGGGTTTCCCGCTCCGACATCGATCGTCAAATCACGAACCGCGTTGCGGAACGCGTCCGCGGCGCTGCGAATCTGAAAACGAACGACCGCATCCTCCAACGCCGATTGATCCGCGAGACGAATCACGACGCGATCACGGTTTTCTCCCTGCAGAACAACCCGTGCACTCGCGTCGTTCCCATCGAGTAGCGGGACGATCAACGCTTGATCGACAAGGTATTCGCCGTCGGGAAAGTAGATGATCTTGGTCCGTTGAGACGGATCTTCAGCAATCGTGTCGAACAGCGTTTGCAGCGCTGCGTGATCGTTGTTGCCGGCCGCCGGGTCCGCATTGAGCGAGGCGTCGGCGCTCCAGTTGGAGACGTCGATCACATCGGCGTCGGTGGGAACGACAAAATCCGGCGTCGAAGCGGCCGCAGCCAGTAACTGTCGGGACTCCAGCCGCTGCATCTTGGTGATTCGGCGGTTTCGCCGGTGATGCGCGTGGCCGGGATGCCGATTGGTAGCGGAGGAACGTCGCATGCTTGGGCCTTCGAAAGGGGATTTCGTGGTAAATCACCCAAAGACGAAGAGCCTGCTGCACTGTGACGCGTGAATTGAGAAAAATTTGTTCTGGGGAGGGGCGGTCGCGTCTTGCGTCAATCGCAGACGTTGGTGAACTCGATTCAAGAGCCTGGGAAAACGAAGCTTGTGCGAGCTTCGTCTCGTCTTGATTGGAGGTTCGCGACAAAAGTAGCTCGGCTCTCCGAGCCGAGACTTCACGGCTCGGAGAGGGTCGCACTAAGAAACTGACCCTCATTTCAAATGTCGATGAAACACTAGCCCAGCAGTTCGGAACGCAGCGTCGTGAGCAAATCGACGGCTTGCCCGATCTCGGCCTTCTGCCGCTCGGGGTCTTCGGGGATCTCGCGCTCAATGGTGAGCGGACCTTCGTAGCCGATTTCTTTCAGCGTTTGCAGATACTTTCGCATGTCGACCTGGCCATCACCCAGTGGCACCTCGGCTCCCCAGGTCTCACCGGGTTTGTCGCTCCACGTCGCATCTTTACAGTGAATGCTGCGGACGTGGGGTGCGAGTTGTCGAAGGGCCTCGATCGGTTCCCCCGTTCCGTACAAGATCATGTTTGCGGGATCGAAGTTGATCTTGAGATTGTCGCAACCGACCGCGTCGATGAAGGCCAACAGGCCGTCGGCGGTTTCCTGCCCCGTCTCCAAATGAAGGTATTGATCGTGCTTGGCGCAGTGGTCGCAAAGTTCGCGTGTCACGCCGACGATTTCTGCGAATTGGGGATCACCGCGATCCTCCGGGATAAAGCCAAGGTGCAGTGCAACGGTGTCGCAGCCGAGGGCCTTGGTGAAGTCTGAGATGGCTTTCATTTCCGCCAACCTGCTCGCGCGTGTTTCTTCGGGGACGAGCCCGATCGTTCGAACGACGGTTGGAATGTCTGCGTAGCTCTCGCCTTCAAAGCCACCGAAGACCGCGGTGCAGGTGACATTGATCGAATCGAGTTGGCTCTTGAGTTCGGCAGCGGTTGCGGCGTCACGTTTATCCGCGTGCGGCGCATGCAATTGGATCGTCGGTAAGCCGAGTTCCTCAATCACGTTCCATCGAACGCCCAAACCCGCATCGAGAGAGGCGAAAACGCCGATCGGCCATGAATCCATCTGTGCAGTTCCGTGTGAAAGGCTCGCGGCTAAACAACGTAGCCGCGGAGGTAGTTGTAACTCTGTTTGAGTGATCGCACGCAATCGTCTTGCGAACGTTCGTAGGCGCGGTCCTCGACTTCGACACAAACCGGTCCGTTGTAGCCGGTGTCGGTCAAGGTCGAGAAGAACTTGCCCCAGTGGACATCGCCCAGTCCCGGCAACTTGGGGCTGTGATACTCGTTAGGGTGGGCCAAAATGCCGACGCGATTTAATCGCTCGCCATCGACACGAACGTCTTTTGCGTGAATGTGAAAGAGCTTGTCGGCGAATTCCCGCATCGGTGCGAGATAGTCCATTTGCTGAAAGATCATGTGGGACGGGTCATAGTTGAGCCCGAAATGATCGCTGGGAATGTCGTCGAACATCCGCTCCCAGATCGCCGGCGAGTGAGCGAGATTCTTTCCCCCAGGCCACTCGTCTTTGGTGAAGAACATCGGACAGTTCTCGATGCCGACCTTTACATCATTGGCTTCGGCGTGCGCGATGATGGGTCGCCATGTTTCCAAAAACCGAGGCCAATTGTCGTCAACGCTTTTCGTCCAGTCGCGGCCGATGAAAGTGTTCATCCTGCCGATGCCGAGTTTGGCCGAGGCGGTGATGACCGCCCGTATTTGAGCGACGGCCGCTTCGGCTTCGGCTCCATCCGGCGCCAGTGCGTTCGGATAATATCCGAGGCCACTGATTTGAACCCCCGTTTCGGATTGCAGGGCGTGGATCGAGTCGATGGCGGAATCATCCAGCGTCGCGACATCGATGTGCGTGACACCCGCGTAACGCCGAGTTGCTTTACCAACCGGCCAACACATGACTTCGACGCAGTCATAGCCGATTTCGGACGCCGTCTGAAACACTGACGGGAGGTCCGCGTCGGGAAGGATTGCGGTTACGAATCCGAGTTGCATCGCTTAATCATCAATGGAAGAATCGCTGAGCGTTTCGCCGCTACCGTCCCAGCGTGGTTCGGGATAGTCCGTCGTTCCCCGCCGGACCGTCGCTTTGTTGCTCACGAGCCGAATCTGTTCACCCGTGAACAGTTTCGGGACGACACGTCCGGCGCGTCGGAGGCGGTAGAGGATACAGCCTTTGCGACGAACGTAATACATGCCCCAGACGATCGCCACAAAGCGCTCTCGCTCGAAACCCAAGCCGGTGGTCTCGATCTTGTCACCGACGTCAAAGCCTTCGTGGTCGACCTTGGACCACATCGTCGGACGCAGGCGAAACGTGATGCGACCGTACGCGAAGTGGTAATAGGTGTCGTCGAAATGGAACCGTCGCAGAACACGCGAACTGGGGACCATCTTGAGTGCGGTCGAGACGTCCTCGGGATGCACGAAGCTCTGGCCGTTTTCGGGCCATCTTTCAAAGCAACCGTAGTCAGGAAGCGGAGGCCATTGCATCAAACCGTCTCATCGCGCGTTTCGGAACCGCTCGAGTTTAATGGAAACGGTGCGGCAAGGAGGCCCCGGTGCTTCATCCGGGATCGAAAAAGTCGGACATCACCACTGTCCGGACAATTGAAACGAGGCCCAGAAGAACGGGGACGTCTTTGTCATTTCACCTTTTCGGTCGTTGGCTAACGGTTTGCGCCGGTCTCGAACCGCTCCACGCGTCTCGGCATCCCGGATTCCCAAGTCCGCAATCCCCCCTGGGTTTCGCAACACCCAAAGCTGTGCGTTTCGCAACGCATCGAGTTTGGATTGTCGTTCGATCCACCGGTTCGTGTAGAAGCGACGCATGAGTTCCTGTGTCGCGGCATCGTCCACCTTCCACAAACTCGCAATCACGCTTTGAGCGCCCGCGACGTGGAAAGCGCGGTGGAGGCCGGTCAAGCCTTCGCCGCCTGCCACCGGGCCGAGTCCCGTTTCGCACGCGGAAAGAACAACCAAGTCGATGTCCGGAAGTCGGGAGGCTTCGATTTCGGAGGCTCGTAGGATTCCGTCGTCGAAGTTATCCAAGTTCGCCGTTTGCTGATTCGCCCCCGCCATGACGAGTCCCGAGAGTAGGCCTGGCATCCATCGATTGAACAGGGGATCGGGACCAGTTTTCGAGTCTTCGACAAGTTCGGACGCGACCACGGCTTGCTCGATGGAGGGCACGCTCGGGCCCGCAAAGAATCCGTGCGTGACGATGTGTAGGATGCCGCTCCGGCGCGCCAGTGTTAACAGTTCCGCCTCCGTGGCCCGTGAACCGGTCAGTGTCTCGACCGCCGCGTCCTTACCAAATCGTTGTCGGAAAAGCGAAACCACCATTTGCGACTCCTGAATGAAACCGGGCAGCGATTTCCACTGCGTGTCATTCGCGTCACCGGCACGCAGCGGTGTCTCGGTGGTTTGGTTTGCGGCCAGGCGTGAAGTTTGAGTCGCGGAAGGCGACGACGATTGGTCAAAATCGATATCCCCGACAACGGAGAGTTGAAAGCCGCCGGGCGGTTCCGTTTTGTTCTTCAGATCGTGGAGCATCCTTGCGGATGGAACGGATGCGATCCGATACTCCTCAATCAAGTAGGTTCCTGGAGTTCGTCCGGGTAACGCCGCAAACGGCAACCTCCCCAACGCCCCGTCAGGAGAGAGGATGACGGTTGTGATACTTTTGAATGACCGCTCGAGTGGAGCCCACAGCTGTTTGCGGAGCTGTGCCGGAGCAAGTGGATCTTCCATCACCTGTCCGGCAAGTGGTTTCCGAAAATCATCGATGGAGGAATCGATGGAGTCAGCGGGTCCAAGTCCCACCAAGTGGACGGCGCCTGATTGAGGCACAACCAACGCGGCGTAGCGGCGTTCGTATTCAATGCCCAAATCGGTCAGCGAGTGATGTGTGTAGAGAATGAAGTCGACAAACGCGGCGTCTTTCGGAAGCACGGATTGGATGTCGGAGACCTGGACCGGAGTGTTGGCACGGCGATAAGCTCCGCTTTCACTTGCGATCTTTGATTCGAGTTCTTCGCGTTCTTGCGTCAATCGCTCGATCAATTGAACGGATCGCAAACGCTTTCTTTGAAATTGGTCGCGAGCGGCTTGTGGCGCCGAGGAAGGTGGAGCGTACGGGAAGCGAGACGTTGCCGCAGACAATTGCTGCGTGATCGATCGCAATGCGGCAAACAGCGTATTCAGTTCGGGCACATTTGCGATTTGGCGATAGGCTCTTTGGCGAGCCGTGATCGAGCCTTTCCAACTCCAGAGGTCGGCCGCCAGATCATTGATGTTTGAGGTGCCATTCTCCACAGCGAGGCTGATCCGAGCGTCCAAAAACACCCGTTTCGAGAGCAGTTGGCGATACTGTTGTCGCGCGGATAACACGACGGCGTTTTGCTCAAGGCGGTTGCGTTCGAGCGACTCCGCTTCGGCGTACATGGGGGCGGCACCGGTGTAGTCACCGAACGCTTCTTTGACGACTGCACGACCGAGCAGACTCTTCGCATAATAAGGGTGCTGCTCGCCGAGGCTTTCCTTCAGCTGGTCGAGGATCTTTTCATACAGATCTTCTGCCCGAGTCAGTTTCCCTTGTTTCAGAGCAAGTCCGGCGAGATTGTTCAGACTCGCCAAATACAACGGTGATTGGTCGCCGAGTGTTTTCAGGCGTATCTCTCTGGCCTCCTCGTAGAGTTGTTCCGCACGGCTGAGATTTCCAAGTTCTTCGAGTGCGCCCGCAAGGTTGTTGAGTGTTGTCGCGTATTGCGGGTTTGTCCGTCCCAGCACTTGCCGGTTGATGGCGATCGCTTGTTCGAAAAATGGAACGGCGCGGGAGTAGGAGCCTTGGTTGTAATACAGCAGAGCCAGATTGCTGAGGCTGTTGGCGTAGCTGGGGTGGTGTTCGGAGAACGCGTCCTTCTTGGCGTTCAAGGCCAGTTGCATGAGTGGCTCGGCGCGATCGTAGTCGCCCATCTTCCGATAGAGTTCGGCGAGATTGTTCTGTGCTTGTGCGTAGCTCGGGTGCCCTTCGCCCAGCGTGGCCTTTGCGAGTTCGATCGTTCGTCGTTGAAGCGGCTCCGCTTTCGCATAGTCTCCCGAACTCATGTGCATCAGGGCCAAATTGTTCAGGTTGCCCACGTACGCGGGATGTTGTTCGCCGGCGACCTCGCGGATGATCTCCATGGCCTTGTTGTAGAGCGGCTCGGCCTGCTTGGCATCGTGCATTCTCCGGTACAACTCGGCGAGGTTTCCCAAGCTCGTTGCGTAACTCAAACTTTGTGTACCGGGGCGTTCTTCCTTGATTTTCAAGGATCGCCTCAGAACCTTTTCGGCACGATCGAACTGACCTTGGCTTTGATAGATGAGAGACAGGTTGTTGAGGCTGCTACCGAACGCGGGGTGCATTTCGCCAAGCACGGTCGCGCGGGCCTCACGTGCCGCCTCGCAGAGTTTGGTGGCTTCCTCCAGATCACCGATCGTATGCAGGAGCATCCCGAAATTATCGAGGGTGTTGGTGTAGTCCGGGTGTTCCTCGCCGACGATCGCCTTACGGAGAGAGAGCGTTTGTTCGTACAGTCGCTTGGCATCGCGGAGGTTTCCGGTGCGGTGCAACAAATACGCCAACCCGCTCAGGCTCGATGCGATGTCGGGATGATGTGAATCGAGCAACTCTGTTCGAGTGCGGACAACCGACGCCGCCAAGGCGACCGCATCACGGAACCTGCCTGAGCGATTCAGGCGATTGACGTTCGCAAGATCCTGTTTGGCTTTTTCGAGGCGCTGTGTCTGCTGGGGTGTGTACGCTCGCTCTGCTTTGGGAACCGTCGAGGAACCGAGTCGCTTGACGCTTGTCTCTCCGCTCGCTGCGATAACACTAATGGATTCAACGGTCGCGTTACCATTCTTCAGGTAGCCGATCATCACTTGCTCACCGCCGTATGAGACACGTACCAAGCCGTGTCGATACTCGAGCTTGAGATCGACTTCACCCGACGAGTTCTGGTGGCTGATGAGGTTTGAGGTCGCGACCTGTTTGGCCGCCGAGCCATCGGTATCGAACAGCGTGATTGCGAGGGTTGTTCCCTGGCTTCCTGAACGCGAGACCATCTCAACCAAGCAGTCCGTGGCGCGGTCGAGTGCAAGCCTCACCCGACAACGCGATTCTCGGCCGTTTGCAATCACCGGCAAGCATCTAAGATCGGCAACTGTCCACGCACTTCCTGCGATTGTCCGCGTGATAGATGCGCCCGGGGCGAGCGTGAAGGATCCAGGTGACCACGTCACATCGCCTTCAAGGATGTAATTGGCTTTCGAATCACTTTCGAGCGTGTCGAGAAAAACCGACCGCAAAACAGGTGTTGCGTCTCGCGGTTCGTCGACCTCCTGGCCAACAGCCGATGAAAGAACGCAAAGCGCCAGTAACGCAGATGCGATTTGTTTCGTCATGGATTCGTCTTTTGAGGCAGTACGGGGAAACTGACGGCATAAACGCCGTGGCCGCTCGCTTCCAAACGTTGGCAGAGCTTGACCAGCATTTCACTGCCCCGTTTCGCTCGTGATGGTTGCGGTGCTCCACGCGTGAAAATCCCTGGGCCATCGACCGACCACGAGTCGAGATCGTTGTCGGCCCAGACCCAGCGCCCGCTTGTCTTGTCCGAGAGATTCGAAACATCACCGATGTTCGGCAGCCAGTTTGCGAAGGAGCCCATCGGTTGGCTCGACCAGACGACCAAAAAGACCTGCTGGCCGGGGCCGTCGGTGAACGGAAAGACTTGGTCGAGTGAAGCCGGGTACTTGATCTGCTTGGTCGGCTCTACCTGAACGTGTTGTTCGCCTTCTTCGGGGTAGCACAATTGCACCGCGCCATCGGGGTTGAACGCGATGATGAAGCAGTAGATCGGTTGATTGAACTGAAGGTCCACATCGATCTCATCTTGCTCGACGACGTGCGGGCTTCGTTCCAACGGCAGGCTCATTCCTGTCTCGATGCCGCGTGGGTAGTGGTAGTGGGTAAACGATATGTCGGCGGTTACGGGATCGGGTTGGGCGTTTGACGCAGCGATCGTGTTGGATGGCGGTTCTTGCGTCTTGCCTTTGCCTGGCCCTAAAAACTGCACGGTGAGCAGGATCAAGAGGATGAGTGCGGCAACGCCGCCCAGACCGATCCACCAAGGCCGCATGACCCCGGCTGGTTCGGACAATGCGCCGGCCAACTCCGCTGCGGATTGGTAACGGTCGCCGGGGTCAGTGCCGAGCGCTTTCAAGCAAACTTCGCGGAGTCGCTTTGGAATTTTGGAGTGCTGTAGCGCGTCGCGGTCGAAGTCGCATTGGATCGCTTGCTCGAGCCCCTCTTGCTGGGTTTCGGCTTTGTAGAGTCGCTTGCCTGTCAGCAGGCTGTAGAGAATTGCGCCGAGGGCGAAGACATCGGTACGCTCATCCGTCGGGTCCTCGGAGGCAACTCCACGTGCGTAATCATGCAGCCACTTCGCTTGCTCGGGTGGCATGTAGGCGATCGTGCCGCCGTAGCTGGAATTGTCCGCTCCTGCAGCAAAAGCATGGCGTGCGCGGGCGAGTCCAAAGTCGATTACTTTTGGGGTCTCGTCGCTCGCTCGAAGCACGACGTTGGCCGGCTTCAGGTCTCGGTGAATGATGCCCTTGCCGTGTGCATGCTCGATCCCGAGCGCGACTTGGCGAACCAAGGACGCTGCCGTGGCTGCGGGGATGGGCGAACCACTGTGAAGTTCCGCCAGATTTCGGCCGTCGATGAACTCCATCACCAGACACGGATTTCCGTCGTGCATCGTCAAATCAAATATCTGAGCGATGTTGGGATGAGAAAGTGACGCCAGCGATTGCCCCTCTGCGACCAGGGCGTCCCGTGCCGAAGCGCGAAGCTCCTCTTTAACGACTTTCATGACGACTTGTCGATTCAGTCGCGTGTGATCGGCACGGTAAACGATCCCCTGTCCATGAACCGCAATGACGTTCAGGATGCGGTAGTCACCAATGAACTCCGGAATGTCCGCGTTGGGTTCACTCGGCATACTGGCCGGAAGCACCGTTGCCGTCGGTGCAAGATCCTGCTCTTCAATGGCGGTCGAATGGATGGAGACAAGTGTTGGACAGAGAAACTCCGAATTCGACTGAAGCTTGACATCCGACTCGAGCAGTTCGAGAAGTTGTTCGCGTTCTTGGTCGGGTAACGCCGCCACGATGTCGTCCCACTCAGACGGATCTCGCGCGGTGGCTTCATGGAATAACTGCTCGAGACGATTCTGAACCAAGTCAAGCTCCCGATCGGTGTTGTGTCCTCAAGGAAAGACGTAGAGCGAAAGGCGCAGGGGGCATCGATTCCAAAAAATAAAAATCGACATCATTTGCTGAGCCGCGAATGCAGGAAAGCTCGGCCGAATCGCCAGTCACGTTTTGCGGTATCGATCGAAACATCACAGATTTCAGCCGTTTGTTCCATCGTCAATTCGCCGAAGAAACGGGCCTCGATCACGCGCGCGACACGTTCGTGTTTGTCACGAAGCTGATCCAAGGCTTCATGCAAATCGAGGAAATCAGAGCCCGCGGCTTTTTCGGAGCGTCGAATGGCCGCTTCAACTAGTTCGTCGCGATCAACCTCTCGTTTTTTCGCGAGACGCTTTCGCGCGTAGTCGATCAGGACCCATTGGATGGCGCGGTTCGCGGCTGCAAACAGTTCACCGCGATTCTTGGCCGAAACGGCGATCCCGTCTTTGACCATGCGGCCGCAGGCTTCATTCACGACCGCCGTGGTTTGGAGCAAGTCTCGGTCTGCGCTGCCCAGCTTTCGCCGGGCGATTGCCTTCAGGCGGGTGTAGATCTGACCGAACAGTTCTTCGCGTGCCCCGGTGTCGCCTGATTCAATCCGACGAAGCAACTCCGTGATCGAGCCGATTTGAGGTTCCGAAACATCCATCCGCGAACAATTGACAAGTGGGTGGGATTTCCCCCGCTCATCTTAGTGCAAATCATGATGCTCGGAGGCAACACGTCGAGGTTGATCTTGCACGACAGAGGTTTTCAACGCGGTTCATTTCCTCGAACGTCGGCCGTGAATCGCAGGTTTTTCTCGAGATCCGACGGATGGCACGAGCGGTGCAGGTTTGCGGCTGTCGAATGCCAGACACAGGAGATCGAAATGAAAAACTTGTTCGCTAAGACAGTCTTCCCCTTCGCCATCTTGCTCTTCGCGAACGTCGGCTTCGCGATCGAGCCCATTCGGGTCTCGAGCTCTCCCGGGCATTTCGCCTTCGTCCAAGGGCGGCAAGTTCACGTTCGCGAAACACCCATAACGGTGTTTCAGCCGATGTCCGGGTGGAACGGAACGGCGTGGACAAACACGCCACCGACGCCGGCCGTGTGGGGCGCGGCACCCGTGGTCGATCCGGGGCCTTTCGGTTCGCCCTACGGGTTCCCGATTCACGTCTTCCTTCAAGGCCGACTCGGTTTCCCGGGCTCGCCGATTCCAGGGGTTTCGCGGCCCGGCTCAGGATTGGTTTGCCCTCCGCGTGGCGGAGCGGCGACACTCGGTCGACCCTAAGAAGGTGTTATCATCGGGACTTCACCGTCGTTGCTTTTGGTGACGGACAGAGTGCTGGGTACCGACGACGGGGCTACCGCGTTCTCCCGGTAGACTTTTCATCTCATCCTCTGCTTTTGCCTCCATCGGATCATGACTGAACCGAACTCCGCCCACGCTGTCGGGATCGATCTCGGCACCACGTTTTCAACCGTCGCCTTTCTGGACCCGACGGGTCGGCCGGAGACGATTCGAAATTCCGAGGGTGACCTGACGACACCCAGTGCGGTCTTCTTCGACCAGAAGCAGCCGATTGTGGGAGTCGAGGCCGTTGAGGCGGGTTTGCTTGAGCCTGACCGTCTCGCCGTTTACGCGAAACGCGACATTGGTGAAGACCATTACGAGAAAGCGATCCGCGGCAAGCAGCTTCCCTCGGAGGTCATTCAGGCGATCATTTTGCGAAAATTGCGCGCCGACGCGGAGATGAAACTCGGGTCCATCGATCAAGCCGTGATCACGGTGCCGGCGTTCTTCAATGAACCGTGTCGCAAGGCGACTCAGGACGCAGGTCGGCTCGCCGGCATCAAAGTCCTCGACATCATCAACGAGCCGACGGCGGCCGCGATCACCTATGGAATCGAACAGGGCTTCCTCAGCGCGGACGGCACAAGCTCTCAGCGCGAGACGGTTCTGGTTTACGATCTTGGTGGAGGAACCTTTGACGTCACGCTCATGCAAATCGAAGGCGGGAACTTCAACACGATTGCGACTGCGGGAGATGTTTATCTCGGCGGTATCGACTGGGACCAGCGGATCGTCGACTTCATCGCCGAAGCTTTCTTGGCCGAACACGGAATCGATCCACGCGAAGACGATCAAGCCACTCAGGAGTTGCAGCGAAAAGCGAACCAAACCAAGCATGCGTTGACGCAGCGCGAGTCCGTCTCGATTGCGTTCGCCCACGATGGAAAGCGGCTACGAACCGAGTTGAGTGAAGAACAGTTTTCGGATCGGTGCGCTGATCTGGTCGAGCGAACGCTCCTGACCGTTCAACTGCTACTGGATGATGCCGACGTCAGCTGGGACCAGTTGACGCGATTGATTCTTGTCGGCGGTTCGACGCGTATGCCGATGATCCGTCGTGAACTGGAACGTTCCAGTTCGATGACCCTGGATCGTTCGCTCTCGCCCGATGAAGCGGTCAGCCACGGCGCGGCGTTGTACGCCGGGATGATTTTGGGGAAGACCGCGGGTGGCGAGTCGATCACGATCGGCAACGTCAATTCTCACGATCTCGGTGTCTTGGCAATGGATCCCAAGACTGGAAAGCCGCGACGTCAAATCATGATCCCCCGAAACAGTTCTCTCCCCGCCAAGAAAGAGGTGCGGTTCCGGACGCACCAGGACAATCAAGCGAACGTTCGGATCGATGTGGTTGAAGGTGGCGATGATCGGGGAATCAATGCGACCCAAATCGGAAAGTGCGTCGTCGACGATTTGCCGAAAGGGACCCGCAAAGGCACGCATGTGGATGTCACGTTCGACTATGGCACCGACGGACGGCTCACCGTGCACGCAAAGCTTCCCCAGATCGAGCGTGAGATCTCGATGACACTCAACCGCGCCGCGGGTCTTTCCGAAGACGATTTGGTTCGTTGGGGCGAGTTACTGGATCAAGGCCTGAGCGATTCGGTGCTCGCAGAACTGGATGGGCCCGGTACCGAAATGCCGATCCCCGAGTCGCCGTCCAAGCCTGCCGAATCGTCGCCGGTCGGGGCTGTGAATGAGATCGATGTCTTTGGTCAACCTCGCGTCGAGGAGGTTCTCGAGCCGGAGTTAGTTGAGCCCGAACTGGTTGAGCCGGAGTTGGTCGAATCGTCCGAAGAACCGATCTTCTCTCCCGTCTTTGACTCCCCAAAGCCGCAGGCTCCCCTCGATGTACCCCAGTTCGGGGAGGCCGCTGCGAAGGTGACCGCGGACGAATTGCGCGGAATTGCGGAGCCGACATCGGCATCGCCGCTGGAGGCGCCTCAGTTGAACCTCGATTCGGGCAAGGAGCCTCCGCAAAAAGCGGACACCAACGACTTCGCCCAACTGGCTGCACTCGTCAAAGGCGCCGAGCCTGCCGGCCCGCCGAGTGAAGTTCCCACGATCGTGACGGATCGTTCGGATGCTCCAAAGAAGCCGGGCGGGTTGTTTCAGCGACGCAAGAAGGGCTGAGCTTTCGGCCGTTTCGCGGTCGTCCTTGATCGTTCTTGGGTGAGGAGTCTCCC
Source organism: Planctomycetota bacterium (assembly GCA_039821165.1). Classification (GTDB taxonomy): domain Bacteria; phylum Planctomycetota; class Planctomycetia; order Pirellulales; family Pirellulaceae; genus Stieleria. Next base: position 21,864 of record JBCBOT010000008.1, on the reverse strand, counting down.
TCATTCGGTGCTTCGAATCGGGGGATGGGGCCATTCATTGGCACAATCGATTCGACCGTTACCCCTTCGCCATCGCTCAGCGTCAATTCTCGGTGAAGATCGGCCACCCCGAGGCAATCGAACTACTCTGTAGTTGTCGGGAGGACGCGAATCAGCACGGACATAAGCACCAAGATATTAAGCGTCCCCCCGTGCGAGGCGGGGTCGGTCCTTCGGGGTCGGCCTCGCCTTTTTTCGTTTCTGGACCGAACGTTGCATCGGCTGCGAATCTCGAGATGGCGTGTCGATGCAGCCCGCCACTACAGTTGGTCTTGTCCGGTGAAGTTGGTGACCAGGGCGCGGAGCTTGCGGCGTAGGACGCTGTAGCTGAAGAAGGCCCGTCCGATTTCGTAGTTAAAGTCGACCATCGACTCACGGTACTCGCGGTCATTGATGATCTTTTGAACTTTGGCGACGACATCTTTGGTGAGATAGCCCTGCATCGTGATGACCTTCGCACCTTTGGGTTCGATGTCGGCGACGTAGATCGAATAGCGATTCACCAACACGGGCTTTCGAAAGTAAAACGCTTCGAGCAAGGCGTTGCCAAAGCCCTCGTAGAGGCTCGGGTAGGTGATGAAGTCCGCCTGGGAATAGGCATCGGCAAGCGTGTAAATCTTGCTGCCGTCCTCGTTCTTTCCGCGTTTGTCGCCGACTTGTTTGTCGCACAGAATCAGCTGGACGCCGCTGGACTCGGCGAGTTCCGTGAGTGCCGTAAGGTATTCGTTTCCTTCATCGCCGCTCGCGTGCGAGATGACAAGCTTGCACCGATCATTCTTGAGCGCCGCAACGAGCGCGATCGCATGTTCGATGCCTTTGCGAGGCACCACGCGAGTCGGCTGTAGAAACAGGATGTCATCGTCGTCGAGCCCGATGTCGGATCGGAAGCCGCGCGCGTATTCATCGACTTCATCCGGTTCGGTCTCAAAGTCGAGTACGTTCGGGACGAGGATCGAAGAAACGCCACGGCGGTGCGCGAGGTCTTCCTGCGCGAACGAATTGATGGTGACGTTTTGGATTTGTGGGAGCGCCGGCGGAAAGGCCATCCAGAGCATGTCGGTGACCGCGGAGACGCTGAACCGGTCACGCTCCCAGTAGAAGTCATGATGGTGCGCGATCGTCGGAAATCCGGTTTCCGAGATGAAGTGTGTCAATGCGATCCCGAGCGGGATGTTCATCGGAATGCAGAGTGCGTTCTGTACGATCAGCAGGTCGAGATCGTAGCGGCGCGTGAACTCATAGAGGGTACCCTTCAGGTAGTCTGCCAACGCATAGATGCGCTGCGTGACATCCGGCGTTCGTGTTCGCGTTCCGAATGCGCGTCGGTTGATCCACTGAATATCGGGGTGCCCGAAGTAGGCGTGAGGGACCACCATCGAGGTGTCGCGGTCCCGGTCACTCAGTCCCGAATACCAGTGGCTGACGTGGCGGTGATCCCATAGTACCTGCGCCCATTTCGCGCTTTCCAACGAGACGCCGTCCGTGCCGGCGAAGCGTGTGCCCACGAATCCAATTTGTACGCCCATGTCTCGTCTTGATTCAAAGTTGCAATGAGCTGTGCGCGATCGCGGTCGTTTGCAATCTCGCCGAGTCTATCTGGTCTGTTGCCCGTCTGTAACGAACCCGCCACCCGCCTGTATCGAATCCGCCGCCCGCCTTTATCGAATCCGCCGCCCGCCTGTATCGAATCCGCTGCCCAGGGAGTCTCGCCGACGACATTATGCTCCGCAAATTCGCTGGGGCTAGGTCGAGAAACAATCCACTAATTGCGACAGGTGTGTCAACACGATGTCGTGCGGCAAGTCGGCGACTCGAGGATCCTCCGATCGATCGCGAAGGCTCCTTCGATCACCGGCGAACCAAGCGGTTCTAAGCCCGGCCTCGTGAGCCGACCAAACGTCGTTCAATCGGTCGTTGCCGACATAGACGGCATCTTGAGGCATGATTCCCCGTCGCCCCAGTCCCGCGACCAAGACCTCGAACAATCGCGGTCCCGGCTTGGCTTGCCGGTAGCGGTTCGAAAACACGCAGAGATTCGAATCGAAGGCCGAGTCGATGCCGAAAGGTCCCGCGATGTCTTCCACCAACGACAACGTGAATCCCTGTGCATTGCTGACGATACCGAGCATTAGGCCCTTGGCTGCAAGTGTTCGGAGCAGGTCGCTCGCACCTGGCATCGGCCACGTCGGATTCGCCCTCGATTCGTATTCCGCCGCCAAGCGAGAGGATTGCTCGGTCGATGCCGAAATTCCGCACTCGACGAGCGTTTCGCGCCAACACTCCACAATGTCGACTTCAGGCTTGGGACACGTCTCCGAGCGTCGCGCGTCGTTGTTTTTCCGGATCACCCCGTGCAGTTGTTCAATCGTCGGCGTGGAATTGATCGGTAGCCCCACCGCTTTCATCGCGGTCGCGATTTGATCGCCCTTGGCTGTCTCATCGGCGACACCGACATCACCGCTGCCGCTGACAACCAGCGTGCCGTAGATATCGAAAATCACCGCGCGAACGGCACTCAAATCACCGAGTTTCGGTTTGATTTCGGTCGGCAACGGCTCAAGCGGTCGTCTGTTGCCGAGAACCGCTTCGTTCCAATCGCGTTTCATCGTTCGATCACCGATTCCGTTCGACAGGGAAAAAAGTCACGCTCACGGCAAACCAACTGCACGGAAGACGCCGCTGATGAATCGCGTCGATCAAGCCGTTCGGTGCCCCGTTTATGTCCCGATGCGTTCAAAAGAGCGGAATAAACGCCCATCAAGCGTTTGGTCGCCGTTTCAGTGGAGAACGCGTCGGCAATCAGCTGCCGATTGTGTTCGATCACGGATTCCGGCGTCACTTCGAGCGATTCGAGGAGCTCTGAGTTCAGTTCGCAGATTGCGGTTCGGTAACCCGCGTCGTGATGCACGCGGTGGAGTATCTCGATTTGACGACGCGTGGTGAGTTTTCCGAAATCGACCCTGTCGATGGCGATTGAAACGGGATTGGGTTCCGGTCGCAACCATTCGGGAACGTCGCGCCATGCATCCGAAAATGCAACCGCGACCTCGGTTTCAATCTGTGCGTGCCACGCCGTGTCGGCGGGTACGACGAGTTGTCGGTAAAAGCCATCGAGTTGAAGGCCCGCTTGCTCGAAGTCTGAGACCACCGCCGGTAGACGACGCGCGATCACACCCCGGTGGGCGAGCCACGGTTCGAGAAAAGCCATTCCAAAGCCTTCTGCGACACTCGTCGAAAGGATGAACTCGGAGGCTGCGAGATTGTCTCGGAACGAAACAGTGTTGAATGTCCCGGCGTCGAAAACGGCTTGGGGGGCAAGTTCTTTCGCGATGGTTTGCCAACGCTCGTAGGACGTTCGCTCGATTTTGGTTGCCGGTGGGAGCGTCACACCGGCGTAAAGACCGTCGGGAAATAGCCGCGACAGGAGACAGAACTCACCAAGGTTCTTGCGACGAATGCCTCGCACTGGATAGAGGCACCAACGAAAATCCGATGGGAGCCCTGCAGCTGAAAGTAACTTGTCTCTCGCTTCGTCGGCATCGGGAATCGCGTCACTGATCGTGACACTGTTTGGCAACACATCAATCGCAGACGATGTGACACCGAGCGACTCGAGCACGCGCGCGTCGGCTCGCGTGAGGGTTGCGTAGCGGATCTTTGGACCCACGGGGTAACAATAGTCCGCAAACGAACCGGCTTGCTTCGCTCGGCTCGCCCTCAGCAACGCAAGCAGGTTCGAGGGCCGATAGTCCTCCGCGAAGTCGTGTATCTGCAACAGTTGACGGAATCCGAATTCGGCGAGGCGTCGCACAACGTCCGGTTGCGCGACGTTCTTACCGAGCGAGTGGTTGTGCCAGTGAAGCACGGTTTGCTCGCTGTCGAGGCCCCGTTGATTCAGTTCCTCACGGAGTGTCGTTGCCAACGCGGCGGCATCGGCGGCCGACTCGACGACGGCATCGTACTCGAGCCCATCGACTTGGACCTGTTCCACGCTGCGAAGCGTCGCGTCCGACAAGCCTGATGCACGGGGACCGGAAACCAACACGATGCGTTCGGCGATGTCGCCGAGCGCGGCTACGTGGTTCTCAACGACTTGGGTCACGCCACCGCGTTCGTAGTGGCAATGCAAGATGACGACGTTCAAGTTTGCGTCACCTGGGCTGCTTCGGCAGGTTGGTGGATGTCAACGCGTCGTTGCTGTAGCTGTCGACTTCGGCCACATCCAAGCTTTCGCGATAGTCCTCGGTTTTAACGATCACGATGTCGCCATGCTCCGTTTCCTCAACCGCTGCCCCATGGTGACGCGAAAGCTCCAGTGTTGCGAGGAACCATCCGATCACGGCCGACTTGTGGACGCCGGTATCGAGTAGGTCCGTCAATGGCAGCCGACCGCTGTCGGCGAGCTTTTGGTGAATCCGCTGCATGTAGACATGAATCGGGGTGTCATCGTAGATCACCTCGGTTTGGGGCGGTCCCGCCGACTCGCGCATGATGCGACCGAAAGCGCTGACGAGGTCCCAGATTTCGAGGTCTGCAAGCGGTTGATCGCCCGGATCAATGCGACGTTGCGGCAGGTCATCGGACAGTCGGGTGTATCGCTGTTGCCACCTTGAGGACATCTCGTCCAGGATCGAGGCGGCGTCGCGGATCTCCTTGTATTGGAGCAACCGTTCGACGAGCTCTGCTTGTGGGTCTTCGAGTTGCTCATCCTCTTCGACTTCTTCGACGGGCTTGGGAAGCACTGCTTGGCTCTTAAGCTCAACCAAAGTGCTGGCCAAATCCAAGAAATCGCCGATGTCGGTGAGGTCGAGTTCCTTCAGCAGTTCCAGATACTCGGCATATTGCTCGACCAGCTTGGACAACGAAAGCTCGCTCAGACTCACTTCCTGTCGGCGAGTCAGATAGAGCAGTAGATCGAGCGGGCCGTTGTAGACCGGGAGTTCGACGCGGAAAACCATTTCAGCAGTGTACGAACCGGCGCGAGACGACGCCACGCTAAACCGCTGCCCTGACTGAAAACGTGTGACCGCGATGCCGCTTGTTTCGACACCAAAGTGCGGCACGAAGAGACCACTCACCCCTCCGAGAACGTGAAGGGGCATTCGGCCTCCACAAGGGTCCTTTTCCCATTGATCGGATGGTGAAACTCCAATTGGCTGGCGTGCAGCAAGATACGCGCGGTTTCTGTTTCCATCGCCCCGTAAAGGGTATCGCCGACGATGGGATTGCCCCGCGACCCCGCTTGAACGCGTAATTGATGCATCCGGCCCGTGACGGGGGAAAGTTCAAGTAGCGACCGATCGGCGTCGGGGAACGTGCGAAGGCTTCGAACCAACGTCAACGTGGTTTTTGCGTCCGGGTGGTCAGTGTCGACTTGCACCTGCGGTTGGCCGGCGATCTTTCGCAGTGAGTCTTCCCAGCGATGTTCGCCATCGAGCAACCCTTCCACCATTGCGAGATACCGCTTTGTCGTTTTGCGGGTTTCAAATTGACCGGAAAGCAGGCGTGCGGCGCGTTTTGTCAGGGCAACCAGTAGAACCCCACTCACCCATCGGTCGAGACGGTGTGGGAAAGCGAGGTAGTGCTCTTCGCGGCCGAGTTGTTGGCGTAGTCGCGATTCAACACTTTCGAATTGGGCAGGAGACTGGGTCGCTATGCCGGCCGGCTTGTTGATCGCAATCGCTTGTTCGCTTTCCCACAACACTTCGATCGTGTCGGACATGCGATCAATACCGTGCTTCGTAAACAAAAAATGCGTCGAAGTCGGCGCATGAAAAAAGCGAGAGATCCCGGCCACGACAATCAAAGCCTCATACTTCGATTGAAACGGATCTCTCGCTAGCGTTGTTTTAGTTATTGTGCATTTGCCGTCAAGAGCGAGTCCGCGTTGTGTCGGTGAAAAAATGGCGGCCTCTGAACTGCGAAGTTGACCTAGCCCGACAGTCGCGCACACTTGCGGCGCGACGTACGCCACACCTCTCTCTTAAGTCGTGTTTATGACAAGCAAGCTCACGTTGTCCAGCGAATCCCATGTTGTCTTTGTCACGGGCAAGCTTGCTGAACAAGCGGTACGCCAGTCGGTCGAGCGTCTTTCGAGCGAATACGGGTTTCGGTACACCGTGGAAGTCTTACCGATCACGGTTGCAGCCTTGATCACGCCGAAGTGGTTGATGCGCAAGCTCAAGCCGCCGAAAGAGGCTTCTCACTTGGTGCTTCCTGGGTTCTTAGAAGTCGGCCGCGAGGTTTTGTCGGATCATTTCACTCAGGAAGTGGTCATTGGGCCCAAGGACTGCCGTGACATGGAAGAACTCTTCGGAAAGTCGCGGCGGCCGATTGATTTGAGTCGCTACGACATCGAAATCATTGCGGAGATCAACCACGCACCACGCTTTGAGTTAGAAGAGTTGATTCGATTGGCACAGCGTCTGCAACGCGACGGTGCGGACCGCATCGACATCGGGTGTGATCCCGCGACGCGATTCGAGGCCATCGCCGAGTGCGTGCAGGAACTCGTTTTCTTGGGGATTGAGGTCTCGGTCGACACGTTTGATCCCTGGGAGGCTGCGACCGCGACCGCTGCGGGGGCATCGCTCGTTCTCAGCGTGAACTCGAGTAACCGCGAGCGCGCGATCGAGTGGGGAACCGAGGTCGTGGCAATTCCAGATACGCCAACCGATTTGAAGAGCCTCGATCAAACCGTCGAATTCCTTTCGCGGAACGGCGTCCCCTTTCGCATCGACCCCATTCTCGAACCGATCGGCGCGGGACTTGCACCCAGCCTTGTCCGCTACGCATCGGTGCGCGAGCGTTATCCCGACGCCGAGATGATGATGGGCATCGGCAATCTGACGGAGTTGACCGATGTGGATTCCGCCGGCGTGAACATGTTGCTCATCGGAATTTGCCAAGAGCTGGAAATACGAAGTGTGTTGACCACCGAAGTCATCAATTGGGCCCGTTCGTCAGTTCGCGAGTGCGATCGGGCTCGCCGCTTGGCATACTCCGCAGTCTCACGCTCGGTACCGCCCAAGAACATGTCTGGCGACTTGGTGATGCTTCGCGATCGCAAGCTCAAGCCTCACGCCAGCGGAACGCTCGAGGCTCTCGCCGGTTCGATCAAAGACAACAACTACCGATTATTCGCGCAAGAAGACGAAATTCACGTCCTCTCGCGAGCGCTTCATCTCGCGTCGCGTGATCCGTTCGAGTTGTTTGACCGTCTGCTTCAAGAACCGATCTCCGACAACATCGATCGGGGACATGCGTTTTACCTCGGCTATGAAATGGCCAAGGCCTCCATCGCTCTTGCGCTGGGGAAGCAATACGAGCAAGACCAAGCCTTGGATTGGGGGATGCTGACGCAGGAAGAAGACTTGCACCGAATCGCTCGGACGAGTCGCCACCGCGATCAAAAGGAGTCGCCGCCGTGATCCGCGAAACGATTCGATGCCGCGAGCAAATCGCTCGACCCCCGGGGCAAGGTGTCGAGTGGATCAAAGCGTGTTTTCATTTACCGCTGCGGCTCGTTTCCTCGCCCGTTTTGAGTGGCAAAGCGAATCAGCGCGGTCGTCTTTTGACGCACCCGGTGTAGACTATCGCCGACTCGCTCGGACGGCTTCGGGTGCGTTCTCCCCCTTTCCTCCCCGTCGCGCACGCCCCACTGCCGACGCGTCTTCGCTCCAATCGAGGTGCGCAGACTCCACGACCGAACAATGGAATCCACAACACGCTACGAACCCAATCCGACGATCACCCATCAAGGCGAAGTCACCACAAGCGGTGATGCGGCGCTGGTCGGGTGGTACGATCGGATTATTGACCAGCAAAAGGTCAGTTGGACCGGGCACCATCACATGCAGCGGCTGCTGGGTCGCGGTGGTCAAGGCGAGGTGTACCTAACGGAATATCGCGGCACCGACGGCTTTACCGTTCCCGTCGCGATGAAGATTTTTTCGCCCGAACACTATCCGACCGCGCGGGCCTACGAAGAAGCGATGCGACGCGTGGCAAAGATCGCCGCGAAGGTCGCTTTGATTCAGCATGACAACCTGCTGGCCGTTCAGAATTTCTTTGAGCGGCACCGCATCCGCATCATGATGATGGAATGGGTCGACGGATACGATCTCCGCCAACTCATCACACCCGCCTGTTTGCAACTCTTGGAGCGGAATCTCGATCAACAGAGGATGCAATACATCCACGAAGTGATCATCACGCGTGGGCCGCAACACTCGCGGTTCAAGGCGGGGATCGCCGTGGCCATCGTTCGAGGCTGCCTCGCCGCGCTGGCGGCGCTGCATCGCGAGGGCATCGTTCACGGTGATGTCAAACCCGCGAATATCATGCTCAAACGCAGTGGTCACGCAAAGCTCATCGATCTGGGGTCGGCGATCGAGTACCGGACGCCGCCGCGCGAGCGTGAATGCACACCGTTGTATGCCGCACCTGAAGTGCTGGAAAATAAGCACGCGACGCCTCGAAGCGATCTGGCCAGCATGGGCTATGTGTTGATCGAATTGCTCAGCGGGCGAAACATCTTCGCCGGGTGCGAGCGAGTCGCGGACTTGCTGCAAGCCAAGCGTGAACTACCCAAGCGTTTGCATGAGTTCCTCCCTGAAGACATCAGCCGAAACGAGTTATTGATGCAGTTCTTGCAGGGACTGATCGCTCCGGATGCTGATTTGCGGTTCCCAAACGCCGAGGCCGCCGATTACGTTGATAACGGCGCTGCCGCGTTCCATCGCCAACTCATCATGAGTGACATGGCCACGGAATACGACAACGACATCCGGCTTTGGCTCGAAGAACTCCGACGGCTTGAAATCGAAACGTGAATCAGGAACACCTCGACGTCGCAATTGATGCGGCACGCGCCGGCGCAGCGGAACTACTCAGTCGCTGGAAAGATCGAGTCGTCAGCGAAAAGGCTCCGAAAGACCTCGTCACTGATGCGGATCTGGCTTCACAAAAGGCGATCCGAAAAATCTTGATGGATGCTTTCGAGGGTTACGCGTTCGTGGGCGAAGAAGAAGGCGAGAACGATCCGCCGACCGAGGTTCGGGAAGGACGCGCCGATGCGCCGCCCTGCTGGGTCGTCGATCCGCTCGATGGGACCGTCAATTACGTGCATCGTTTACAGTCGTTTGCGGTCTCGATCGGGCTCTATCATGCCGGCAAGATGCGGTTGGGCGTGATTCTCGATCCTGTCACCGACGAGCTATTTACCGCGGTCGATGGCGCTGGAGCGCATCTCAACGGCGAAGCGATTCACGTCAGCGATTGCGAGGACCTCTCCCGGGCGCTCATCGCGTGCAGTTTTCCCGCGGGCGTTCGAGGGGACTCACCTGAAGTCGTCCGTTTCGTCAAAATTCTCGAACGTTGTCGCTCACTCCGCCGACTTGGTTCCTGCGCGCTCAACATGTGCTACGTTGCCGCCGGAAGACTCGACGCTTATTGGGCCACCAACGTCGCCGCTTGGGACTCTGCTGCCGGAACCGTGATCGCACGTGAAGCCGGGGCACGGCTGACGGCATACGATGGCGGTGAGTTGGACGATTGGCTCCCGAGATTCTGCGTCAGCGCGAGCCGACCGCTTCACGACAGCATGGTTCAGCAACTCTCGGGGAACTGAAATGCAGTTCGATGTCGACCAACTGTCTGTTCAAGAGACTTACTTGCGAATGGTGCAGTTGATCTCGCCGCGTCCGATCGCTTGGGTTTCAACGCTCTCTATCGATGGCATTCCGAATCTGGCTCCGTACTCGTTCTTTGCCGGCGTCGGGGCCAACCCGCCGACCGTTTGCTTTGCCCCGGCCAACGACAAGCACGGTCTCGCGAAGGATACGTTGGAGAACATTCGTCGAACCGGTGAGTTCGTGATCAACACCGTCACCGAGCCCGTCGCTCAGGCGATGCATCGTTCCGCCGATGAACTCGCGCCGGACGTCAACGAATTCGAACTCACGGGACTTGAGCCCGCCGAGTGTGTCAAAGTCAAACCACCGCGCGTCAAAGCCGCTGTCGCTTCCATGGAATGCCGGTTGCATTCCGCGATTGGTTTGGGAACTGGGCCCGGCGGCGCGAATCTTGTGATCGGCACGGTCGTCTACTTTCACGTCGCCGATGACTGCGTCGAACAAAAAGTGCTGCCGACGATCGGCCGCGTTGCGCGGCGCGAATATGCTGAAATCAAGGACACGTTTCGGCTCGAGTGAGAGCCTTGGTGTGCTCTTCCCTTCTCTGCCCTCCCCTGTAGGTCGCGAATCCTGAATCAGTGACCTGCCATCAGGCAGACACGACTTAAATGACTTAGCGAGGCTTCGATCATGAGACGATACGTTCTCCGGGCTCAGCCATCGGGCAAGCTCACGCCGATTTGTGAAGAGATTGCCAATCCAGAGGCCGGCGCGGGAGAGGTCTTGGTGGCGATGAAGGCTGCGTCGCTCAACTACCGCGACCTGCTCGTCACAAGTGGCAACATGGGTGGCGACGGTATTGTGCCGCTCTCCGATGGCGCCGGAGAAGTGATTGCCGTAGGCGAAGGCGTCGCGAAGTTCCAGGTCGGCGATCGAGTCGCACTGACCTTCTTCAACGAGTGGGACGACGGCCCGTTCGACATGCTCTATCACCGGGCGGCACGCGGAGGGAGTAGCGACGGCGTGATGGCCGAGTTCGTCGCGGCAAAGGCCAATGGCGTTGTGAAAATCCCGGATCACTTGAGTGACGTCGAAGCCGCGTGTTTACCCTGCGCGGCGTTGACGGCTTGGCAGGCTCTATTTGAGCGCGGCCAACCGTTTGGTGAGGGACAGTCGTTGTTGTGCTTGGGTACCGGCGGTGTGTCGGTTTGTGCGTTGCAGATGGCAACCGCTGCGGGCGGCGAAGTGATCATCACTTCCAGTTCCGATGAAAAATTGGAGCGAGCAAAAGAACTCGGTGCGGCACACACGATCAACTACAAATCGGTGCCCGATTGGGATCAGCAGGCTTGGGGGCTGACCAACAAGCGTGGCGTCAACCATGTGATGGAAGTCGGCGGCCCCGGGACATTCGAAAAGTCAATGAAGGCCGTCGGCGCCGGGGGAACGATCTCCATGATCGGTGTGCTGACCGGATTCGATCCGAGTCCCGCGGGCTTGTTTCCGCTGGTCTCCAAAGCCGTCAATTTGCACGGTATTTATGTCGGCAGTCATGCGATGTTCGAGCGAATGAATGCATTTCTCGCGGAACATCAGATCAAGCCGATTGTCGACAGAGTCTTTCCATTTGGTGAACTGACTGCGGCGTATGACTACCTCGAGAGCGGAAGCCACTTCGGAAAGGTGGTGGTGGAGATTGGGTAGCGAGTTGTGAGTAGCGAGTAGCGAGTAGCGAGTAGCGAGTGGTGAGTGGTGAGTGGTGAGTGGTGAGTGGTGAGTGGTGAGTGGTGAGTGGTGAGTGGTGCCGTATTCATGTGCCCCTTACTGTTGCTCGATGCAGAGCACTTCTTTCATCGTGTGCATGTAGAGTCGACCACGGGCGTAACTGAATGACGCCAGTGTCCATGTTTCTCCGGTTCTGCCGAGGTCGTTGATGGCGACGAGCGCGGTTTCGTCGAGAACCTTGGCACGCGTGTCGACGACGTAAACGGTGCCGTTCATGATTGGAAAGAAGAGGTAGTCGTTGACTCGAATCGGACTCGCCGCCGAGACGTGCCCCCAACCAGACTTCTTGGCCCGCTTGTCGAGTGCGATGTCAATTCCACGCGAGTTTTTGGTGTCGAGCACGGGTGCGTCTCTCTTCTCCCAAATCCATCGGTTGGAGTCGCGGCCGTCGTCACCGGCAATCACGGCGATGGGGACCCGCAAGTATTCGGTCTTCCCGGAGACAACGTGAACCCGTCCGATGGCGATCACGTCGTGTGCGAGGAAATAGTGCCAGTCGCCGACGACGATGTTGGTCTGGTTGGTGCATGGCATCTTGCGTCCGACGCGAACCTCGACACCGATTCGTCGGGTCGCGTTCTCGTGGGGTTTCCACGGTTCGGTGACGTCGGCGTTTCGGCTTACGTCGGTACTGCGAATCGTCTTTCCTGTCGCGGTGTCCAGGACATGATGTGTTTGTTTTTCGAACCAGTAGACTCCGTTCGCGTTCCAGTGAGAATTGAACGCGCAGTCACTGTTGAACTCCCTGCTCCAAAGCGTCTTTCCGGACTCGGCGAGCGTGAGACTGACGCCGTAGGGTTTTTCGAGCGGTCCGTGACCTCCTCCACGTCCGTGGGCGATGGCCCATCGGCCATCTGAGAGCTTGGAAGCGACGGGTGTGTTATGGACGGCCGTGCCGGACTCGCCGACCCAGAGCACTTCGCCGGTCTTCTTGTCGATAGCGTGGAGATACGTCCAAACATCGCGTGGATCGATTCCATCGGGGACCGGCTTGTGACGTTGGAGTTGTTGTCCGGCTTGCTTGTCACGGACTTCCACGGTCAGAATCTTGTTTCCGATGAGAATGGGTTCGCATTGCCGATTGGTGTGCCGCGGTCTCGGTTCAAAGGTGCGTTGCCAGACGGCGTTGCCGTCCATGTCGAAGCAACCCATCGATCCGCAACGATTGAAGAACCAAACGTGCTCGCCATCGGTGATCGGCGCAAAAACGGTCGCGTCACTGAAGATGCCCGCCGTCTGAACGGGGTCGGTACCCGGCAATTCAACCCGCCAACGAATGCCTCCAGTGTCTGCGTCGAGGCAATATCCGATCAGATCGGATTCGAGTCGGTCACTCGATTCCTCCATCGGACGATGCGTCGTAACGAACGCACATTCGCCCCAAACGGTAACCGCGCTTTGTCCGCCTTCGGGAAGCGTGGTTCGCCAGCGGATATTCTCATTCGCTGCTGCCGACCATTGGAGTGGTACCGCTTCACCATCGACCTGCCAATTCAGATTCGGGCCGGATGCTTGGGGCCAATGCTGGGCGTGGAGGACGGGGGCAGAAAGAATCAGGGTCGCGAGTGTCAGTGTGTTTCGGAGCATCTTAGGAGCCTGCGGGATCGATGATGCCCGTCATCATGGGCACAACCGATCCGCCGATCCACGTCTGAAGCACCTCGCCGCCGACTTTTTCTGCTTTACAGTGCATCACGCTCGGCCGGCCCATGTCGACGCCCTGTGAGACGACGCGTGAGAAATGTCCTTCGCTTGCGTTTTCGAGACTGGCCATGAGGCCCATCCATGCGATGTTGGCGCTGCCTGTTGCCGGATCCTCGGGGACGCCCACTGTCGGCGCAAACATGCGAACTTCCGCGTCAAACCCTTCACCCGCGTCGCGCGTGTAGACGTGCAAGCCCGTCGCAACACTCGTCGGCAAATGACGCTCGTAGGCGTCCGTGCGGACACGAGCGTTCGCGAGTACTTCGCGTGATTTGACTTCCACGGTCGCAAAAGGAGTCCCGCACGAGATCACACAGGGGAGATGGTTCGCGGTTTCGATCTGATCCGCTGGCAACGCAAGAACTTCGGCGATCTGTTCCGGCGAAAAGTCCTCACCCCGGGCGAAGACTTGAGGCGCCGCGAGTTCGGCTCCCGTCAGTGTCCCATCGTCGTCACGCAGGAGGCTCAACCGGACAAGTCCCGCTTGGCCTTCGAAGACCAGGTCGCTCGGTTTGTCGTCACGAGAACTCGCCAAGACGAATGCGGTGCCGACATTCGGATGACCGGCAAACGGAATTTCAGCACGCGGTGTAAAGATTCGGCCGTCGGCGGCATTCGCGGGGTCTTTTGGTGTGCGAATGAATGTCGTTTCGGAAAGGTTGAACTCCATCGCAATCCGCTGCATGTCCGCGTCGTTGAGAGCGTCGGCGTTCAAGACGACGGCGAGTGGGTTACCACCGAAGGGTTCGGTGGTGAAGACGTCAACGGTAACGAACGGGAGAGTCATGGCTAAATTTTGAGAAGTGGGGAAATGGATTTGTGTGGATTTCGAGAATGTCGCCAAAAGGAACGCGGTCTGAGTGATGCGGACCCGGCGTGGAAGACCTGCGTTTACTCCTTTTCTCCTCAATCCGCACTATTCGAGGGACGCCCCGATGTGGCCGATCATTCAACGTCGACTGTTGGTGGTTTTGTCCGGAGCGATCTTCGTCAGTTGATCCGAGTTTCGGTTTTACGACGTTGACGAAGAGGTCGGCAGGGTTGGGGTCTTGCTCGCGTACGGCATGCTCGGAGACCTCTTCTTTGTCGTTCGGAATCGGCTTCAGGTTCGGGACTTTTCGGTAATGTTTGTCGCCCGTTCTTGGTCGGGTTCCTCATCGACGAGTGTGTTGTGGCGCGCATTGCTGCTGAAACCTTTCGCAAGGCGATAGCGAGCACTCGCGGTTCGTTCCCTGATCGTCAGTTACCGAATGGGAATCGAGATAATGCGATCGTGATCTCGATCGCAGGACCGCTAACGATCGATTGGCTCTGCCAGGGGATCTATCGATCCGTCAAAACGAGCCCCGTTGACCTCCGGTCGGACCAAGTGGCTGCACCGTTCCACTCGGAAAAGACGTGGAGCCGGCGTCGTCAGGGCGATTGGTTGCACGAACGACGACTCGTCGCGTTTGAAACTTGCGACTGGACTCGTTCGGAAACCGAGTGCGATTCGTGCGGTTCAGCCGTTTGTGATTCGTACTCGGCTACAAAGGGTGCTGCTGGCGAGTCTCACTCTTTGTCCAGTTGTTTCAGCATCACCTCAACCGCTTTCGCGATCTGTTTATCCTCGCCGGTCGCGGTCGATTGAGGATCGTTTTTGACGAGGTGGTCGGGTTCGGTTTGATTGTTCTCAAGGTATTCGCCTTGCTTGTTCTTCATACCGACTTGGGGCACGCCGACGCGAAGGTCGCCGGAAAGTGAGGTTTCCCACCAAACCGCCGTCATGGTGCCCGGTACCGGCATGCCGACCATCTCGCCGATATCCAATGCATCGTAGGTGAACGGAAACGCGTGCGCGTCGCTGTAATTACCTTCGCCCATCACCAAGATCGAGGGTTTGTTCCACTGGTCGAGCGAGTCGCCGTGGTACTGACGCCCTCGAACATGCATGGTGACGTACTCTTCACCCGAAAGAAGCTTGGCAAGATCGTTGTGCAACCAACCGCCGCCGTTCCAACGCGTGTCGACCACGATGGCTTCTTTGTCAAAGTTGCGGCCGAGGATTTCCGAGTACACGACTCGGAAGCTTGGGTCGTTCATTCCACGAACGTGAACGTATCCGAGTCGCCCTTCGGAGAGTTTTTCCACTAACTCACGGCGGCTCTTCACCCACCGCTCGTACATGAGTTCGGACTCAGCACCGGTCGAAATCGGCATGGTCACTTCATCGAAACGCGTGCCGTCTTCGCGCGTGACCGACAATCGCACCCGTTTACCCGACTTGTGGTTCAAGAGGCTCGCGAGGTTCTTGGTTCCATCGAGTTTCACTCCGTCGATCGCAGTCAGTTTCATGCCCGCCTGGATCTTGCTTTTGACTTTTTTGAGCGGACTCTTGTCGAGGACTTCGGCGATCGTGAGCGGACCTGAAGTGTCGCTCAAATCGAAGATGACGCCGAGGGATGCGGTGCGGTCACTGCCTTTGGCGGGACGCGGACGGTAGGAAACACCGATGTGTGAGGCGTTCAGTTCACCGGTCATTTCGGCCATCAGATTCGCCAGGTCTCGGTTGTTCTTGATCGAGGGAAGCTTGGCTTCGTAGGCGACCTTCATCGCATCCCAATCGATGCCGTGAAAGTCAGGTTTGTAGAATTTGTCTTTGATTTGTCGCCAGCCGTGCTGGAACATGTAGGCCCGCTCCTCGGCCGGTTTGAGTTCCATCGTCGCCGCGAAGGAGATCGGTTTGGCGTTTTCCATCGAATCGACTTTCGCGTGACTGAGCGAACCTCCGGAGAGGAAGAAGATGGATTTCTCGTCGGCCGAAAATTCAAAGGCGGCATCCGAACCGAATTTCTTGATCAGTTTGTCACTGTCTTCTCGGAAGTCACGTTCCCAGAGTTCGCTCCCGTTGGCGTCGCTCTTGAGATAGAGCAACTTCGAAGCGTCTTTCAAAAGGTGAGCCTGCATGATGTCGGCTGAGTTGTTGGTCAGTCGAACCGTGCGGTCGTCGAGGTCTTCCCAATCGATGTTGACGGACTCGGATTCGTCGTCCGATTCTTTGTCATCACCTTTCTTGTTGGCTTCTTTTAGCTCTTTCGCCAACTCGTATTCTTCTTTGCTGAGCGTGAATTTGTCGTAGGCGTCTTGATCCAGGAAGGTCGCGATCACATCAAATTCCCGTCCCCAACTTCCATGGTCGCGTTGACCGTAACGAGCGCTGGCCCAGATGACGGCGTTGCTTCCGCGGCACCAAACCGGCGCCCCGTCGGTGTAGCCGGAGCGACTGATGTCGATCGGTTGAGCGGAACCATCGGCAGGAAAGATGCCGATGTTCGGAATAAACAGTCTGCCGCGTGGTGCGTAGTCCGCGATCAACCACTCACTGTCGGGTGACCAGTCGAACGTGATATCGCCATCGGAATACGAGTAGTTGTGCTCCTTTCCGAGCGCGACGTTGGTGTCACCGGTTTTGCGGTGAAGCACTTGGATTTCGTCACGTCCGGCGAGAAATGCGATCTTCTCTCCGTCGGGCGAGTATTTCGGCTGAAAACTCTCCGTGTCCGCGGCGTAGATTTCCTCTTCCTCAATTTGGGTAGAGGAGAAGAAATATTTCTCACGTTCGTCGGTGAGGGCGGCTTCGTACAGTTTCCATTTGCCGTCGCGCTCGCCGGCGTACAGCAGTGTGCGGCCGTCCTTGTGAAATGAAACGCTGCGTTCTTGCTCGGGAGTGTTGGTGACACGAACGGTGGTGCGAAAATCGCGGCTGGTCACGAAGATTTCACCGCGAGAAACGATCGCGATTTCTTTCCCGTTCGGTGAGACCGCGAACTCGGAGATGTCGCTTAACGATTTCGTTTCATAGGGGCTGGCTTGCACGTCGGACTGAAACTCAACGGCAACGTGTTTCGCTTGACCGCCGCCTGTTTGCACGTAGATAGAACCATGTTGTGTGAAGCAAAGCAGACCCTTGTCCGACACCGAGAGATGCCGCACGGGGTGTGTCTCGAAAGACGACAGTTGCTTCTTTGAACTTCCGTCGGCTGACATTTGCCAAACGTTGAAGTTGTTCGTCTTGTCTTCGGAGAGATAGTAAACCTTTCCTTGGGACCACACCGGATTGTGGTCTCCGCCCGCAAACGTTGTCAGTTGTGTGTGCGAGCCCGATTCGAGGTCGTGGACCCAGATGTCTCGAGCGAATGCTGACACGTCGTGCTTGCGGAATTCGATCTCGTACCCTTTCTCGTCACGGTAGAAGACCTTCTTGCCCGTGTCGTTGAAACGCGCTTCGGAGGAGGCGATGGTCGAAACCATCGCGGGTGTGCCGCCGGACGTTTGCACCAAATAGAGTTCGGTGATACGAGAGGTCGGGAAGTGACTGGATTCTTTTGCGTCCGTTCGCGCGGAGGAAAACAGGATCGCGTCGTTTTCGGGGGTGAAGTCGCTGGGGATGTCGTTCGAGGAGTGATGCGTCAGACGCGTTGCCGTGCCGCCCGTTGCGGGCATCAAGAACACGTCGAGGTTGCCGTGGCGGTCCGAAGCAAACGCGAGATGTTCTCCATCATGCGACCAAACCGGATGACCTTCCCACGCAGAGTGTGTCGTCAAGGCTCGTGCCAGACCGCCGTCGACGGAAACGACATAGAGGTCACCCTTGGCGCTGAACGCGATCGTCTTGCCGTCCGGCGAGATCGATGCGTGTCGGAACCATTCACTGTTCGCGGTCTCGTCCGCCGCAGTGAGGACCGAAGTGAAAACCAGGGGCAACAGTACCAAAGAGAGCAGTCGTTTCATGATGTGAATGGTTTGGTCGGTAGCGAGCGTAAATTCTTCTCGGCGTGACGCGCACCATCATGATTGCCGCGGCGACAAGTGGGAGCGTCGAGTGGGCAGGAATTTCGGGAACGAAGCCGATCGGCAACGGCTTGCGGTGGTTTGGGAGTCCAGCGTCGGTTTTCCGGCCGCACTGTCCTGGCCGCACTGCCCTGCCCCGCTGAAAACCGAGGCGATCACCATGGCTCAGAAGCGAAATCACCTCTCGAGAGCCGCCTCAAGCGTATCACCCCTCTTGGTTTGCCCCGTTGAGCGACTCTGCGAAGACTTTTTCGAGCCCGGATTGGGCCTCTTCGGCGGCTTGGGCCGCGATGACGGCGTTTACTTGGAGTTCGCTGGTCCCGATCATTTGAACATTGATCTTCGCCGCCGAGAGTGTTTCAAAGAGGAGGGTGGCGACGTGGGTGTGGCTGCGCAAGCCGATGCCGCTGACCGTTACCTTGACGATGTCGCCTCCGCCCTGGACGTCGCGCATGCCATGGCCTGCCGCAATCTTGCGGGCAACTTCCTGGCTGGCACCAAGTGCCTCTTCATCCACGGTGAAACTGACGCTCGTGGAGCCGTCTTCGCCGTCGAAGCCTTGAACGATCATGTCGACGGGGATGCCCGCGGCACCGATCTGCTCGAACATGTCGGCCGCGATGCCGGGTTGATCGGGCACGCCGAACAATGTCACTCGAGCTTGTTTTTCGAGGACCGAAATCCCGGTCAGCGTGAGTGCTTCCAACGCGTCATCTCGCAAGCGGCTAATCAGCGTCGCGACTTCCACGCCCTCACGGTCGGCTTTGATTTGGGTCCACGATTTGGCATCGGCGGGTTTCTCGTGAAGTGAGAACGCCTGATGCACCGCGCGAAGTGCGTCACTGGCCTGGGACCGCGGCACCAACGCGCTGATTTTGATTTCGCTCGTGGTGATCATGTGAATATTGACGCCCGCTTCGCCGAGTGCGCGGAACATTTTGCTGGCCACACCGGCTTGCGTCACCATGTTCGCCCCGACGACGGAGACCTTGCTGACGTCGTCATCGTGAGTGATACGGTCGGCGCCGATCTCATCGAACACGTTGTCGATCGCTGAGAGTGTGGTGTCGAGATCGTCTCGCTGAACGGTGAACGAGATGTCGGCTTTACCTCCGTCGCCGACGTTCTGCACGACCATGTCGACGGCGATCTTTTTGTCGGCGATTGCCGAAAAGATTTGCAAGCTCTTACCCGGGACGTCGGGGACACCAAGGATGGTCACGCGGGCTTCGTCAGGCGTCATCGCTGCGCCGCTGACAGGAGCGGATCGAGACTCCTGTTCGGTGACGATCATTGTGCCCTCGGTGTCGGAGAAGCTGCTGCGGACGTGAATCGGCACGTCAAACTTTTTTGCGAATTCGATACTGCGATTGTGCATCACGCTCGCTCCGAGGCTCGCCAATTCGAGCATTTCGTCGTAGCTGATGACGTCGACCCGTCGCGCTTCGGGTAGCAGCCGAGGGTCCGTTGTGTAGACGCCATCGACATCGGTGTAAATCTCACACGCGTCGGCTTTGAGAACGGCAGCCAATGCGACGGCCGTGGTGTCACTGCCGCCGCGACCAAGCGTGGTGATATTGCGTTCTTCGTCGATGCCTTGAAAACCCGCCGCGACCACAATCTTGCCTTCATCGAGCAAACGTTCGATGCGGTCGGTGGAGATCGATCGGATCCGGGCTTTGCTAAAGCTGCTGTCCGTTTGCATTCCGATTTGACCGCCCGTCAAACTGACCGCTTCGCTGCCGAGTTCGTGGATGGCCATGGCAACAAGCGCGACGCTGACTTGTTCACCCGTGCTGAGCAACATGTCCATCTCGCGGGCCGGCGGGTTGGGGCCGACTTCGGCGGCGAGTTCAAGCAGTCGATCCGTGTTCTTGCCCATCGCGCTGACGACCATCACCACGCGATGACCTTGCCGCTGTGCTCGGATGGCTTTGCGGGCTGCGGCACGGATCTTCTCGACATCGGCAACGCTTGTGCCGCCGAACTTTTGAACGATTAAGGACATGAGAACTCGTTGATTGTCCGGGTTGCGTTTTTAAGCCGACGGCGTGTTTGCTTTTTGAACAAAGGAGTCCATCAGGTCCCAGCCTTTTTCAAAACGTGTGCCGGACGCCTCGGCGGCGATCTCGTCGTAGGTGGTTTGGCCATCGGGATCGATGCCGCTTCCGGCCATCGCCAACGGCACCATGCCATGGGTGTGTTTCTTGGTGCTGCAAAAAGTGGGATGGTCGGGCGTGACCAGGATTCGGTGGTCGCCATGTTTGGCGAGCGCGTCGGCGAGTGGTCCGACGATGTGCGTGTCGATTTGCTGCAGTGCTTCGATCTTGGCGACGTGACGGCCTTCGTGGGACGCTTCGTCGGGGGCTTCGATATGGACGCAGACGAGGTCGTATTCGTCGAGCGCTTGAATCGCCGCTTCGCCTTTTCCTTTGTAGTCCGTATCCAGGTAACCCGTCGCGCCGGGGACTTCAATGCGGGGCCAACCGGCAAAGGAGGCGATGCCACGCAGCAAGTCCACCGCCGTGATCATCACCCCGCGAACGCCGAAACGCTCTTCAAAGGTCGGCATCGCAGGAGCGCCACCGAGACCCCACAGCCAGACATTTGTTGCGACTCGTTTTTCGGCGGCCGCGCGAGCCGTGTTGACCGGGTGATCCGCGAAGACTTCGGCGGAACCATTCATCAACTTGACGAGAATGTCGCTGCCGGGGCCACGCGGGAAATCATCGGCGACGCTGAGATCGGTGAGATCATGAGGTGCGCGAGTGCGTGTTTCCGTCGAAAATGGCGGTGGCGTGTTCTCATCGCCACGATAGATCAGCAGGTTGCGATAGCTGACACCCGGGACAAACTCGAAACGGTCGTTGTCTGCGAGTAACGCTCCGCCCGCGGCCTTGAGAAGTTCTGTTCCTTCCTCGGTCGAGATGTGATTGGCCGTGAAGTCGACCATGATTTGGTCTTCGATCGTCACCAAGTTGCAACGGACCGCAAAGTCGTGCGGGCCCAGTGTGATCCCACCGGCGGCCGCTTCGAGGGGGGCTCGCCCCGTGAAGTAGACATCCGGGTCGTACCCGAAAAGGCACAGATTTGCGATTTCGCTTCCGGCCGGCCATTGTTCGGGCGTGTTATTGCTCAGCGCCACACGGCCTCTTTCGGCGATCGCATCCATCGCTGGGAGTTGTGCGGCCTGGAGCGGTGTTTTACCGCCGAGCGCTTCGATCGGTTCATCGGCGCATCCGTCCGGGATCACGATGACGTATTTCATATCGCTGCTGAGACTGGGGGATCGGGCTGTCACGAGTAGTTTTGTGAACATGTTTCTGATTCGAAAGGGGGCAGCGACTGTAGCCATCTGCGTGATCGCCCGTCTTCGCGTTCAAAGGCCATGCCTTGAGGGCGATTGATTTACACTGCGGATCCCAAACTCCTTCCCACTTTCAGCGACCATGAGAATTACACGCAGACAGTTCGCGGGACTCACCGCCGGTTCGCTTGCTCTTAGCGGGGCGAACGGATTCGCCGCAGAAACGGGGCCACTCGAAACATTCGTTCCGTGTCGCGCCATCACACGAGGACCAGCGCATCACTGGTTCGGCTATTACGACAAGCGAGAGTTCGACCCCACCAACACGCTGGTGCTCTCCAACGAGGTGTCCTTCGAGGGCCGCTCGCCGACGGGGGAGGACCGGATTGCCGTGGGCTACGTGGACACGAGTGACGGTGATCGCTGGACAGAGATCGGTACGAGTAACGCTTGGGGCTGGCAACAAGGTTGCATGCTGCAGTGGATCGGCGACGACGGGAAACAGATTCTGTGGAACGACCGTGAAGGAGATCGGTTTGTCTGTCGCCTCTATTCAACGGAGAC